>JARKQH010000439.1 GCA_029974925.1 Verrucomicrobiota bacterium
ACCGCTTACGGGTGCCGCGTCCTGCACACGATTGGCGGGGATTTTGGCCCCGCCCTAAATGCTGATCTCGTACCGGGCATGCCCGGGACTATCCTCGCTGTCAAAGATCTGAGCGAAGCGTGTTATGTCGCTTCAGACAAAGTGTAAACTCACCCTGTGAGCGAACTGCGCCTTGCTGTCTTCCAGTTTGCTCCGAGGCTCGGGGCCTCACGGCAGTCGAAAACTGCTGTCCTTTAGGTAAGCCATTTAGGTGAGGACGTCAAGAGCCGGAGTGAATTTTTATGGGAAGACGGGGTGAGGGGGGGAGACGTGAAAGTAAAAAGTAAAAAGTAAAAAGCAGAAAGCAGAAGACAGAAAGCTGATTTAGGAGACCATGGACCATAGACCAAAGACCATAGACAATGGGACTATGGGACTATCCGACTATCCGACTATGAGACGGGGGGAGGAGGGAGGGGGGATGAGGGATGAGACCTGAAAGTAAAAAGCAAAAAGCAGAAAGCAGAAAGCAAAAAGCAGAAAACAGAAAGCAGAAATTCGGAGGATGCCGTTACTGGCTGGCGAGAGAGCCGCCCCATGTGTGCCTCCTTGCGGGTTGGCAGCAAGGGTCTATTAAAATGGTCCTTCCGAGGGCGGCGGGGGTTCGAAGTGAAGGAAGATGGCTTTGAGATAATGGGCTTCGGGGAAGGTCGCGGGGTGGTCGGGGGGCTCGGTGGCGGTTCCCAGTTCGAGGGAGGGGCGGCCGGATTGGGCTGCGGCCCGGCGAATGGTTTGAAAGAACTCCGGGGCGCTAACGTGAGCGGAACAGGAACAGGCCAGGAGAATGCCGCCGGGCGCCAGGGCGCGGATGCCCAGGGCGGCGAGACGCTGGTAGGCGCGAATCGCACCGGCGCGCTCGGCTTCGCGCCGGGCGAGGGAGGGGGGATCGAGAATCACCAGGTCGAAGCGGGGCGACGGGTTTTGACTGAGCCAGTCGAACGCGTCGGCCTGGACGCAATGGTGCGCACAGGCCGACACCAAAGGGTGGGACTGGTTGAGGGCGAAGTTCCGGCGCGCGCCTTCGAGGGCATGCGCGCTGATATCGAGGTCCGTGAGTGCCGCGGCGCCACCGCGGGCGGCGTAGAGGGAGAAGCCGCCGGAGAAGCTGAAGGCATTGAGGACGCGCCGGCCGCGGGCGAGTGATTCGATCTGGCGGCGGTTTTCGCGCTGGTCGAGGAAGAAACCGGTTTTTTGTCCGCGAATGACGTCGGCTTCGAACAGGAGGCCCGACTCGTGAAACAAGACGGGGCCTTCGAGGGGCGGACCGACCAGGATGTCGCCGTCGGAGCGGCTAAAGTGCTGGAGAGCGGCGGGCTGAAGATTGCGGCTGAGACGAAGGACGATTCGGGCGGGTCGAAACTGTGCGCGAAACAGATCGAGGAGGTGACTGAGGCGCGGCAGCCACGCGAGGGTGTAAAGCTTGAGGACGAGGGTGTCGGCGTAGCGGTCCAGCACCAGGCCGGGCCAGCCGTCATTCTCGCCGTGGAGCCAGCGAAAGCCGGTGGTTTGGTCGTCGAAGAGCGGGCGGCGGAGGGCACAGGCGCGTTCGAGCCGTTCCTGCCACCACGCGGCATCCAGTTTTCGGGGTTTGCCGGCTTCGAGCACCCGGAGGCGGATGGGGGATTCGGGATCGAACAGACCGAGGGCGAGGAATCGGTTGCGGCGGTCGTAAACGACGGCCAGCTCGCCGGGAGAGCCGGGGCGGTTCTGGTCGCGGATACTGTCGGCGAAGAGCCAGGGGTGTCCGGAGCGGAGGCTGGTTTCGGCAGCCGCCGAGACGCGCAATCGGAGGCGGGGAAGGGGTTCAGGAGTTGTCACCATCCAGCAGGCCGCCGAGTCCGCCGAGGATCGAGCCTTCGCCGCGCGCCCGGCCGCCGCCCTGCGGGGCGGCGGCGTAGATGCGGCCGGCCAGGCGGCTGAGGGGGAGGGATTGCAGCCAGACCCGGCCGGGTCCGCGCAAAGTGGCAAAGAAGAGTCCTTCGCCGCCGAAGAGGGCGGTTTTGATGCCGCCGACCAGTTGGATGTCGTATGCGACAGAGGGCTGGAAGGCGACGATGCAACCCGTGTCCACGCGAAGCAATTCACCCGGGGCGAGGTCGCGCTGGAGGATGGTGCCGCCGGCGTGGATGAAGGCGAGGCCGTCCCCCTGGAGGCGCTGGAGAATGAAGCCTTCGCCGCCGAACAGTCCGGCGCCGAAACGTTTGGTGAAGGCAATGCCGAGGCTGACGCCTTTAGCGGCGCAGAGGAAGGAGTCTTTTTGAGCGAGCAACTCGCCGCCGATCTCGTGGAGATGAACGGGGATGATCTTGCCCGGATAAGGCGCGCCGAAGGCAACGCGGCGCTTGCCGTGGCCGCGGTTTTGGAAAATGGTCATGAAGAGCGACTCCCCGGTGAGCAGACGTTTTCCCGCGCCCATCAGGGCCCCGAGCAGGCCGCTGCGCTGCTGTTGCGAGCCGTCGCCGAAGATGGTCTCCATGTGAATGCCGTCGTCCATGTACATCATGCCGCCGGCTTCGGCGACCGCGGCTTCCATGGGGTCGAGTTCGACCTCGACGAACTGCATTTCCTCGCCGTAAATGCGGTAATCAATTTCGTGCATGACAGCCATAAGCTTTGAATCGTTAGTGAACCTGTCTTCGTCTGCTTCGCCACGGCACATTTGCCGTCCGGCGCGCGGCGCGCCCGACCGAGGCGACGCGGCACGGGGCGGCGAATTGTCGGGCATTGGTTAACCGGTTTCGGGTTGGATGTCACGCCCGTAAAGGGCAGAGACACGGGCGAGGGTTTGTCTGGTGCATGCCCGGGGCTGGTGGGGGGAAGGCTGGCGAGAACGTCCACGCACGCGGGCTTGCGGGGAAACACTTCGGGCTTGGGATTGAGGGAGGGAGGCGGTAATTTGCGGCGCAGGCGAAGCTTATGACAAATCAACTTGCAGCAATCGAGCACGTTAAGGAGAAAGCCATAGACCTCAGCATGCAGTATGGGCCGAAGGTGTTGGTGGCGGTTTTGATCATGGTGGGCGGTTTCTTTGCGGCCCGCTGGGTTTCGGGGGTGTGCGAGCGGTGGCTGGGGAAGCTGGAGCTGGAGCCGCCGGTGCGGCAACTGATTCTGCGGCTGGTGCGGATGCTGGTGATCTTGCTGTTTTTGCTCATCGCGCTGACGAATCTCGAGATTCAATTGCTGCCGCTGATCGCCGGACTGGGCGTGGCGGGAGCCGGGGTCGCGTTTGCGATGCAGGGGATTTTGGGCAACCTGTTTGCGGGGTTGACGATCATCTTCACGCGCCCGTTCCGCGTGGGCGAGTATGTGGAGATGGCAGGGGTGGAGGGGCGGGTCGAGGCGATTGAACTGTTCAGCACGATTCTGAGCCATCCGGACCGGTCGCGGATCGTGGTGCCCAACCGGAAAATTGTTGGCGAAATTCTGCACAACTACGGGAAGATCCGGCAACTGGACGTTATCGTGGGGGTGGCCTACAGCACGGACCTCAACGCGGCGCTGGCCGCGGTGAACGATGTGCTGCAGCGCACGCCCAGTGTGCTGAAGGACCCGGCGCCCGTGGTGCGGGTATCGGTGCTGTCGGATTCCTCGATTAACATCGCCATCAAGCCGTGGGTGCCGGTCTTGGAATACGGCCCGGCGGCGGGCGAGATCAACAAGGCGGTGGTGGAGGAATTCCGGGCGCGCAAGATTTCGATTCCGTTCCCGCAACGGGAGGTGCGGCTGCTGAACCCGGCCGCGTGAGCGGCGGGAAAAGGCGGCGTGGGACGGTATTGCGGATGGGAACGCTCGTGCCCAACGCCACCCGAAACCCGGGCGAGCATCCCGCTTCCGGTTCCGTTTTAAGCGGTTGGTCCGAGGTTGTGCGCCGTTAGATTGAGAAGGTGGCGGCGGCGTCCTGCGCCTGGAGGTAATCGAGGATGCGGGCGACGGATTCGGCGATCGAGAGCTGGTCGGTGCGGAGTTCGAGTTCGGGGTGGAGCGGCGGCTCGTAGGGGGCGGTGATGCCGGTGAACTCCTTGATTTCCTTCGCGCGAGCCTTGGCGTAAAGGCCCTTGGGGTCGCGCTGCTCGCACACCTCGATGGGGGCGTTGACAAAGACCTCAATGAACCGCCCCGGGGGCAGGAGCCTGCGCACCATGTCGCGGTCTTCGCGATAAGGGGAAATGAAGGCGGTGATGCAGATGACCCCCGCGTCGGCAAACAACTTGGCGACTTCACCGACGCGGCGGATGTTTTCGGTGCGGTCGCGGGGCGAGAAAGCGAGGTCGGAGCAGAGGCCGTGGCGGATATTGTCGCCGTCCAGGACGTAGGCATGGCGGCCGAGGTTGAAGAGTTCGCGCTCGAGCTCGGTGGCGATGCTGGATTTGCCGGAGCCGGAGAGGCCGGTGAGCCAGAGGACGCACCCGACGTGGCCGTTGCGGAGTTCGCGCTGCTCGCGCGTGACCTTGCCGCGGCTCCAATAGATATGGTCGCTTTTGGTGTGGGCGTCGTGAGTGCGCCGGGGGTAATTGTCGGCGGCGATGATGCCGCCACCGGAGACGTCGAAGCCGTCCACGATGACAAATCTGCCCGTGGCGACAATTTCCGAGTGGATGTCGAAGGCGATGGGTTTGCGGGTGTGGAGGGTGAGCTCGGCGACTTCGTGGCGGGCGACGCCGGTGGTGGCGACGTCGCGGGCCACCGGCTCGAGGGTGGAAGCGTCAATGACCTTCTGGATGCTCTCGATGGAGCACTCGACCTCCTGGGTGGCCAGTTTGAGTTTGTAGGTGCGGCCGGGCAGGAAGGGTTTGCGTCCCAGCCAGAAGAGGCGCGCCTTGAAACTCGACAGCTCGTAAGGGGGGGCGCTTTCATGGGCGGCCACGGCGCCGCGGGCCACAAAGATTTGCTCGGTGAGGGTAATGCCGATGGACTCGCCGGCGGTGGCGTAGTCGCGGGGCGGGGCGTTCCAGCGTTCAATGGTCTTGACGGTGCTGGTTTTGTCGGTGGGGGAGAAGACGAGTTTGTCGCCGACGCGGAGGGTGCCGGATTCGATGCGGCCGGCCAGGATGCGGCGTTCGTCGAAGCGATAGATGTCCTGGACGGGGAAGCGCAGGGGCTGGTCCTTGGGCTGCTCGGCGAGCTGGAAGGCGTCGAGGGCTTCGAGCACGGTGGGCCCCTGCCACCATGGCATGTTGGGGCTGAGGGAGGCGAGATTGTCGCCGTGCTTGGCGGCGATGGGGATGAAGACCAGGGGTTCGACCCCGATGGTTTTGAGCCAGGCGCGGTATTCGTCGCGCACCTGCTCGAAGCGGGACTGGCTGTAGTTTTCGAGGTCGAGCTTGTTCACCAGCACGGCGATCTGGCGAATGCCCAGGAGGTTGAGGAGGTAACCATGACGGCGCGAGTTTTCCTGGACGCCCTCGTGGGCGTCAATGAGCAACAAGGCGGCTTCGGCGTTGGCGGCGCCGGTAATCATGTTCTTGAGGAACTCCTTGTGGCCGGGAGCGTCAATGATGACGTACTGGCGTTTGGGGGTGCGGAACCAGATCTGGGCGGTGTCAATGGTGATGTTCTGGTCCCGCTCCGACTGGAGGGCGTCCATGAGGTTGGCCCATTCGAAAGGAACGCCGCGGCGCTCGGCGGCGAGCTGCAACTGCTCGAGTTTGCCCTCGGGCAGCGAGCCGGTATCATGAAACAGGCGGCCGACAAAGGTGGACTTGCCGTGGTCCACGTGGCCGACAATCACGATTTTGAGTTGCTCGGCGGCCGCGGTGGGCTGGCCGTTGCCCGGGGCGGCGGCGGGGACGGGCACGGGCGGGCTGACGGCCGCGCCCTCGCGAGGCGAGGCGGTCTGCGGGATTGCGGAAAGGAGGGCCCCGCGGGTTTGATCACATGTATCCATCACGTCTGAGTTTTTCAAAGGCATCTTCGCTTTCCTTGTCTTGAGCGCGGCCGCTGCGTTCCGGGGTGCGCGTCTGGCGCAATTCCTGGATGATCTCCCGGACCGTTCGGGCGTTGGATTTGATGGGGAAGGTGCAGGGGGCGCAGCCGAGGCTGCGGTAACGTTCGCCACGGTCGTTGGCGAAGTAAAGGGGGATGACCGGGATGTTTTCGCGTTCGATGTATTCCCAGACGTTGAGCTCGGTCCAGTGCAGCAGGGGGTGAATGCGGATGTGCGCGCCCTTCTCGTAATCGGTCTTGAACTGGTCCCAGAGCTCCGGAGGCTGGTCCTCGACGTTCCACTCCATGTTCTTGTCCCGCGGGCTGAAGTAACGCTCTTTGGCGCGGGTGGGCTCTTCGTCACGGCGGACGCCGACGATCACGCCGGTGAAGTGGTGTTTGTCGAGGACTTGCTTGAGGGCGTCCTTTTTGAGGGTGCCGCAGCATTCGACGCGGGTGGCTTTGCCGTTGGGGTAGGTGACGCCGCTCTTGAGCACCGGCTCGTTCTTGCCGACCACAAGCTGGAGTTTCCAGTTCTTCACCAGGGTGTCCCGGTATTCGATCATGGAGGGGATTTTGTAGGTGGTGTCCACGTGGACGAGGGGAAAGGGCACATGGCCGAAGAAGGCCTTGCGGGCGAGCCACAGGAGGACGGTCGAGTCTTTGCCGATGCTCCAGAGCATGGCGAGGTGTTCGAACTTGTTAAACGCCTCGCGGAGAATGTAGATGCTCTGGTTTTCGAGTTTGGCCAGGTAGTCCATTTGCTAATTCAAACAAGCGGGAACGTTATGACAGGCGCCGGACGGCGGCAATTTCCATTTCGCTCAGATTTGGAAATCCAGTTTCTTGGGCAGGAAAGTGTGAATGCCGCACTCGACCTTGTTGAAGCCGGTCCACCGTCCGGCGCGCTCGTTGGCGTCCGGGGCGGCCAGGGTGGTGCACGGCTGGCAGCCGATGGACCGGTAACCGCGGTCATGCAGGGGGTTGTAGGGGATGCGGTGCTGCCGGAGGTAATTCCAAACCTCGTCGCGAGTCCACTGGGCCATGGGGTTAAGTTTGACGATGTCGCGGCCGGAGGCTTCGTCGAAGGCGTAGAGTTCGACCACGCCGATGTCGGCGCGGGTGGCGGACTGCTGGCGGCGCAGGCCGGTGATCCAGCAATCCAGGTCGCAGAGTTTGTCGCGCAGGGGCAGAACCTTGCGGATGGTGCAGCACAGGTCCGGGTTGCGCGTCCACAACTCGGGGCCGTGAATGTCCGCCTGTTCGGCCACGGTGAGATCGGGTTCGAGGGTTTCGATCGGGAATTCGAAGAACTCCTCGAGGCGCCGCTTGAGCGCAACGGTTTCGGGAAAAAGCAGGCCCGTATCGAGTGTGAAGACGGGGAAAGGCAGCCGGTTGAGCTTGGCCAGGTGCATCATGACCAGGCCCGCGCCCTGAAAGCTGGTGCCGATGGCCGCGCGCGGGCCAAACCGCTCCCATGCCCAGCGCAGAATTTGCGCCGTGGGCTGCCGGCCGAGGGACTGGTCCAGCCCACGCACCTCGGCGGGGGTGAGCATGCGAGGCGGCTGCGCCGGCGGGGCGGGCGGAGTGGATTCCCCAAGCGGCTGCGGGGCAGGGGGCGGTTGCAAAGAAGAAGCGGCTGGCATGGAAGGCAGGGCGTTTGCGAGACTGAACAGTCAAAGCGCGCGGGCCGGCGCCGGGACCGTGGTGTCGTTCCAGAGCTCGCGGGCGCAAAAATCACCAAAGCGTTCGCCCGGCCGGCGCTGGGCCACGTAGCGGGAGAGAACGGTGCGCAGTTCGGCCAGCAGCTCGTCGCTCTTGAGCCCGTCCTTGTACAAGCGGTTGAGCCGGGTGCTAGCCTCGTTGCCGCCGAGGTAAAGCTGATATTTGTTGGGGGCTTTGCCGACGAACGCGATTTCGGCCGTGTAAGGGCGCGAGCAACCATTCGGGCAGCCGGTCATGCGAACAATCAGCTCGTCGTCCTGGAGCCCCAGTTCGGCCAACAATGCCTCGAGTTGGGTCAGGAGGCCCGGCAGAGCGCGCTCGGATTCGGCCAGCGCCAGCCCGCAGGTGGGCAGCGCCGGGCAGGCCATCGAGGCCAGCCGCGTGCGACTGAAAGGGTTGGAGGTGGAAATGCCGTGCTCGGCCAGGAGGGCATCCATGCCGGCCCGCTGGTCCGGCCGCACGTTGACCAGCAGGAGATTTTGCGAGGGAGTCAGACGGACCTCGGGCAGGAAGGTTTCGATGACGCGGCGCAAGCCGGTCTTGAGCCGGTACCCGTCGGAATCCTTGATCCGGCCATTTTCGATGAACAAACCGAGGAACCAGTTGCCGTCGGTTTGCTCATGCCAGCCCAGCCGGTCCCCCTGCCGGGTAAACTGGAACGGCCGAGCGGGCTGCAACCGAATCCCGGTTCGTTGCTCGAGCTCGGACCGGAACCAATCCACGCCGCGCTCGGCGAGGACATACTTGAGCCGGGCGTGTTTGCGGTTGGTTCGGTCGCCAAAGTCCCGATGAATGGTCAGCACCGCCTTGGCCACCGCCTCGAGATGCTCCGGAGTGAAAAAGCCGATTACATCGGCCAGGCGCGGAAAGGTCTGGGGGTTGCCATGAGACATGCCCAGCCCGCCGCCGGCGACCAGGTTGTAGCCCGCCAGCTTGCCACCCTCGGCGATGGCCACAAAGCCCTGGTCGTTGGTCAGAATATCCACGTCGTTGAGCGGCGGGATTGCGAAGGCTGTCTTGAATTTCCGCGGCAAATAGGTTTGGCCGTAAAGGGGGTCTGCGAAGGTGGCCAAAGCCTCGGGCTTGAGATTGAGTTCCTGGCCTTCGATCCAAATCCTGTGATAGGCGGGCGTTTTGGGCGCCAGCACGTTTGACAGGTGTCTGGCTTGTGCCAGCACCTCATCCACCAGCGGGCTGGTGGCGGGCGTGGGAGGGGCCATGACGTTGCGGGCCACGTCGCCGCACGCGGCGATGGTGGTCATAAGCGCCTCGTTCAACGCGCGCATGGTTGCCCGCAGGTTCGACTTGAGCACGCCGTGGAACTGAAAGTCCTGGCGGGTGGTGATCCGCAGCGTGTTGTTGCCGTAACGGCTCGCCAGATCATCGCACACCAAGTATTGCGTCCCGCTGAGGACGCCCCCCGGAAAACGGGTCCGCACCATCAGCATGTAGTGCTTTCCCACCTTCCGTTTGTCCCGATCATCCTGTTGATAGATCCCGTGAAACTTCAGGAACTCATAATCGTCGTCCGAAAACCGGTCGGCGGTTTCATCGGCCAAAGTCTGGGCGATTGTACCCGAAAGGAATGGGTTCCCATGCTTAAGCCCTTCATTTCGAGTAAGTTTAGACGGCTGCGCCTCAATCATAAGTGTCTTACTAATATTATTTATGATTAAAACTAGTCTGTTGCGTTGGATTTGTCAACCCCCCCTCTTTTTAGAGCAGAAAAAAATTCGTAGAGCATCGCTTCGGACGGCGGTGTTGCCGCAAGCAAGAGGGCACGCCGACCGGCCACGGACAAATGGCAGGCTAAAATCGCGCGCTTTACAGTGCGGGAACGGTGCCTAGACTCTGCTGCACTCGCGACCGGTGTCGGGGGAGCGGAGATTTCTTTCCGCCACGTTTTTCAACGATTGTGAAAGACAGCAAGATGATAATGAAGCGAACGCCTCTTTTTGACGTGCATCAGCAACTGGGCGCCAAACTGATCGAATTTGGCGGGTGGGAAATGCCTGTGTATTACTCGGGCATCGTGGCCGAGCACCTCGCCGTGCGGCAGGCGGCGGGTCTATTTGACATTTCGCACATGGGGGAGGTGTTTGTTCGCGGCTTGGGAGCGGCCGCTTTTCTGAACTACATATTGACCAATGACGTGGGGCGGTTGCGGCCCGGACAGGGGCAGTATTCGCTGATGTGCAAGCCCAGCGGTGGGGTGGTTGACGATCTTTACGTCTATTGCCTGGCGCCGGAGGAGTTTTTGTTGGTGGTGAATGCCGCGCGGATTCGTGCGGATGTGGCCTGGCTGCAGGAACAATGTTCGCAACGGCCGGACCCGCGGCAGGTCCGGGTGGAGGATGCTTCCGAGCAATGGGGGGCCATCGCCGTGCAAGGCCCGGCGTCGTGCCGGTTTATTGAAGTTTGCTGTGAGGGGCGCTCGGATCGGGGCACGGCTGTGTCCGTGGCCACCGAATTGAAGAAGAACGAGGTGGCCGGATTCAGGTTTCGGGGCGAAGAGGTGTTTGTGGCGCGGACGGGATACACCGGCGAGGACGGCTTCGAGGTGGTTGCACCTGCGGGGCTGTTGGCGCCGCTTTGGACCGCGTTGCTTGAGGCGGGCAGACCGTTTGGGGCGCAGCCAGCGGGCCTGGGCGCGCGGGATACGTTGCGGACGGAGGTTTGCTATCCTCTTTACGGGCACGAATTGGACGAGAACACGACGCCCTTGGAAGCCGGCCTGGGCTTCTTTGTGGCGCTGGAGAAGGGCGACTTCATCGGCCGGTCGGCATTGATCGCGCAGAAGGAGGCGGGCGTGAGCCGCAAACTGGCGGCGTTCAAAATGATTGAGCGGTCGGCGCCGCCCCGGCCGCAATACGCCATTTGGAAGGCGGGCGCCGATGGGATGCGGGTGGGGGTGGTGACCAGCGGCACGCAAAGCCCCTCGCTGGGGATTGGGATTGGGCTGGGCTACGTTGCGACCGAGTGCGCCGCGCCGGGGACGCGGGTGGAGATTGAGATTCGGGGCCGGCGCGCGGCGGCGGAGGTGGTGCGCAAACCGATCTACCGAAAAGCAGATTGACCCCTGGCTTGAACCCTGACTGAATAAGCTTATGGCGAATGTTCCTTCGGATTTGAAGTATGCGAAATCCCACGAGTGGGTCCGCGTTGCGGGCGACGTGGCGACGGTGGGCATCACCGACCATGCCCAGCACGAGTTGACAGACATTGTCTTTGTCGAGCTGCCGGAACCCGGGAGGCAAGTGGCGGCCGGGCAGTCGTGCGCGGTGGTCGAGTCGGTGAAAACGGCGAGCGACATTTACTCGCCGGTGAGCGGCGAGATTCTCGAGGTCAATCCCGAGCTGGCGGGCAATCCCGGCCTGGTCAACAAGGAACCCTACGCCGGCGGCTGGTTCTTCAAGGTGAAAATGACCCGGCCAGCCGAAGTGGAGACGTTGTTGAGTCCGGAGCAATACCTGGCCCAGATTGGTCCGAATTGAGGGGGGCAAAAGGCTGATTTGCAGCCGCCGGTGAACCGCAATCCGCCCCGCAGGCCAAATCCGCGGGGTACGGTTGAAAAACCGGCGCACTGACTGCACTGTATGGATGTGAAACCGAAGCAAGTCCGACTGTTCATCAAGCCCTATTGTGGTTGGTGTCATAGGGCCATGCGCTGGCTGGACGAGCGGAAGGTCCAATACCGGGCCATTGACGTGACGGCCGACGAAGCCGCTTATGACGAAATGATCCGGCTTTCGGGTCAGGAACTCGCGCCCGTGATAGACGTGGATGGCGAGATTCTGGCGGATTTCGGTCCGGATCAACTCGCCGCATTTTGGAAGAACCTGGAGCAAAAGCATGCCGGCCTCGATTCCCGTTGATTGCCCCCCGCGGCCCCGTTTGCCCGAATGGCTGCGCATCCGGCTGCCGACCACGGATCGGTTCGCGGGAACCCGGGCTCTGTTGCAGGAACTGAAGCTCCACACCGTTTGCCAGAGCGCGATGTGTCCCAACCATTGGGAGTGTTGGGAAGCGGGGACGGCGACCTTCATGATCGCCGGGGAGCGTTGCACGCGGGCCTGCGGGTTTTGCGCGGTCACCACGGCCCGGCCGTTCCCGCTGGAAGCGGACGAGCCGGACCGCGTGGCGGAAGCGACCCGCCGCATGGGATTGAAGCATGTGGTGATTACGGCGGTGGCTCGCGACGATCTGGCGGACGGAGGGGCCAACCATTTTCGACGGACCATCGAAGCGGTTCGAAGGCTCAATCCGCAAACGGTGATCGAGGTCCTGACGCCTGATTTCAACGATCGCGATGACGCCATAGACGCCGTGCTGGCGGCCGCCCCGCACATCTTCAACCACAACCTCGAGACGGTTCGCCGGCTGACGCCCCAGGTTCGGTCCCGGGCGACTTACGACCGTTCGTTAAGCGTGTTGCGGAAAGTCAAAGAGCGGTCCGGAGGCGCCCTTTACACCAAGTCCGGGCTCATGTTGGGGCTGGGCGAGACCGAGCAGGAGCTGTTCGAGGCGCTGGCGGATCTCCGGGCGGCGCGCTGTGACATTCTCACTCTGGGCCAGTATTTGCAGCCGACGCTGAAGCATCTGCCCGTGACGGAGTACGTGTCGCCCGAGCGTTTCGCGGATTACGGAGTGCGCGCCAGGGCGATGGGCTTTCTGCATGTGGCCAGCGGGCCGATGGTCCGCAGCTCTTATCACGCGGAAGATTTCCGCCTCCCGTCAACGGCCGGCCCAAGGGCTGTGGCGGATGACATAGACGGCGCCGGCGACCACCGCGGCCAGCAAAGCCAGCGCGACTAGCGTGGCGATGAGCTTCAGCACCCGCGCCTGCTGGAAGGCGCGGCGGGTGCGTTGTTTTTCCGCCTCCATGAACAGCGCAAATTCCTTGTCCGCGGCAATGATTGCGTCGAGGTCTTCGCGCAATTGGAGCATTCGCCACGCCCCGCCCAGGCCGCGCCAGGCCGGGGGCAGGGTGGCCAGTTGCTCGGGACCGGCGGCGGCCATACCCGAATGAGTCCAAAACGGGGCCTGCTCCTGCGTCCACAAGCGCAAGAGGCCATGGTTCGTGGCGAGGGAATGAATCCGCTCCCACAGGAGGGGCCGCAAGGAATCGGCCTGGGCGAAATCGGTAAAGCCTTCGCTGTGGATGCGTCCCTGCCGCTCGAGCATTTGCAGGCCCACGGCGCCGACGACGCGGCCGTCGTGCTCGGCTACCTGGAACTCGGTGACTCGTCGCGCGAGTTCGTCGGCGGGAAAGCGCATCAAACGCCACAGCTCGACCAGTTGTCCGATATCGTCGAGCGTGGCCCGGCGCACGCGGTATTGTGGGGCGCTCATCATGCGTGAATTTAGGGGCTTGGCGGGGGATTTCAATGTGGAAAAGCGCCGGGGCGGTGTTAGAATCCTGCAATGACAAACCTGATTGCTGGTGCTTTGGCCCCCTCGCGGTGTTGGGGCGCGGCGTGTCTTCTGGGATTCTGCCTTTCCGGTCTGGCGGCGGCTGACGCGGCGAAACCGGTTGAACTGGAGGACCCCTACCTTTGGCTGGAAGACGTCACCGGTGAGCGGGCCCTCGAGTGGGTCAAAAGCCAGAACGCGGTCAGCACACAGGAGCTGGAGGGGGCCCCGGAGTTCGAGACCATCCGGAGCAACTTGCTGGCGATTCTGGACTCGAAGGAACGGATTCCTTACGTGGCCAAGCACGGCGCGTTCTTCTACAACTTCTGGCGCGACGAGAAAAACCCGCGCGGAGTCTGGCGGCGCACCACGCTGGGGGAATACCGCAAGGCCGCCCCGGCCTGGGAGGTGGTTCTGGACCTGGACCGGTTGGCGGAGGAAGAGAAGGAGAACTGGGTTTGGAAGGGCTACAGCGTGCTGTATCCGAGCTACGACCGGTGCCTGGTGTTTCTGTCGCGCGGCGGGGCCGACGCCACGGTGGTGCGGGAGTTTGACCTCAAGCAGCCTGGGTTTGTCGCGGGGGGCTTCGTCCTGCCCGAGGCCAAGAGCGACGTGGCCTGGAGGAATCGGGATACGCTGTATGTCGGCACTGATTTTGGTCCCGGCTCGTTGACGACCTCCGGCTACCCTCGGATCATCAAACAGTGGCGGCGCGGCACTCCTTTGACCAGCGCGCAAACGGTTTTTGAGGGGAAGGCGGAGGATGTGCGGGTGGACGTGTCCGTCGTTCATGATCATGGCTTCACTTACGAGCTGATTAGGCGGGCCAAAACGTTTTTTACCAGCGAGGACCATGTCAGGCGCGGCGACGAGTGGGTCAAGATTAACAAACCCGATGATGCCCGGCTCAGCACGTTCGCGGATCAACTGCTGCTGCGGCTGCGGTCCGACTGGACGGTGGATAAACAGACGTTCCCGGCCGGGGCGCTGGTGGGAGCGGACTTCGAGTCGTGTTTGCGCGGGCAGCCGGTGTTCGAGGCGCTGTATCTCCCAAGCGAGCGGCGCAGCCTGGCAGGCACCACGGACACGAAGCATTATCTGATTCTCACCGAGCTGGACAATGTGCGGAACCGGCTGCAGGCGTTGAAGCGGGAGAATGGCAAGTGGACGCGAGCCCCGATCGCGACACCGGAGTTTGGGTCGGTGAGCATCAACGGGATTGACCCGGATGAATCCGACGACTACTTCCTGACGGTTTCCGATTATCTCACCCCTTCCAGCCTCTACCTGGGGACGGTTGGGAAGGAAGAACGGGAAAAACTCAAGAGCCTGCCCGCCTTCTTTAATGCGGAGGGATTGGAAATCAGCCAGCACGAGGCCCTGTCCAAGGACGGGACGCGGGTTCCCTACTTTCAAGTGTCGCGGAAAGCGCTGCCGTTGGATGGCAGGAACCCGACGCTGCTCTACGGGTATGGCGGGTTCGAAATCCCGCTTTTGCCCAACTACAACGCCTCGGTGGGGTCGGCCTGGCTGCAGCGGGGGGGAACATTCGTCGTCGCCAACATCCGCGGCGGCGGCGAGTTTGGTCCCAAGTGGCATGAGGCGGCCCGGAAACAAAATCGGCAGCGGGCCTATGACGACTTTATCGCGGTGGCGGAAGACCTGATCGCCCGGAAGGTGACTTCGCCCCGGCACCTGGGCATCCAAGGAGGGTCAAACGGCGGATTGCTGATGGGCGTGATGCTCACCCAGCGGCCGGATTTGTTTGGAGCGGTGGTCTGCCAGGTGCCGTTGCTGGACATGAGACGATTCAACCGCCTGCTGGCTGGGGCGAGCTGGATGGATGAATATGGCAACCCAGACAAGCCGGAAGATTGGGCCTACATCAGCCGTTACTCGCCCTATCACCGGGTGGCGCGCGGAACCCCCTACCCGCGGGTGCTCTTCACCACGTCCACTCGGGATGACCGCGTTCACCCTGGCCATGCCCGCAAAATGGTGGCCCGGATGAAGGAGCAGGGGCATGATGTCCTGTATTACGAGAATATCGAGGGGGGGCATGGCGGGGCGGCCAACAACCGGCAGGCTGCGTACATGTCCGCGCTGGCCTACACCTTTTTGCTTAAGGAACTGCGCTGAGTTCGGTCCGCAGGAGCGCGTCCGTCTCGCTGGAGCTTCATTCCGGCCAGCCCCTCCGGGGCGGCAGGGAATGTCTTGCAACCTCGGGAGCCGGGCGGCGGTCTGCCGGCTTTGGATTGAGTTTGCTCGGGTGCGTGAAGTCGGCGTCGCGGCAGGTCCAGCTTTACCTGGGGGGTAGGAGGAACTATCGTGACTGCCATCAGCGCCTGGGGCGACTGTTGCTTATGTGCTTATCATCTCATACTCATGCCCTTCAACAGGTGAGGAACTTGCTGCTTCGATTGGTTGCGGTGGTTGCGGCCGTTTCGGCTCCCGTCGCGGCGTCCGAACCGGCAGAGGGATGGACTTTGATTTGGGCGGACGAGTTTTCGCAGCCTGATAGCAGCTCGCCGGACCCGGCGAAATGGACGTTTGACCTTGGCGGTGGCGGCTGGGGCAATAATGAGCTGCAAACTTACACCAGCCGCACAAACAACTGTCGGATTGAGGGCGGCCAGCTCATCATCGAGGCCCGGAAGGAGACCTTCACCGGCGGGGACGGGAGGACCCGTGAATACACGTCGGCCCGGCTGAAAACAAAGGATAAAGGGTCTTGGACGTATGGGCGGATCGAGGCGAGGCTCCAAGTGCCTCGCGGCGCCGGCATTTGGCCGGCCTTTTGGATGCTCGGCGCGGCATTCGACACCGTCGGCTGGCCGGCTTGCGGTGAGATTGACATCATGGAATACATCGGGCGGGAGCCCGGCAAGGTTTTCGGCACCGTGCACGGCCCCGGTTACTCCGGCGGCGGCGGGATCAGCCAATCCTACACGTTCCCCGGCGGGGTGGCGGTCGCTGACGACTTTCACATCTTTGCCGTCGAGTGGCGGACCAACCAGATTCAATGGTTCGTGGACGGCCGGTGTTACTTCACCGTGACCCCGGCTTCATTGCCTGCGGGAAAGCAATGGGTCTTTGACCGCCCTCATTTTGTGCTCTTGAACCTCGCAGTGGGCGGGAATTGGCCCGGACCGCCGAATGCCGAGACCGTCTTTCCGCAGCGCTTCCGCGTGGACTATGTGCGGGTCTATCGCTGAGGGCGGCTGAAGAAGTCGCGCTGGAGGCGGAGCAGCAGCGGAATCGAGGCCAGCAAGGCAATCAGATTGGGAATGGCCATCAGGCCGTTCAGCGTGTCAGCAATATCCCACACCAGGCGCAGCGAGCCGGTGGCGCCCAGGTAAACAAACCCCAGCCAGGCAACGCGGTAGGGCAACGCGGCCCGGACGCCCAGCAGATAAACAATTCCAGTCTCGCCATAGTAACTCCAGCCCAGCAGGGTGGAATACGCAAACAGGACCAGCCCGCAGGTGACCACCACGTCACCAAACGTGCCGGGCAAGCCGCTCTCGAATGCCTTGACGGACAAAGCCGCGCCGGACAAACCGCTGTCCCACATGCCCGTCAGCAGAATGACCAGGGCCGTCGCAGTGCAAATCAGCAGGGTGTCCACGAACACCTCGAAGATGCCGTACATCCCCTGCCGCACGGGATGGTCGGTGTCTGCCGCGCAGTGCGCCATGGGGGCGCTGCCGAGCCCCGCTTCGTTCGAGAAGAGCCCGCGGGCAATGCCGTAGCGCAGGGCCATCATCACGGTGCTCCCGGCAAATCCGCCGACTGCCGCCGTGCCGCTAAACGCGCCTTGGAAAATCAGGCGGAATGCCTCCGGCAGGCGGCCGGCGCAGAGGACCATCACGACCACCGCCCCCGCCAGATAAATGGCTGCCATGAACGGCACCAACCATTGGGTGACTCTGGCGATGGACTTGATTCCGCCCAGAATCACCGTCGCGGTCAGAACGACCAGCGTCATGCCGGTGAACCACGGCGGAATCCTGAAGGTAGCCTGGAGGGCGTCGGCAACTGAATGCGCCTGAACCATGTTCCCGATGCCGAAGGCCGCCAGTGCGGTGAGCAAGGCAAACACGCTGCCAAACCAGGGCATGCCCAGGCCTTTCTTCAGAACATACATCGCTCCGCCGCGCATTGCTCCCTGGGCGTCAGGTTCCCGATAATGCAACGCCACCACAATTTCCGCGTATTTTGTCGCCATGCCCAACAGGCCGGAAACCCAAAGCCAGAACACCGCACCCGGCCCGCCGAGGCCAATCGCCGTGGCCACCCCGGCGATGTTGCCGACCCCCACCGTCGAGGCCAAAGCGGTGGCAACCGCCTGAAACGGGCGGACATCCCCCTGCCCACCGCCGCGTTGGGCAACCTTGCCCAGCACCTCGCGCAAGGCAAAAGCCAGGCGGCGGAACTGCACCGCCCCGGTCATCACGGTCAGAAGGAGTCCCGTGCCCATTAGCAACCCGATCATCGGCCAGCCCCAAACATAGCCGTTCACGGTGGAATTCAGACGTTCCAGTGCTTCACTCATGCGTTGGACGTCACTCTAAAGACCCTGGCCCCCAACTTCAACCAACCTCCTTCCCCAGCCCCGAACATTTTGCGGTCCTGGCGCCTCGCCGTTCCGGAAACCATCCAGGAAGCCCGCGTCATTTGGAATCAGTCAGGGCTCCACATAGACCGGCATGCCCACCCAGGCCAGTTCAACCAAGAGGGCCGCGTTCCAATTGGCCAGGCGAAAACAACCATGGGACTCGGTTCGTCCGACCTGTTCCGGACTAGGAGTGCCATGGATGCCATAGCCCGGGCGGTCGAGCCCGATCCACGCAACGCCTACGGGATTGTTCGGACCCGGGGGAATGACCAGTTTGTTGGAAAGACTTCGAGCTTCGGGCGACTCGGGAAACAGCTCAGGGTCGAACGTGTAGTTGGGATTGGAAATGACCACGACCACGCGCAGCTCTCCCAGTGGCCGCTTTTCGACCATGCGGGCAATGCTGCAGGGGAAGTGAGCCAGCAAGTTGGACTGGCTGCCAAAAGCCTGCAAGCTGCGCTCCGCCAGTCGGATGCGGACGAATGCCGCTTTTTCCGATGGAACACTCCGGTTGACGCATGGCACAACGACCCGCGTCTCGGGCGAGACCCGGGCCCAATCCGTGGCCGGATTCAGGCGCCGGATCAGGCTGGGATGAGCCTGGGATTTTTCGGCCAGCAACTCCAGGAGGGACTCGTATTCGAGGGCGGACTGGCGGGATTTGCCGAGCCACGAGGGGCTCACGGGCTGGAGCCGGCTGAGGTCATCCGCCGAGACCACCACGTTGGTATAAACCGGCGTGTCCAACACCAGCGCGGCACGGGTGGCCGCGTCGAGCTCCCCGCTGGGGGGCAGAGAGTGGGCGTGCTGAAAGGCCCGAAGCGCCGCCCGGGTTTGCGGCCCGACCAGGCCGTCAATCGAACCGGGGGAGATCGCCTGGCGGGCGAGCGCGACCTGGGCTTCGAGCCAATCCTGGACCGGGCGTGGAAAACGCTCCATGTCGAGTTGACCGGCGGACGTTTCCGGGGACGAGCGGAGCCTGGGCGGAGCCAGCAGGCGAGAGGGTTCCGGCGCCTTGCGCAGCGGTTCGGGGGTGGTGGCATTCGTAGCGCTTGGTTGCGCAGGGGCTGGAAAATTTCTGACAACAGTTTGGGTCGGGACGGCGGCGAGCCCCCTCTCCATGACGGCCTTGTTCGGTGAGGGGGATGGGGTCGCGGTTATGGCGCCCCCCACTGTCCGGGCTGGTTGCAAGGCCGGCCCTCGGGGTTCCGGACGCGTTGAGGTGCCGGGGCTCAACCAATACCAGCAAACCCCGGCCACCCCTGTCGCCAGCACGAAACTCCAAAGCAAACGTCTTCGGCTTGCGCGGGGCCGGGGCCGGAAGTGGCGGCGCGTAGAAC
>JARKQH010000457.1 GCA_029974925.1 Verrucomicrobiota bacterium
GGCGAACACCGCGGTGTTCGGCACCGGGATGAACTCCTCGGCCTTGCCAGCCACGGATGGCACCCAGAAACCGTTGGTGCCCCCTTGGCGGGTGACAATAAAACCATTGGTGGCAAACGCGCGCACGCGCAGGTGGACCACCCCGTCCACCATGCGCGACAAATTGGTGACGGGCTGCTGCGACAGAACATTCTGCCGCGCCAGGGCGGCCTGGTCCTTGAACATCCCGCTCAAAACCGGGCCGTGACGAAGCGGCGCGGTGGCCTGGAACCGGTACAGGGTGCCCACTCCCGAGTTGTCAACGTCCGGCAGCACCTGGTAGCCGATTCCCTCCCATCTCTGACTTTCCCGAGTCAGAAAGAAGAACCGCTGGACCACATTGGTCCGGGCGACGTTGACACCCGGCAGGTCCTGCAACAACGGCTGGTCGAAGCCGGGCGCGATTTCGGCAAAAAAGTTCGTGCTGAACCAGAAATTCCCGTTCACCGCGTAGGGCGACGGACACGGGCGCATCTGCTCCAGCTCGCGACCGATGATCTCGGTGAGCGCGCGGCCCGCTTCCAGAACGTCCGTCTGCGTGATGCTCGAACGAAACGCGCGCTGGGTCTGATGGAACATCGCCAGCAAACCCAGCACGATAAAGGACAGCAGGGCGACGGTCACCAGAATTTCCACCAGCGAAAAGGCGCTCCGCCGCCTCCGGCGGAGCAAAATGGGGATGCGGAAGAGCGGCTTCATGGGTTCCTGGCGTAGTTGCGCGGCTCAAAAAAGTGCAGCCAATACTCGGGAGCATTCGGGTTGTATCCCGGTTCCACAACGCGGGTCAGCCGGCCGCCCGCGCTGGTGCGAAAACTCTGCCGGCCGTTGCCGATGGCCTGCGTCGGCAGGCGCGGCCAGCGGAAGGTCAGCCGCACGTCGTGAATGCTGTTTTGCATGTTGGTGGCAACGAGAAAATAATTGGACCGCGCCACGATTTCGTTGGTCAGCACCACTGGATTGTACAAGACGGGGTCCAGGAAGTTGGTCCAGTGGGGATCAAAATGGTTCGTGCCGTAAGGCGCCACCTCGGGAATGAGGCGGTAATTCAAGGCCAGTTCCTGCACGTCCGGGTTGGTCTGGGGAAACTTCTCACTGGCCGGACCGCTCAACGCCCGGACATTCGCCACCACATAATTGCTGTAATAGGAACCGTCCGGCAGGGTGATGCAGCGGGGCGTGCTGAGCAGGCCGATAATCCGCGCGCCACTGCTCAGCGGAAACGGCTGGGCGGTTGAGGAAGCCGCGGGCGTGTACCAATACGTGCCCACCAGGCTGCGCCGGCCATTCAGGTCGTAAAGATAAATGGTGTTGGTGATCGAAACCACATAGTTGGTGAGATCATCCAGCCCCCGCTCGCCGTTGCGGATGGCATTCATGAACACCGTCGCGTCCTGGTTGATGATGGTTTCCTCGCGGTTCTCGCGTTGCACCGACATCCCGGTGGGCAGAATGCCGATGATCGCCACCAGCGCAAACCCGATGATCGCCAGGCTGATCGCGATTTCAATCATGGTGAAAGCCGCGGCAGCCGGATGCCCGGCCCGGCTGGGGAAAGAATGGAAACGACGTTTCATTGAACCTCCTGCCGCACCATGCGGGCCCGGCCGGTCAGCCAGTCAATGTTGACCAGATTGAAGCTGTTGGTGCTGTTGCCCGGCGGATTCTCGTTGACCGAGGGCGCGGACCGGACCACCGCTTTGGTGACCGGGTCGCGCGCGAAGGAGACATTGCCGAGCGCCAGGGGGATGACCTCGTTGGCCCCCGTGGGCTGGCCTTGCGCATCCACCAACTGTCCAAGGTGGTTGAAGGCGATGTAATAGAGCGGAATGTAAGGCGCCTGCAAGTCGTTGGACGGGCGCGTGGTCTCCAAGGGAAAAGGAATCGTGTTGGTCGCCGCGAACGCGTAGATGGGGAAGACCTCGCCCGTCACGTTGTTCCTAATGGGAGGCGGGTTGAACTGCCGCGGATTCCCAAATTTTTGCAGCGAAATGAAGACCCCCTCAGGCAGCGTCTTCCAGGAGGAAAGATACCGTGGCATATTGCGGCCCGGCTGGTCCCCAAGGGACCGCAAGGCAACGAAATTGTAGCCGATGAGTTGTTTGTCAAACAGGTTGGTGGCGGCCTGAAAATCCTCCGGCGTCCAGTTCACGCCGTAATTGGGGTGCGTCCAGAAGTTGGGCGGGACGAAAACCATGAAGACGACCGTGCGCTGGCTGATGGCCAGTTGGCGGGCGCGGGCAAAGTCGTCCAGCATTTGGCGGGAAGTAGCCGCCATGGCGTTGTGCTTGAACGCCTTGAGGTTGGGC
>JARKQH010000459.1 GCA_029974925.1 Verrucomicrobiota bacterium
TCCCAGCCAGGCGGGCGGCCAGCACGGCCAAGGGTTCGGGGGTTGGGGTGGCTGGGGCGGAGGGCCGAGCGGTGGTGGCGGTGCGAGTGGTGGCTGGGGGCGTAAGGGAGGTTGTTGTCATGGCCCCAGCTTACACCCCCCCCTGCAAGAAACTGAGATGCGCCCCGATCAAAAAGTTTTTGAAAATTTCGCTAGCGGTTTTATTTTCCTTTGCTACATTCGCCCACCCTTTGGACGGGCTTGCGTGGAATCATGACCCGTTGGAAGGGTGATCAAGTAAACGATCTGAGAGCCAGTTTGTTGAGTTGTGACAACGAAGAAGAAAGTCGTCAGCAAGAAGCCGGTGGCCAGCAAGCCGCACGGCGCGGCCACGGCCGCGGCGATTCTCGGCCGCCCCGTGGCGAAGCAGAAGAAGAACGGCGAGGTCAAAATCAAGCCCGAATGGGTGAAGTATTACAACCGACTGATTGAGCTTCGAGACCAGCTCGTTCGCCAGATGAACGGCTTGGCCAAGGAATCCGCCCAGGAAATGGCCGGCTACAGCCTCCACATGGCGGATTCCGGCACGGACAATTTTGACCGCGACTTCGCCCTCAGTCTGCTCTCCGCCGACCAGGACGCGGTTTATGAGATTGAGGAAGCGCTGAAGCGCATTGAAAAGAACACCTACGGGATTTGCGAACTGACGGGCAAACCGATTCCCAAGTCCCGCCTCGACGCCATCCCCTGGACCCGCTTCACCGTCCAGGCCCAGGCCCAGCTCGAACGCGACGGCGCCACGCGCCAGCGCCGCCTGGGCGCCCTGGGCACCGTGGACTCCGTCGGCCTGGCCGAAATCGAGCCCGAAGAGGAGGAAGGCGAGGAGAAAGCCAAGGAAAAGGAGTGATTTATGCCCCGGGAAATCATCACCATTGAATGCACGGAAGCCCGCAAGGAAGGCAAATCCCCTTCGCGGTACACCACGACTCGAAACAAGAAATTGAAAACCGAAAAACTCGAGTTGAAGAAGTACAACCCGGCCTTGCGCCGCCATACTCTCCATCGCGAAATCAAGTAACCCCTTATGCCCCGCAAAACTCGTCCCGACCAAAAACCTGAAAAGCGCGGCCGCTCGGCGTACTCCGAAACCCGCACGCCCCGGCCGAAGCCGAAGATTGACTTCACCGTGGACGCGCTGGATTTCAAGAATACCAACCTGCTCCGCCAGTTTGTGACCGAACAGGGACGGATTCTGCCCCGCAAATACACCGGCCTGCCCGCCCATTACCAGCGGCGCCTCAACCGCGCCATCAAACGCGCGCGCCAGATGCTGTTGATGAAATAATCCGGACCCGGTGTCATCCTTTGCAAACCCGCCGCCTGAACCGCCGGCGGGTTTGTTCTTTTGGGCGATGGCCCGTCCGGGACACGGGGCCCGGGAAGGGGCGGCCGAGCCGGGCCCGGCTGAACACTCTTTCCGCCCAAAAGAAAAGCCACGCCGCAGCGTGGCTTCTTTTTCTGTTAAGAGGGAATCGTCCGATCAGGCCACCTCGGTTGAGGTCCATTCCCCGAGATTCAGGTAGGCTTTGATCTTGCGCCGCTCGTACCGGTGTTTCTGAGCCTTCTTGGGCTGGTTATCCACCTTGCGGAAGGGCGGTTTGGGATTGGACACGGTCTCCGTGATGACTTCCAACGATTTGATCATAGTTTGACTTCCTTTAGATCAGGTTTGGCCCGAAGCAGGACCCCAGGGCTTCCCCACTGTTGCCCGGTCACCAGCAAGACTGGCATCGGCTGCTTCAAGCAATTCAATGATAAGACATTTGCGGCAAAATTCAATTCAAAAAAAAACCGCCGCAATCTCGCGGCGGTTCCTCCCAAGGGCAAAAGCGCGCTCAGGAAAGGGCATTGGCCGTGTTTTGCGATTCCCCCTGGCGGGCCAACCCCGTTCCCTCACACACCGGGCAAACCGGCGGGGCATGGCGGATGACGTGGTAGATGTAATCCTTGAGTTTGGCCCGACGCATCTTCAACTCCTCGATTTCCTGGTCGGTGGCAAAGTCAATTTCCTCTTCAATGCGATAGATTTCGTCATCCAGCCGGTGATATTCGTCGAACACACTGCGAAAATGCGCGTCGGTGCCTTTCAGGCGCTTGATGGTCTCGCGGTGTTCGGGGAACTCCCTCAGGATGGGATGATGCAGGTCCATGGGAACAGACTCCTCTGGTTCTCTAAAAAGATAAGGTGAACGTTTAGGCGAAGAAGCGATGGAACCCCCTCCCCGGCCGCCCGGGCCGAAGGCACCGGTTGCGAATTGGCGCGACCCCACCGGTTTGTGTGCCAACCGGTTTTCGATCCAGCCAGGTCGCAACTTTGGTATTCCATTCGCGGCCCGCCATACCGGGCGGGCCACTATCAACTTAGCCCAATCCGCGGACGGGTAAAGGACAAAAGCGCGAAACCCCGCTTTTTTTATCCCCCGCATCCATGATAGTCCATCGCCACCAGGCAAACGTCATCCTGGTAGGGTTGATCGCCGCCAAAAAGCCGGGTCTGCTCCAGCAGTTTGTCCAGCAGGGCGCTGGAGTGGAGGGAAAGGGCGGATTCGATGGCGGATGCAAGCATTTGCTCCGTAAAGAATTGCCCTTGCGGATTCTCCACATCCACCAGCCCATCGGTAAACAGCAACACGCCATCCCCGGGGCTCAGAATCGCCTCCGAGCTCAGGTAAACCGTATCGCTCAACAGTCCCAACGGGGGCTGGCTGTACCCAAAGGCATTCGAAAGCGGGACCACCTGCCGGGCGCGTCGGCGCAAATGAAAGGGCCTTAAATGTCCCGCGTTGGCATACTGCAGGACTCCGGTTGCCCAGTCGGCCACAAAATAGAAGGCCGTGGTCAGCAACGGCGCTCCTGCATGCTGCAGAATGGCTCGAAGGTCCGAGTTGAGTTTGGTGAGGAAGGCCCCCGGCTGGCCGGCCAACGATTTCAGTTCCTCCAGCAACGCCCGGATCATCGAGGTGACCAGCGCCGCCTGAACGCCATGACCCGCCACGTCACAGAAAAAAACGCTGGCCTGCGTCTCCGAAAGAGCCGACAGGGTGAAAAAGTCGCCCCCCACACTCCCCGTGGGCAGATACCGGTGGGTGAAAGAGAAGGCGCTTCCATCCGAACCGGGGCACGGAAAGACAGGGTAGGTTTGCGGCAGCATCTTGAGCTGGAACTCGCGCGCCATGTGGAGGTCCTCCTCCATTCGCTGGTTCCGGGCATGCAGTTCCTGCCGGCTGCGCGCCAGCTCGGCGTTCGCCCGCCGCAGCTCCTCCTCGGCGAGCCGCTGACGCGTAATGTCCCAGAATATCGCCTGCAACCCCACCACCGTTTTCCCGTCGGGGCTCCGCAGCGGCGTCTTGACCACCTGAACGTAAACCTTCTCGCGGCCCAGCGGTTGGTGTTCCTCGACCGTCTCGTAAGGCTGGCCGGTCGCAATCACCTGGCGATCGTCCTGTTGATACTTGGCGGCCAGTTCGGGCGGAAAAAAGTCATAATCGGTCTTGCCGACGATCTCCTCCAACGGCCGGCCCAGCATCCGGCAAAACTGCTGGTTGGCGAAGGTGAACCGGCCCGCCAGGTCCTTGCGGAAAATGTTCTGGGGCAGGTTTTCCACCAGCGAATGGTAGAGCACCTCCGACTCGCGCAGCCGCTCCTCGGCTTCCCGCCGCTGGGTGATGTCTTCGACCGTCCCCTCGTAATAAAGCAGCCGGCCGGTTTCATCCCGAATCGCCCGGCAATTCTCCGAAATCCAGATGATCGAGCCGTCCTTCCGGTACACCTGCGATTCAAAGCCGGTCAGCGCCTCCTGCTCCTGCATGAGGCGGACAAACTCGTCCCGCCGTCCGGGCTCGACATAAAGTTTGCTCCGGATGTCGGTCAGACTGGCCACCAGCTCCTCCGGCGAAGCGTATCCATAAATGCGCGCCAAGGCGGCGTTCGCCATGAGGTACCGCCCCTCCGGCGTGGTCTGGAAGATGCCCTCGACGAGGTGATCAAAGATGCTGTGATACCGCTCCTCCGCCTCCAGCAACGCCTGGTCCATGCGGTGACGCTCCACCGCGTAGCGGATCGAGCGCTCCAGCCAGGGACCCGTAATCTGGTGCTTGACCACGTAATCCCGCGCCCCGGAACTCAGCGCCTCCAAGGCAATGGTTTCGTCTTCGCTGCTTCCAAGCACGATGACCGGCGTCCGGGGCGCCACCGCCCGCAACACCGCCAGATTGCCCAGCCCCGCCCCGTCCGGCACCGCCAGCTCCAGGAGAATCACGTCGAACGCGGATTCCTTGAGAAACCCAAGGCCGGCCCGCAAGCTCGAGGCCGTTACGACTTCCAGCCCGGGGTCCCGCGCTTGGCTCAAGACCTCGCCCAGGTAGTGGGCGTAGCCCGCCTCATGCTCAATGAGCAAGACTCTGTTTGTTCCTTCAGCCATACAGACCGTCAGCCTCAGGCTAGAATAAAGACGCCGGCCAAGCCAGCTCCAAAGACGCCGGCCATCCCCATCTCCTTCGCGCAGAGGACATTGCCGTCGCGCCTACCCGCCGCCTGGCAAACCCATTTGACACCCCGGGGGTATCGGTCTTGATTATGCTACTGGCACCGCTCCTGCTAATCAGGATACGACATGGGCAACCAAACAAGCCCAGACATAAGTCTGAACCGAGTGTTGATCTCCGACCAGCCGCCGGCAGCCGGCTTGAGTGCCGGCTCAGCGGCCAGCGGCCCTTTCATGCATCCGTCCCACAACACCTTCAGCAGGCAACTCCACGCCCGTTTCCTTACGGGAGTGATCATCGCGGCCATTTCTGCAGCCCTGTTGGGGCTCGCCCAGGCAGCCGCACAGCCTCCGCCGTCCAGCATCCGCCAGTACCCCGTTGGGGGTCCCAGGCAGTTGGACGAGCTGCCAGCCGGCCGGTTCCGGTCTCAACTCGAGGCTCTGCCGCCGCAGGCGCAGGAGCGAGCCTTGGCCTGGCTGCGGAGCTTCCACTTCACGGAACAGGACCTCCCCTCGCTCCACGCGGATGCCGGGGGCGGCATCCTCTATGCCTGCGACCTGCAGCTCGCGGACCCAACCCCGGAACCGGACGAACCGCCCCCGCTTGGCGAGGCCGCGGTGCCGGTAAGCCCCTTTCCCCCGCACTTGGTCTTCCACAGCCGCCCGGGCGCCTCCAATGTGCTCTACCTCAACTTTTGCGGCGAAACGGTCGTCAACACGGAATGGAACACGGTCGTCGGACGAACCGAAATTCCCGCCGTCCCGTTCAGCACCGATTCGGACCTGACGACGTTCAGCGACGCCGAACAACTCGCCATCAAGCGCATCTGGCAGCGCGTGGCGGAGGATTATGCGCCCTTCAACATTGACGTCACCACCGAACGGCCGGCCACATTTACCACGCGAACGGCGGTGGCGCTGATCACACGCACGACGGACGCCAACGGCGATCCGAACCCGTACAATACCGCGGGCGGGGTCGCCTACGTCAACGCCTTCGGCACGACGACTTACGCCAAGTACCGGCCGGCGTGGATTTATCCCGGCAATCTCAGCAACGTCGAGTCCTACATCGCCGAGGCCGCCTCGCATGAAATCGGGCATAACCTGGGACTCAGCCATGACGGCAAAACCGACGGAACGGAATACTACGGCGGGCATGGCAGCGGCGACATCTCCTGGGGACCTTTAATGGGCACGGGTTACGGACGGAATGTCAGCCAGTGGTCCAAGGGCGAATACTATCTCGCCAACAACACCCAGGATGACCTGGCGACCATCGCGGGAAAAATCTCGTATCGTTCGGATGATCACGCAAACAGCGCCGGCACGGCCACCGCGCTGGTCCTCAGCGGCGGCACCAACATTGTCTCGACCACGCCCGAAAACGACCCCGCCAACACCAATACCGCCAACAAGGGCGTGTTCGAGCGGGGCACCGATTTGGACGTCTTCTCCTTCGTAACCGGCTCGGGAACCGTCAGCCTGAGCGTGAAGCCCTGGATTACGCCGTCGGGAACAAAAGGAGGGAATCTGGACGTGCTGCTGCAGCTTTACAACGAAGCGGGTGCGTTGCTGCTTGCCAACAATCCCCCGGACCTGACCACGGCCCTGATCCAAACCAACCTCAGCGAGGGAAAATACTATCTCCACGTTCGCAACTCTGGAGCCGGCGACCCGTTCAGCTCCACCCCCACCGGCTACACCGCCTATGGAAGCCTGGGCCAATACTTCATCAGCGGTTATCTCGTGGCCCCCACCGGCTATGTGGCGCCGCCGGTGGCGGAGTTGCAGATCACTGACCTCACGCAGTCCGGTCTGCGCGCCAAGGCCTTCAGCGTCATCTATTCGGACAACACTGCGGTGGCGGTCGCCAGCCTCGATTCCAACGATGTCCGCATCACCGGCCCAAAAGGCTACGATCGTTTGGCCCAGTTCCTGTCGGTGGACGCAACCACGGACGGCACGCCTCGCGTGGCAACCTATGCCGCCCCGCCGCCCAACGGCGACACGTGGCTGCCCGCCGACAACGGCACCTACACGGTCTGGATGCAGACCAATCAGGTGGCGGACACCGAGGGAGCGTGGGTGGCGCCGGGCATGCTGGGAGAGTTCACCGTCGCCGTGCCGGTCACGCTTTACACAGCCAACCTGGACACGGACCCGGGCTGGACCCTGGAACCCCAGTGGGAATACGGCACGCCTTCCTATGCCAGTGGCGGCCCCACCAGCGGGTTTACCGGCGCCAAAATCATTGGCTACAATCTGAGCGGTAATTATCCCAACAATTTGTCGGTGAAATACGCCACCACCCCACCCATCAACTGCTCGGGGGGCACCTCGGCAACCTTGAGGTTCAAACGCTGGCTCCGCACCAAAATCAACGACGTCGCTTCCATTCAGGTCTCCACCAACGGCACGTCCTGGCAGACGGTCTGGTCGAGTTCCACCGCCATTTCTGACAACTCCTGGCAGGAGGTCCAATACGCCCTCCCGGCGACTGTGGCCGGCAGTCCCACCCTCCGGCTGCGCTGGGGCCTGGCCTCCAACCAATCGCAAAACGACATCGGCTGGAACCTGGACGATGTGGAAGTCCTGGCCAGCGGCGCCCTCGACACGACCCCGCCGGTTCCCACCCTGAGTGTCGCCAACCTCACCGCGGCGGGCGCGCCCAGCCATTCCTGCAGCGTGACTTACACCGACAACACCGCCGTCCGCCTCGCCAGCCTGGGACCCGCCGACCTCGTCGTCACCGGCCCGAACGGCTATTCCAATCTCGTGGAGTTCGTCGGAGCCGACCTCCCCACCGACGGCTCCCCCCTCACCGCCACCTACTCCATCCCCGCACCGGCCGGAACCTGGGACGAAGCGGACAACGGCACCTACTCTGTGGTCTTGTTGGAAAACGAGGTGGAAGACACCTACAACAACACCACGCCCCGGACAGTCCTGGGCAGTTTCGACGTCGCCATCGCCCCGGCTCCCACCTGCGCGCTCAGTGTGACGGTCAACAATCCAGCCTGGGGAAGCGTCAGCCCGGCCAGCGGGACTTACACCGCAGGCTCGGCCGTCGAAGTGCAGGCCACGCCAGCGACGTGGTTTCAGTTCACCGAATGGACCGGCGATGCCTCGGGCTCCGTCAATCCCCTGCTGCTGGTCATGGACCGCGACCGGACCGTCATGGCCGTTTTCGCCGAGGTGTTGACCACCAATTATCCAACCCCGCATTGGTGGCTGGCCCTCCAGGGTTACACCAACGACTTCGAAAACGCGGTGACGAACCTTGGGGCCAACGGCATGCCGCTTTGGCAGTCTTACCTCGCCGGCCTGGACCCCAATGACCCGCAGAGCCAACTCCTCCTCTCGGCCCAGGCCCTCGCCAACGGAGGAGGTTGTCGCCTGAGTTGGAGCACCGTTTCCAACCGGCTTTACACCGTCTGGGCTGCCACCAACCTCGCCGGCCCCTTCGCCCCCTTGGATGGAGCCGTTGACCTTCCCTTCACCATCCAGAGCTATACCAACAGCCCCATGCCCCCAACCCCGCAATTCTACCGCCTGCAGGTCAAAAAGCCCTGAGACGCCGAACCGCCCCCTTGCGGTGCCCGCTCTCGGCCCGCGTTGCGTTGCTCAGGGTTTCGGCGCGGCCTGACGCCGCCCGCACCTCGAGCGGCTAGAATTTCGGCAGGATGTTGATGATGCCGCCGTCCACCGGCATGCGGTCCGGCCACGCGCCGTGCCGCCGCTGCAGCCGCTCAAGTTCTTTTCTCAATTCAGCCAGCTTGGCCTGCGCAGCCGGCTCGTCCACCAGGTTGCGCATTTCCAAGGGGTCCGTGGCCAAATGATACAACTCGGCGGTGTAGCGGTCCGGGCTGCCATCGCCGTGAGGATAACGGATGTATTTCCAGTCAGCGGTCCTCACGCCCCGCACGTTGGGCGTGTAAGGGAACTCGCGTTCGTAGTCGTAGAAGTAGAGAAAGGACTTGCGCCAGCCCCGGGTTTTGCCCTGCAACAACGGCTTCCACGACCGCCCGTCAATCCCTTTGAGCTGCCGCGCTCCGCAAATGTCAAGAATGGAAGGCGCCAGGTCGAGGTTCAGCACCAGGGATTCGATCACCACCGGCTTCGGGATCAGGGGCGGATACCGCACCAGCAGCGGCACCCGGATGCTTTCCTCATACATCGTCCGTTTGTCCACGCGCCCGTGTTCCCCCAGCGCAAACCCGTTGTCGGAAGTGAACAGGATCAAGGTCCGATCCAACCGTCCGGTCTCGCGCAGCGCCTCATAAATCCGCCCCACGCTTTCGTCCACCGACAGCAGCGTGCCCAGGTAGGCGCGCACAAACCGGTCGTAGTCGTGGTAATTGTAGAGCGGCCCGCCCGCGCCGTGCCAGGTGGGGTGGCTCTCCGCCAGCCAGGCCGGCTTGCCCTTGACCCACGCATCGTAGTTCCCCGGCTTCGGCACGGACACGCCGTCAAACGCGTGCTCAAATCGCGGCTCCGGCTCAATCGGCCCGCCGTGCGGCGCCTTCTGCCCCACCACCAGCAGAAAGGGCTTCGAGTGCCGCCCCTTCAACCACGCCACCACGTGCTCGGTCAGCACCGTCGTATAGTACCCTTTGATAAACTCGCGCCGGCCGTTGATATTCCATTCATTGTCGAAGTACCGCCCCTGGCCGCGGTGGCTCATCCAATAATCAAACCCGCTGCGCGGCGCGTCGTTCGTCTCGCCCATGTGCCACTTGCCAAAATACGCCGTTTCATAGCCCGCCTCCCGCAGCCGTTTGGGATAGCCCGGCAAATCGTCCGGGTACTCCGTGAAATTGTTCTGCACCCCGTGGCGATGAGCATACAACCCGCTCACCATCGAAGCCCGGCTGGGCGAACACAGCGAAGTGGTCACAAACGCGTTGGCGAACCGGGCCCCCTCCGCCGCCAGCCGGTCCAGGTTCGGCGTCTTCAACAAGGGATGCCCGGCGCAACCCAAGGCATCCCAACGCTGATCGTCCGTGATAATCACCACCACGTTCGGGCGGGAACTTCCCGCCCCCGCCGCATCCCGGTTCCGGGCGCCGGCTTCAGCCCGCCCCGCTCCGGTCACCGCGGCCCCAATCAACAAACCAACCCACAGTCCTGCGTGCATGCGCCTCAGCGTAGGCCCCACCCCCGGCCGCACAAGCCCAAAGACTCACAGGACTGATGCCGGGTCAGACCGGCGGCTGGCCGGTTGCCCCGCGAACGGTGAACCCCGGCCGCCGGCGGCCTCTCGAGCTCCACAACGCAGGCGTGCCGTTCCACGCGCCCGCCGCCCGCGCCGCGTTCTCCAGCAGGCGAAGCGCCGGGAGCGCGCCGGACCGCTGATGCCGTGGATTTCGCCGCGGCGTGAACTCCGGAGCAAGGTTGCCCGGCCCGCGCGGCTCTGCCATGCTTTGGCCGTTGACGAATCGCCTCAGGCGCGGTCGCGTTTTTATGAACTTGAAGCCATTGGCCCTGCTCCTGCTGGCGGCCTTCCCTGCCCCGGCCGCCACCTACTACGTGGATTCCCTCGGCGGCAACGACGCCCACAGCGGCCTGTCGGAAACCGCCGCGTGGAAAACCCTGGGCAAGGTCAATGCCTGGACGTTTCAGCCGGGCGACACCCTGCTGTTCAAGGCGGGGGGAAGCTGGACCGGCCAGCTCAACCCCAAAGGCTCCGGCGCCACCAACAACCCGATTGTCATCAACCAGTACGGCGCCGGCCCCAAACCCCTCATCAACGGCAACGGCGCCACCGGCTTCGGGGCCGTTTACCTGTTTAACCAGCAGTATTGGGAAATCAACAACCTCGAGGTGATCAACGACGCCGCCGAAGGCGGCGACCGCCGGGGCATCTACCTGAGCGCGTCAAACTTCCCCGGCGGAATCGTGCGCCACCTGCAGGTGCGCGATTGCCACATTCACCACATCAAAGGCCTCGTGGACCAGACCAGCAGTGCCGCCAAGCGCACCGGGGGCATCATCGTTGAAACCATTGAGGACCGCCAGGTCCCCACGCGCTTTGACGACATCCTGATAGAAAACTGCGTCATCGCCACGGTGGACAACCAGGGCCTCGCCCTCAACCACCGGGTTTCCGTCTCCGATTACCCCGGCACCCCCGCCTGGGAAGCGCGAAAATTCACGCGCGTGGTGATCCGGGGCAATTCCATCAGCGACGTGGCCAAGAACGCCATGATCATTCGTCTGACGGACGAAACCGGCCTGATCGAACACAATGTCTGCTACGACACCGCCGTGCGCGCCGTGACGGGCAACACCATCTTTTCCCGCAGTTGCCGCGGCACCGTGTTTCAGTTCAACGAGGGCTACCTGAATCGCAGCTCGGATTTCGACGGCTCGCTCTATGACGCCGACCTGCAAAGTCCGGGCTGCATCTTCCAATACAGTTACAGTCACGACAACAGCCACGGCCTTTATTGGCAATGCACGGACGCCGCCGACACGAATGTCATCGTCCGGTACAATCTCAGCCGGAACGACCGCGGCATCATCTTCTGCATGAATTACGACTGCGCCAGCACCTACGTGTACAACAACACCGTCTTTGTGCCCGCCGACCTTTCCCCCCGCATCATTGACGAGCGGCGGTCCGGCGCCAAAACCTATTTCTTTTACAACAACCTGATTTACAACCTCAGCCCCACCGCCGCGTACCGCTGGTATAACGGCAATCGCACTTTTGATTACAACCTCTTCTATGGCCACCATCCCGACGGCGAACCCGCCGACCCCCATAAGCTGACCGCCGATCCGCTCCTGGTCGCGCCCGGCTCGGGCGGCATCGGCCGGAGCACCCTCGCCGGCTATCAACTCCAGGCCGGCTCCCCCTGCATAGACTCGGGCAAAACGGTGCCGGGCAACGGCGGGCGCGATTTCTGGGGCAACCCGGTTCCGTTCAACAGCGCCACCGACCGCGGGGCGCACGAATGGCAGGGCTCCGCCTCCAATCAACCGCCCGTGATCCGGGAGCCTCCCGCCAGCCAGTCCGCCGTCCAAGGCGCCACGGTCGCTTTCGAGGTGATCGCCTCGGGCGCCCCGCCGCTGGCCTATCAATGGCGAAAAGCCGGCCGAACCATTCCCGAAGCCACCCAGGCCACCTTGACCCTCTCCAACGTCACCACCAATGACGCCGCCGCTTACGATGTGCTCATCACCAACGCGTTCGGCGCCGTCACCAGTGCGACCGCCACGCTCACCGTGGCCCTGCCCCCGCCCCCCTCCCGCACCCTCGCCGCCGCCGCGTGGGCCACCATCCGCGACGGCGCCAACGCCACCGTGAACCCGGACGAACAAGCCCTGGGTTACGCCATGGTCAAGTACAGTACCACGGGGCTTTCGGCCAAAACCTATCTTGCCTTCGACCTCGCCGGCTCCCGGCCCGACCCCGACCGCCCCGCGCTCCTGACCCTGCAGGGCTTCTCCAACAGCGGGATGCAGCACCTCCGGCTCTGGGCCCTGGACCAACCCTGCCCGGAAATGTCCCCCGACCTGGTTTGGATCACCGCGCCGGCCAACGAAACCAACAGCAATGACCTGCTCACGTCCGGCCCTCGCACCGCCACGCCCATTCTCGACACCCTCCTCCCCGGCGGCCCCGTCACTCACACCCTTACCCTCCCCGCCCCTTGGGACCAATGGATTCAGAATCAGACACTGGTGCTGGTTTTGACCGGGGTGGACAATCCCAGCAACGCCCCCGCCGGATTTCGCATCGCCGTCACCAACCAGGCCCAACTGCCCTCCCTCACCTTCTCCACCCTGCCCCTTCCCCCGCCCACGCTAAAAACTCCGCTTCGCCGCCAGGACGGCGCGCTCGAGCTGTTATTCCTCAGCCCCGCCGGCGAAAGCTTCTCCATCTTCGCCACCACCAACCTCGCCTTTCCCGCCTGGATGTGGCTGGGCACCCCCGTCTTCCTGGGCAACGACCTCTACCAATTCACCGATCTGGACGCGGCCAACCACCCGCGGCGTTTCTATCGTCTCGCCAGCCAGTAGCCCGCCCCGCCGGCCCGGCGCCCCGCTGCCCCGGATTCCCTGCGCCCCCTGCTTCGGTTTTTCCTTGGCCCGCCGCACCAACTCCTCAACCAGTTCCTCGTAACTCTTCTCCCACGACTTGCGATCCTCCGCCGCCCATCGTTCCCGGCCCAGTTTGTTGATCGCTTCGATCCGCAGGTTCGATTTCCAATAACCGTAGTACTGCAGTGGGGTGAATCGAACCGGGCCGAAAACCACCTTGCCTGCCCGCTGCGCCGCTTCCCGTTCCCGGTTCGCACGCTCGAAACCCGCCAGAAATTCCTCGAAACTCCCGTTCCGAATCAACCCCAATTCCGCGAAAAGCCGGCGCTCGACCCGCTCCCGGCCGACCCGCTCCAGAGTCCGTTGCCTCAGCATCTCCCGCGGCGTAACCCCCTCCACTTTCACATCCCAGAAATCCGGCCCATACTCAACCTTGAGGTTTGACTGAAAGTGCTGAATCACGCCGGTCCGCTCCTGCTCCTCAAACCACCCATATTCCGCTTCGCCCACCGGCTCGCCGTGAACCCTCGCCAGAGGTTCCGCCGCCCCGGCCAGGCAGACCGTCACCAGCAACCCTGTCACAACTCGGATCACCCCCTCATCCTGCACCAGGTCCGGGCCCGAGCCAATTCCGAAACAACCTCCTCGCCGCTGGCCGCCGGACCCTGCCCACAGCCAGAGCGATGAATTTCCACCTGGGTCCCCTTGAACCGCACGTCCTTCACCAGCAAACCCTCTCGGGACCGGCGGCGTCTCGGCGCTGTGGCCCCCCTCGCAACCCAAAGCTTTTTCTGGGACGAGACGTCCCAGCCCCAATCGCCCCCGTCCTCGGTTCGGGGGTGGAGACGTCTCGTCTCCACACTCCCACGCCCTCGTAACCCGAGACCCCTGGGACGAGACGTCCCAGCCCCAATCCAGCCGCGCCGTGCCGCAGCCCCCGCCCTCAGCTCGACGGCCCCCCGGTCACCAGCCCCCTCATCGCCGCCTTGATCTCCGCCTTGCGCTGCTGCCACGCCCGCAACCGCCCCGCCGCCTCCGCTCGCAACCCCACCCGCTCCCACGCGTCCT
>JARKQH010000477.1 GCA_029974925.1 Verrucomicrobiota bacterium
GGTGCGCGCCGCCAGAACGGCCAGGGGCTCAGGCGTGGCGGGGGCCGGGGTAGAATGAGCAACAGGGGGGCAACAAGTAGTTTTCATGCCCCAAGCTTACACCACCTTGCAAGAAATTGAGATGCGCCCAGACCGTTGAGGTTGCGTGGTATCGGCTTGCCCTGGGCCGCGCTTCCGGGTTCGATATCCGGGCTGATATGTTAAAGCTGTTTTCCCTTGCCGTTCTGGGGCTCGCGATTCTTGACCTGCAGGCGGCGAACTGGCCGCAATGGCGCGGCCCGTTCTTCAACGGCTCGAGCTCGGAGACGAATCTGCCGGCGACCTGGAGCAAGACCGAGAACGTGGTTTGGTCGGCGCCCCTGCCGGGCCAGAGCGGCGCGACACCCGTGATATGGGAGGACACGGTTTTCGTTTCGTCCCCCGACGCGGAAAAGAACTTGCTGCTGCTGTGCCTGGACCGGCGGACCGGAACCGAGAACTGGCGCCGGGTGGTGGCAACGGGGAACCGGGACAAGGGCCGGAACAACATGGCCTCCCCCAGCCCGGTGACGGATGGCCGGGCCGTGTTCGTGCTGTTCGCGACCGGCCACCTGGCGGCTTACGATTTCGACGGCCAACCGCTTTGGTCGCGCGACCTGGCGGCCGAATACGGCCGGTTCGCCAACATGTGGATTTACGGCTCGAGCCCGATGCTGTTTCAGGACCGGCTTTACATCCAGGTCCTCCAGCGCAATCCCGTGCCCGGCGATTACTCGCATGCGCTGGACGACAAGCCCGCCCGCGAATCGTTCCTCCTGTGCGTGGACCCGGCGACGGGCAAAAACCTTTGGCGCCAGGTCCGGCCCAGCGACGCCCGCGGGGAATCGCAGGAAGCCTACAGCACGCCGATTCCGTGGGTGCGCGGCGCCGCCGTGGAAATCCTCGTGGTGGGCGGCGACTACCTGACCGGCCACGACGCGGCCACCGGCCGCGAACTCTGGCGCGGCGCCGGCTTCAATCCCAACGGCGAGGGCCATTGGCGGATTGTGCCTTCGCCGGTGGTGGCGGGCGGGGTGGTGATTGGTTGCGCGCCCAAACGCGACCCGGTGCTGGCGTTCAAACCCGCCGGGGCCGGGCGGCTGCCGGACACGGCCCTGGTCTGGAAGTTGAAAGAGTTCCCCTCCGACTGCGCCACGCCGCTTTACTATCGTGACAAACTCTTCGTTCTGGACGGCGACCGCCAGGTGATGACCTGTCTGCGGCCCGCGACGGGTGAAAAGCTCTGGCAGGGCAACCTGGGCGTCCGGGAAATCTTCCGCGCGTCTCCGACCGGCGCCGACGGCCGGATTTATTGCATCAGCGAAAACGGCACGGCCGTCGTGCTGGCGGCCGACGAATTCAAAGTGCTGGCCACCATCCCCATGGGCGAATCGCCGGTGCGGTCCACCATCGCGGTCGCGGCGGGCCAGTTGTTTGTTCGCACCGCCAGCCACCTGTATTGCATCGGTGGGAAAGCCAACCCCTGAGTCGCGATGGTGCTGCCTTATAAAATCTCGACGCTGCTGTATTGTTTCAACGCCCGGGATGAAATTCTGCTGCTCGAGCGGGCGCAGGAGCCCAACCGCGGACGGTGGAGTCCGCCCGGCGGCAAGTTGCACATGGCCGAGGGCGAGTCGCCGTATGCGTGCGCCTGCCGGGAAGCCGCCGAGGAAATGGGGCTGGAGTTGACGCCGGCCGACCTGCATCTGACCGGCCTGATCAGCGAGCACGGCTACCAGGGCAACACCCATTGGCTCATGTTCCTCTTCGAGGTGAAGCGCCGGCTGAGCCGCCCGCCCCCCGACCATCCCGAGGGCCGCTTTCGGTTCTTCCCCCGGTCCGCCCTGGCCACCCTGCCCCTGCCGCAGACCGACCTCGAGAGCCTCTGGCCCTGGTTCTGGCGGTTTCGCGGCGGCTTCTTCGCCGCGCACTGTCATTGCCATGCCGACGGCCGAAACACCTGGACCCTCGAGGAAAGCTGGCTGTCGTCGGCCATCAGCCCCTCGGCGCCCGACCCCGCGCATGCCTGACCAGCCGCTCATTGACCTGCACAGTGACCACTTCTTCATGGGCGAAGCCCTCCGGCAGGCCGCCCGGGCGTGGGAGGCGGAGGAGGTGCCGGTCGGGGCGGTGATCGTGCGCGAGGGACGAATCATCGCCCGGGCCTTCAACCAAGTCGAGCTGCTCCGGGACGCCACCGCCCACGCCGAGATGCTGGCCATCACCCAGGCCGAGGAAGCGCTCGGGGACTGGCGCCTGAACGAATGCACCCTCTATGTCACCAAAGAACCCTGCCCCATGTGCGCGGGCGCCATTGTCCACGCCCGTGTTGGCAGGGTGGTGTTCGGGGCAAGTGACCCCAAGGCGGGCGCCGCCGGCAGCGCGCTGAATTTGCTCCAATTCCCCACCTTCAACCACCGCTGCGAGGTGACCCAAGGC
>JARKQH010000033.1 GCA_029974925.1 Verrucomicrobiota bacterium
CCCCCCTCGCAACCCAAAGCTTTCTGGGACGAGACGTCCCAGCCCCCATCCCGACCCTCAATCACCTCGGGGCTGGAGACGTCCCGTCTCCACACTTCCCACGCCCTCGCAACCCAAAGCTTTCTGGGACGAGACGTCCCAGCCCCCATCCAGACTCTCATTTCGTCTTGAAAGCCACGTTGAAAGGATTTCCCCGGGCGTCATAGCTCAAAGAATCCCGAATATCTCTCGGTTCCATTTCCGCCTTTTCCCCCGCGCTTAAAGCGCCAGGTTGCGGTTCTTGGCGCGGGACTCCTCGCCCAGCCGCTGCTTGAATTCTTCAAGTTTGCGCTGCAGCGCGGCGTCCGCCGTGGCCAGAATCTGAACCGCCAGCAGCCCCGCGTTGCGGGCGCCGCCCACCGCCACCGTGGCCACCGGGATGCCCCCCGGCATCTGCACGATGCTCAACAGCGAGTCCAGCCCGTTCAGCGCCTTGCCCAAAATCGGCACCCCAATCACGGGCAGGGTCGTGTAGGCTGCGGTGACGCCGGGCAGATGCGCTGCCCCCCCCGCTCCCGCGATGATCACCCGCAACCCCCGTTTCCGGGCGGAGCTGGCGTAGCGGGAAAGGTCGCCCGGCGTCCGGTGCGCCGAAATCACGCGATATTCGCACGGGACGCCAAATTCGGCGCAAGCTTCCGCCGCGGCCTTCATCACCGGCCAGTCGGAGTCGCTGCCCATCAGGATGCCTACCAAGGGTTGGGATGATTTGCTCGATTTCATAAAAGCGCGGCAGACTCCTAGCCTCATTCAGCCGGACTGTCAACCCGGGTTCGGCAATTCTGGCGTCTGCGACTCCCTCAGCCGATTACGGCCAAAGCCTTGTCCAGGCGCTGCAAGACCCGCGTCTTGCCCAGGACCGCCAACAGGTGGTAGAGGCTCGGTCCCGCCGTGTTTCCGCAGCAGGCCAAACGCGTCGGATGAACCAAGACGGCAGGTTTGACTCCCAGTTCCTGCGCCACGGCTTTCAACGTGTGGCCAATCGGGTCCGGCTCGAACGGCTCCAGGCGGCTCAAGGCGTCGCGCAGCCGGGCCAATCGTGGCCGGTTCTCCGGCGTGAAGTCCCGCTTCGCCGCTTCCGGATCATACTGCACCTCGTCCTTGAAATAAAACCCGCCATAAGCCGGCAGCTCGCTGAACAGCTTGAACTTCCCTTTGCAGGTGTCCAAAGCCGCCTTCACGTACTCCACCGGGTAGCGCGTGGTGTCCAGCCCCGCCCGCCCCAGGGCCTGCACCGCCAGCTCATAAAACCGCTCGGTATCCATCTCCCGCAGGTATTCGCCGTTCAGCCAGGTCAGCTTGGTCAGGTCGAACCGCGCGTTATGCCGCAGAATCTGCGGCAGGTCGAACATCTCCACCACTTCGGACAACGACAGCTTCTCGCGATTGTTTTTCGGCGACCACCCCAGCAGGCACAGATAGTTCAAAACCGCTTCCGGCGCGTAGCCCTCCTCCATGTAGCTGGTGAGCGAAGCGCCCTTGTCGCGCTTGCTCATCTTGGTGCCATCGCTGTTCAAAATCAGGGGAATGTGCGCATACCGCGGGGGTTCAACTCCAAATGCCCGGAACAGGGCGATGTGTTTGGCCGTGTTGCTCAAGTGATCCTCGCCCCGGATGACATGCGTGATGTTCATCTCCAGGTCGTCCACCACGTTTACCAGGTGAAACACCGGCTGGCCGTCCGACCGGACAATGACAAAGTCCGGGTCGGCCTGCTCCCGGTCCGTCAATTCGCGCCGCACCTCCCCCACCACCAGATCCGGAATGACGATGGGTTCGCGGCTCATCTTGAACTTAATGGCGCCTTGATCCTCGTAAGCCAGGCCATGCGACAGCAAGGCTTCCACCCGCCGCTGATAGTTCTCTTTCCGCTGGCTTTGAAAATACGGACCGTAATCGCCCTTGCTCGGGCCGGTGGCATCGCCGCTGATCGGGCCTTCGTCCCAGTCCAGTCCCAGCCAGCGCAAGCCGTTCAGGATGACGTTGACCGCCTCCTGGCTGTTGCGCGCCACATCGGTATCCTCGATGCGCAGCACAAAGGTCCCCCCCGTGTGCCGGGCGTAAAGCCAGTTGAACAACGCCGTCCGGGCTCCGCCGATATGCAGAAACCCCGTCGGGCTCGGGGCAAAACGTACGCGTGTCTTCATGGTTGCTGGATCAGTCCGGTCAGTTCGCTATCCCCCACGAACATAACCGACCCGTCGAGTCTGGCAAGCCCGGCGTCGGCGGCCCGCGCCAAACGCTGGCCCGGCGCGCCCCGCGCGGCCTCGGCGGGACGCTCTGCGTGAGGGCCGCTCCCACGCCCGGTCTAATTTCTTGTATGAGAACCCTGTCAACCCCAGTGCAAACGGCCGGGGCAACCCGGGCAGAGTGGAGGTGATCATGTCCTGTTTCTCCTACGTGGCCGTGGACCTGAAAGGAACGGAGACTCGCGGCGTGCTCGAAGTGCCCGACCAACTCGAAGCCATTCGCCGCATCAAGGAAATGGGGCTCTTCCCCACGCGGCTGCTGGCGGAGAAGCCCGCTCCGGGGCCCAGCCTCCCGCCCAGGGCCCGCCGGCCCGCCCTGTCGCAAACCCGCCCGCGGCCCTTCCGCTGGAGGGCGGGAATCAAGCCGGCCGTTCTGGCCGTGTTCACCCGCCAGTTGGCAACCTTGTTGGAAGCCGGCATGCCCCTGCTGCGCAGCCTCCGCACCCTCCGGGAACAACAACCGCACCGCCGGTTTCGCCTCATTCTGGCCGAGATCGAGTCCGCCATCGAAAACGGAAGCTCGCTGGCGGAGGCGCTTGCCGCGCACCCCCAAGCCTTCAACCGCCTCTATGTTTACATGGTCAGGGCCGGCGAACTGGCGGGCGCCTTGGAAATCACCCTGCGGCGCCTGGCTGAATTCATGGAAAAGGCCCGGCGAATCAAGGGCAAAGTCAAAGCCGCCATGTTTTATCCCTGCGCCGTCCTGACCGTTGCGTCCGCCATCCTCGCCTTGCTGATGGCGTTTGTTGTTCCGCGCTTCAAGCTGGTCTTCGACGGACTGCTCGGCGGGGCGCCGCTCCCCACCTTCACGACGTTTGTCTTTAATCTCAGCACCGCCGTCCAGACCCACTTCCTCGCCGGCCTGGCTCTGGTTGCCGTCCTGGCGGGGACGCTCCCGCTGGCGCTCCGCACCACCGCGGGCCGCTGGGTCTTCGACCAACTCAAACTCACCCTTCCCGTCCTTGGCCCGCTGTTCCGCAAGGTCGCCATCTCCCGGTTCGCCCGCACCCTCGGCACGCTGGTCAACAGCGGCGTGCCGATTCTTCAGGCCCTTGCCATTGTCAAAGAAACAACCGGCAACGTGGTTTATGCCCGGATCATCGGCAAAGTCCACGACCAGGTCAAAGCCGGCGACCCCATCGCTCCCACGCTTAAAGCCTCCGCGCTGTTTCCGACCATGGTTGCCGGGATGGTGGATGTCGGGGAGCAGACCGGCGCCCTGCCCGACCTCCTCATGAAGATTGCCGACACGTACGACGAAGAGGTGGATAACGCCGCCTCGGCCCTCACCTCGCTTCTCGAACCAATCCTGATTGTTTGCCTGGCGCTCATCGTGGGCAGCATCGTGGTCGCCATGTATCTGCCCATCCTCCACGCCCCGGCGCTCATTGACCCCTCGAATGCATCCGGCCCCGCCGACTGAGAAAGGCTCTCCCCTCGCCCGCGACCACCCCAAATTCCGCGGCTTGCAGCCTGACTCGTCGAACGCCGCCTGATAATAAAGCCCCGCGCTTTCTCGCCCTCTCTTTCCACTTGCATCCGCGCCGCCCTCGGCCATAATGTCTCGCGTTGACTCTTTTGGATGGGGTCGTAGCTCAGTTGGTAGAGCGTCTCGTTCGCAATGAGAAGGTCAGGGGTTCGACTCCCCTCGGCTCCACCATCCCCGAATTTCCCAACACCATCCCGGATTTTGACCAGGGAAGGCGCCGGGTTGCCCCAGCCACTGCCAGCAAACCGTCTCCTCTTGCTCTTCCGGCGCGTGGGAGAGCCCGCCGAAAACGAAAAAAACTCCCCCGCTTTCCCCCCTCCCCGAAACCCCGGCAAGGTTACTCCGTCCCCGTTACCTCGCTGAGAACCCCGCCCCGCTTCAGGCGCGTCCGCAACTTCCGGCCGGGTTCCAATCCGGCCGCGTCGCGCAGCACCGCTCCCGTCTCCGCGTCCAGGGTAATCGAGTAGCCGCGGGCCAGCACCTGTTCCGGTCCCAACAAGCGCAGCCGGGTCTGCAAGGTTTCCACCCCATTGCGCGCTTCGCGCAGCCGGTGGCGGGCCTGCTCCTTGAGGCGCTGGCCGGCGAGTCGCAGCAACTCCTGCCGCTGCTTTAATTGAACCGCCGGGCGGGTCCGGAACAGCCGTTCCGCCAGGTTTCTCCAGGCCACCCGGCGGTCGCGGACGCCCTGCCGCGCGCACCGCGCCAGCCCTCCCTGCAGGTCATCCAGCCGCTGCAGCCATTCGTTCACCCGCCGCCGCGGCTGGGCCCGTTGCATCCGCCGCATCCAATCCGCCAGCTCTTCACCCTTGCTCTCGAGCTGCCGCCGCCCCAGCTCCCTCAAACGCTGGCGCGCCTCCCCCACAAACTCAACGCTGCGAAACATCCCGTCGGTCAGAATTTCCGCGGCCGCGCTGGGCGTTGCCGCGCGCACATCCGCAACGAAGTCGCTGATGGTAAAGTCTATTTCGTGCCCCACCGCGGACACAACCGGCAGCGCCGAGTTGAATATGGCGCGCGCCACCACCTCTTCATTGAACGCCCACAAATCCTCCAGACTCCCGCCCCCGCGCGTGACCAGCACCACCTCGAGCCCGGGCCGGCCCGCCGCGTCAGTTGTCCGCGCCGCGTAATCATTCAGCAAAGCGATGGCGGCGGCAATCTCCTCCGCCGCCCCCTCCCCCTGAACGCGGCAGGGCGCCAACACCAGCTCGAGCGCCGGATGCCGCCGCCGAACAACGTGCAGCACATCCCGCAACGCCGCGCCGCTGGGGGAGGTCACCACCCCGACCCGCTGCGGAAACCGGGGCAGCGGCCGCTTTCGCTCCGTCGCGAACAAGCCCTCCGCCTTGAGCTTTTGCTTGAGCTTCTCAAACGCCGCCTGCAACGCCCCGACCCCCTGCAATTCCAGCGACGTCACCCGCAACTGGTACTGCCCCCGCGGCTCATAAACCGTCAAGTCACCTCCCGCCAGCACCTTCCGGCCGTCCTCCAGCAAAGACCGGTCTATGCCCGGCTCCCCGCGGAACAGGACGCAGCTCAGTTGCGCCCCGGAGTCTTTGAGCGTGAAATAGATATGCCCGGAATTCTGCAGCCGCAGGTTGGTGACCTCGCCGGTCACGCGCAGCCGCGGAAACTCCTTTTCCAGCCGCCGCCGAATCTCCCCCGTCAATTCGCTGACAGTCCACACCTTCTGGAACTGCTCCGGGGGGAACAGTTCGCCAAAGTCCCATTGCGATTTGGTCGAGCGGCCCATGCCCTTTCACCTAACCATACGCGGCGTCTGGATTCAATCCGGGTTTTGCAACGGGGCGCCGCAAATTTCTGGCGACGCAAGCGCGACAAGTGTGGTATGCTGAAGCGATGAATCGAATCAGGCAGATTTTGTTTGGCCTTCGGTTCCGTCTGCTTCTGCTGGTGCTGGTGGCGTGCGCGCCGCTGGCCGCCCTCACCCTGCACCGGGCCTGGGAGGAACGGGAACGGCAGGTGGCCAACTGGCAGCGCCGGGCCCAACAGTTCGCCGAGCTGGCCCTGGAAGAGGAGGAAAACCTCCTCGCCTCGGCCCGGCAACTGCTTTTCGCGGTGGCGGAATCGCCGCATATTGGGCCCGGCTCTTCCAACAATCCGCAAAAGACCCTCGAGGAGTTTCTCGCGCTCAACCCGCAGTACGCCAACCTGGGCGTCGTCAACACCAACGGCCAGCTCCTCGCCTCGACCGCGCCCGCGCCCCGCTCGCTCAACCTCGCCGGCGAGTCCTTCTTCCGCCGGGCGGTCGAGTCGCTGGAGTTCTCGGTTGGCGACATTGCCCTGCCGCCCCAGACGCCGCGCCCCACCCTGACATTCAGCCGGCCGGTGCTGGATTACCGGGGGCAGTTGACCGCCGTCGTGTTCGCCACGATTGAACTCAACTTTTTCGAGGGCCTGTATTCCCAGTTGCGCCGGCTGCCGATTCCGCGCGACGCCAGTTGGACCCTGATCAACACCAACGGCCTCATCCTGGCGCGCTACCCCGGCCCCAAGCGCTGGGTCGGCCGCGAAAGCCTCGATGCCGCCGTGGTGGCCCGGGCTTTTGAATCTCCGGGCCAGCCCTTTGAAGCGCCGGGACCCGACGGCCGCGAAAGCATTTATGCCTTTGCCCTGCTGCCCACCCAACTGGTCGCCGGCGACGCCCGGGCCGTCCTGTGTGTTCCGCGCCAGGTTCTTTTTGCCCAGGCCAACCGCACGGCCGCGCAGTATCTCACCTGGCTTGGCCTGGCGGGCGGAATCGCGCTGCTGCTCGGCTGGGTGGGCAGCAATGTGCTGGTGATCCAGCCGATCAAAGCGCTCGTCCAATCCAGCACCCGGCTGGCGCGCGGCGACCTCTCCGCCCGGACCGGCCTGCGCCATGGACACGATGAACTCGGACAACTCACGCTCAGCTTCGATCTCATGGCCCAGGCGCTCGAACAGCGGGAACGCGAACGCCAGCGCGCCAGCCTCAAACTGCAGGTCCTCTCCCACCGCCTCGTCGAAGTCCAGGAGAGCGAGCGCCGCCACATCGCCCGCGAGCTCCATGACGAAATCGGCCAAACCCTGACCGTTGCCGAAATGAACCTTCAGGCCGCCCTGCAAAGCCCCGAAAAGCCCGCGTTGGAACGGCGCCTGGAGGAAAGCATTCGCGCGGTCGAACGCGTGCTCGAACAGGTCCACGACCTGTCCCTCAACCTCCGCCCCTCGATGCTGGACGACCTGGGCCTCGAGCCCGCGCTCCGGTGGTACACTCAGCGCCAGGCCGAGCTGGCCGGCCTCACAGCCGAATTCCACCCCGTCCCCCTGGACAAACGGCCCCCGCCGGTGATCGAAACCGAGTGCTTTCGTGTCGCCCAGGAAGCCCTGACCAACGTGGTTCGCCATGCCCAGGCCAGGTCGGTGGTGGTCACCCTCACCCAGTCCGACGGCTGCCTCCGGCTTTCCGTGCGCGATGACGGCTGCGGCTTTGAGGTGGCCCAGGTCCGCAACCGCGCCGTCCACGGCGCCAGCCTGGGCGTCCTCAGCATGGAGGAACGCGCCACGCTGGCGGGCGGCGGTCTGGAAATCATCTCCGCCCCCGGCCAGGGCACGGAGGTCCGCGCCTGGTTTCCCCTTGACTATCATCGTCCCCAGGAACTCGCCTTGGAAACACAAAACCTATGACCCACCCCATTCGCATCCTGCTGGCCGACGATCACCCGATCGTCCGCGCCGGTGTCAGAGCCGAGTTGGAAAAAATCCCCGGCGCCGAGGTGGTCGCCGAAGCCGCCGATGGCCGCCAGGCCCTCGAGCTGGTCGCCGCCCACAAACCGGACCTGCTGTTCATTGACATTTCCATGCCCAACCTCAATGGCCTCGAGACCGCCATCCGCGTCACCCGCGATTTCCCCGGCACCAAAGTCATCATCCTGTCCCGCCACAAGAACGAGGAATACGTCTGGCAGGCGCTCAAAGCCGGCGCCGCGGGCTACCTGGTCAAAAGCGCCGTCATCGGCGAAATTGCCGAGGCCGCCCGGCGCGTCCATGCGGGCGAAATCTACCTCAGCCGCGACATCTCCGACCGCTTTCTCAAGAAGTTCCCCCTCCACCAAATCGCCCACAAAAAGAGCCCGTTGGACCAACTCACCGAACGGCAGCGCGAGATCCTTCAGCTCATCGCCGAAGGCCAAACCACCATCGGCATCGGCCTCATGCTCAATATCAGCCCCAAAACCGTTGAATACCATCGCGCCCAGCTCATGGACCGGCTCAAAATCCATGACATCCCCGGCCTGGTTCGATTCGCGCTCCGCACCGGCCTGATTTCCACGGAAGTCTGACCCGGGCGGGTTCGCCCCCGAGCGGGCCACCGGCCCCGGCCACGCACGCCAATCGTCCCCTTCCTGCGAGTTTCGGATTGCGCGACCGGACGGCTGTGAGATATTCACCGGGTTGGTGGCTCGGAGCGTAGCTCAGCCTGGCTAGAGCACTTGGTTTGGGACCAAGACGTCGCAGGTTCAAATCCTGTCGCTCCGACCATTTGATGTACGAAAAGGCGGGTGGCGGCCCGAGTCAGCGGCCGGCCCTTCAACTGCCCGGACCCACCTCCAGCGCCAGGCGATGCCTAACCCGAAACCTGAGTCCGCAGCCGGGAAAACGCGACCCCTTCAATCTCGACGAGCAGCTCGGGCCGGCACACATCGGCCACAAGGTAAAGGACCGGGACCTTGCCCAAGCGCTCCTCGCAGACGCTCTTGCAGCGCGCGTAGTCCTCGGGACGCTTGATGTACACGCGTACCTTGGCAAGGTCGTCGAGCCGGGCCCCGGCCTGCGGGAACCCGTGGGCGGCGCAGTTTTCCGGGGCAATGAGCCGCTCGATATTATCCAGGGTTTGCATCGTCTGCCGCGCAATGTCGCCGGGATACAGACTCTCGGAATTGACAATACTGGCGGTGCCGGAAATCCAACTGGTCACGTAATGGCCCAACCCAAGCGCCATGGCCCGGGAGAACTTGGGCGACTCCGGAGAATAGGTGGGGGGATACTGATACGCGGGCACCTGCAAGGGATTCTCCAACGGGAACAGCCTGATGTCCTGCCGCCGGGTTTGCAGGCCGAGCGAGCTCAATATCAAGCCCCCGCCCCGCATGCCGATGCCCGTGCTGGCCGGCAAAACGGCCCCGGGACCACGCACCCCCGGAATGCCCCGGCAAAAATCCACCTCCCGGTACGCGTCGGTTCGCGCCCGGTTGAACTCCTTGTACCGCTCCAGCTCTCCCTCCACCGCATTGATGCCTCCCAGGTAATACCACGTGCGCACCACATCCTCCAACCCACTGCCCGCCAGGCGCAGCGCCGCTTCCAAAGCCTTGATGCCCCCGGTCGTCTGCTGATAAACCCCCGAAACCGAGGCGGGAGACTCAATGCCCCCACAATAAATCCACCGCAACCCGTCGTAAGTGACCGTCAAAACCTGGGGACCAAAGTGTTCAATCCGGACGTCCCCTCCCCCAACCGCCCAAACTTCCATGGCCACCGCCGCGCCATTGCATGGCGGCTGCAGTACGTAGTTCGTCACCGGCATGCGTGCCCCAAAATACTCGGCCAGCAAACGCCCGGCCTCGTCACGGTCCCGAGGCTCGCGAAGAAATACCGTCAGCAGCGTCGCTTCCAAGGGGTGGGGCCGCCCTTCCAGGCTCGTCGCCAAAAGGCTCAAAACGTCGTTGACTTGCTCCTTGAACGTGCCTCGCCCTTCAGGGCACAGCAGCACCGCCATCCGTGCCGAGTCCCCCAAGTCCACGTACGAACCTTGCGCGCGAACCTCGGAATCCTCGCCGGACAGGTTCCGCACCAGCCGGTCTGCCTGCGCCGCATGCGCGGCTTCGCTGCGCTGGGCGCGCGCCGCTTCTGCCTGGCGCTTGCGCGCGCCGAGTGGACTTGCAATCATAGTAAAACTTGGGTGCAGCAAAAAGGCTGCCCAGCCACAACGGACTGGCTACATGGCTAGAGTCAAACCCGGGGCGAAGCCTTTACCAAAATTTGTTTTTTTCCAACCCTTTTTTGGCATTTCATCCGGGGAATCCTCTTGCAACCGGGCCGCAACTGGCCTAGGTTCCCCCGCGGTGAAAGAGCCGGTGTCGCAACCCTATAACGTGATCGAAGGCCAATGTGCCGGAACGCAGGTTTGTCCTCTGAGCCGCGTGCAGGCTGGACAGATGGTCTGCATCAAGGGTTTGGTCGCCTCCCCGGAGACGTGCGCCCGATTGCGCGAGCTGGGTTTTTGTGAGGAGCAGAAAGTGCGGCTGCTGGCGCGGAATGCCACGTTCATTTGCCAGGTCTGCAACGCCCGGCTGGGAATCAGCGAGAAACTGGCCGAGAGCATTCTCGTCGAAACCCTCTCGCACACGCCGCACGGGTAAGTGTGCCGGCCCTTCCCCATGTCTGCCGAGATTCAGCCCTTGACCCGGATTGCCGCCGGAAGCCGCGCCACGGTGGCCGAAATCAAACTGCCCGCCGAATCGCGTCCCCGCCTCATGGAGATGGGGTTGCTGGTGGGCACTCCCATTGAACTGATCCGCTTTGCCCCCCTCGGCGACCCGGTCGAAATCAGGGTGCGGGGCTACAACCTGACTTTGCGGAAGCACGAGGCGGAGCAGATTTTCGTGCGCGCGGGCGAGTGATGACCCCCGGCCCGACCAGCCCCCCTGCCCGCAACGCTGCCGGGCCGTCTGCGAACGCCCCGGCGGCGCCCTGTCAAACCGCAGCCCCGCAAAACACCGCTCCGGCCCCTGGCGGAATGCCGTTGGTGGTGTTGACGGGGAATCCCAACTGCGGCAAAACCACGGTTTTCAACGCCCTGACCGGTCTCCGGGCCAAGGTCGGGAACTATGCCGGGGTAACCGTTGAGCGAAAGGAAGGGCGCCTGTTGGGCGGCCCCCCGGCGCTCAAGGTGCGGCTGCTGGATTTGCCGGGCTCTTACAGCCTCAGCCCGCAATCCCTGGATGAGCAAATTGCCCGCGATGTGCTGCTCAACCGGCTGGCCGAGCTCCCCCCGCCCGCGCTGGTGGTCGTGGTGGTGGATGCCTCCAACCTGCAACGGAATCTCTATTACACCACCCAGGTGATCGAGTTGGGCTACCCGACACTGATCGCCTTGAACATGATGGATGTGGCCGAAGCCAACGGTCATTTCATCCACGTGGACAAACTCGCCGAGGCGCTCGGGGTGCCCGTTCTCCCGTTGGTTGCCAGTGAGGGAAAAGGAATCCCCGAACTGCGCCAAAGCATCCTGGCAGCGCTGGCCAACGGCTCCACTCCCAAACCGGCTTGTTTCTGCAAACTGCCGCCCGCGCTGGAACAGGAAGCCGAGGCGCTGGGTGAGCTTCTGGCGAAGACTTTCCGCGAGCGGAAAACCCAGGCCCACGCTGAAGCCCTCCTGATTCTGGGAAATGAAAAGGCCCTGGCCTCCTCCGCCCGGCATTACCCTCCCCCGATTCTGGCCGCCGTGAGCGACGCGCGCCGGCGGCTGGAAAACGCCGGCATAGACTGGCGCAGCGCCGCCATTGAAGGCCGCTACGCGGCCATCGCCCGCCTCCAGCAGGCCGTCACCACCGAATCCGCCACCCCCGGCGAAACTTTCAGCGACCGGCTGGATCGCGTGCTCACCCATAAAATCTGGGGCACGGCAATCTTTCTGGCGCTGATGCTCCTGATGTTTCAAAGCATCTTCACTTTTGCGCGGCTGCCAATGGACGCGCTTCAGGCCGGCGTGGATTTGCTGGGGCGGACCGTCGAGCGCTGGCTGCCGCCGGGCGATTTGACCAGCCTCCTGGTGGACGGCGTGATTGCGGGCGTGGGCGCGGTGGTGATTTTCCTGCCCCAGATTCTGTTGCTGTTCCTGTTCATCGGCTTTCTTGAAGATACCGGCTACATGGCCCGCGCGGCCTTTCTCATGGACCGGCTGATGAGCAAGGTGGGCCTGCACGGCAAGAGTTTTATCCCCATGCTCAGTTCGTTCGCCTGCGCCATTCCCGGCATCATGGCCACCCGGACGATTGAGAGCCCCAAAGACCGGCTGGTCACCATCCTGGTGGCGCCGTTGATGAGCTGCTCCGCCCGGCTCCCGGTCTATACCGTGCTGATTGCGGCCTGCATCCCGGATATCAAACTCCTGGGCGTGCTGAAGCTGGCGGGCCTGACACTCCTGGGCATGTATCTGCTGGGCATTGTGGCCGCCCTCGCCATGGCATGGGTGTTCAAGAGGACCCTGCTCAAGGGGGACCCTCCCCTCCTGATCATGGAACTGCCGCCCTACAAGCGCCCCTTGCTGCGCGTGGTGGCCCGGCACATGTGGGACCGCTCCCGGATTTTCCTGCGCCAGGCCGGAACCGTCATCCTCGGCATTAACATCGTCCTTTGGTTCCTCGCCACCTATCCCCGCGATTCCCAAACGCAAAAAGCGTTCGAAACGCGCCGCGCCGAACTCCGCGCCCAAATCGAAGCCGAGCCCGCCACACCCCCTGCCCCGGCTTCCCCCTCCCGAGACCGGTTGGAACGCGAGCTGCTGGCGCTGGAGAGCGCCCACGCCAGCGCCCAACTGCAAAGCAGTTTTGCCGGGAAGCTCGGCCGCCTGATCGAGCCGCTGATTGCTCCCTTGGGCTTCGATTGGAAGATGGGCATCGGCATTATCTCATCCTTTGCCGCCCGTGAAGTCTTCGTCAGCACCATGTCCATCGTTTACAACGTCGGCGCGGCCGGCGGTGAGCCCGGCGCCGAAGGCATCGTCCAAACCCTCAAAGCTCAGCACCACGCCGACGGCACGCCCGTTTACAGCACGCTAACGGGCCTGACCCTGATGGTGTTTTACGTGTTCGCCTTGCAATGCGTCAGCACGGTGGCGGTCGTCAAACGGGAAACCAATTCCTGGAAATGGCCCTTGTTCCAGTGGTTCTATCTCGGCCTGCTGGCCTGGACCTGCGCCTTCCTTACCTACCGCTTGGGGCTGCTTCTGTCCGCCTGACCACTCCGGCCGCAATTCCGGCTGTAAAATAGCTGGACAAGCTGCCCAAGGCTCTGCTATGCAAGCGGAAACAAGCCACTTTCACTGCGGCGCACCCCGGCTTGGGCGACGGCTCCTTTAACAGGCGTACGGTCTCCTGGGAGGGGGGGACCAGGCGTTCGCGGCGCGGCGGAGTGGGCACATGCAACCAATAAAACCTGAAACCGAGGAACCACTGTGTTAGGTATTGAAGACAAATGGGTGGCGCTGGCCTACCTCTTATGTTTGGCCGCGTCCGCGCTGTGTATCACTTACGGCCTGCTGCGCTGGAACCAGGGGGATGAACCGGTCGAGGAAGCCGACCAACGTTGGGCGGAGCACGAAACGCGGGAAAGCGAAGAACTCTGACGCCGCCGGACCAGACCCCAAGAAACCTCCACCCTCTAACCTGGAGAGAAGAACTTTATGATGTTCGCCCAAGTGGACTTCTGGGATTTGGCCTGGGTGCTGCTTTACCTGGCGGCGGTCGGTTACCTCGGCTGGCTTGGCTACTCCCACACCAAGAACGCGACGGACTACCTCGTGGCGGGGCGCAAGGTCCATCCCTTCATCATGGCCATGAGCTATGGCGCCACCTTCATTTCGACCAGCGCCATCGTTGGGTTCGGCGGGGTGGCCGGCCTGTTCGGAATGAGCCTGTTGTGGCTGACCTTTTTCAACATCTTCGCCGGCATCTTTGTCGCCTTTATCGTGCTGGGCGGCCCAACCCGCCGGATGGGCCATCGGCTGGATGCCCACACCTTCCCCGAGCTGATGGGCCGGCGGTTCGAGTCGCGCTTCATTCAAGTCCTGGCGGGGTTGATCATTTTCTGCGTCATGCCCCTCTACGCCGCCGCCGTGCTGATCGGCGGCACCGAGTTCATGGCCACCGCCTTTGGCCTGGACTACAACACCGCGCTGTTTGTGTTCGCGGTGGTCACCGGCGTTTACGTGTTCTTCGGCGGGCTCAAGGGCGTGTTATACACCGACACCTTCCAAGGCGTCATTATGACGGTGGGCATGTTGATCCTGCTGATCTGGGCCTATGTCTCGGTCGGCGGCGTCGTCACCGGCCATACGGAATTGACCGCCATGAAGGACCAGGCCTTTGTCGGCTTCAAGAAAATCGGTCACCAAGGCTGGACCTCCATGCCCCAATTCGGCTGGGGAAAACCGGATTACAACCTCTGGTGGATCGTGGTCAGCACCCTGGTGATGGGGGTCGGCATTGGCGTGCTGGCCCAACCCCAACTGGTGCTTCGGTTTCTCACCGTCAAATCCGGCCGGGAATTGAACCGCGCCCTGGTTTATGGCGGCACGTTCATCCTGCTCATGACCGGCGTGGCCTTCACGGTCGGAGCCTTGTCCAACATCTATTTCTTCAAACGGGAGAAAGTCGTGGGCCGCATCCTCAGCCGCGAGGAGGCAAAAGTCATCGCCAAGAAGGAACCCGGGCAGAAGCCCGCCACCGTGCCGTGCGTGCTGCTGCATGTGGACACCACCGGCAGCGGCAAAGCCGACACGCATCTGGTCGAACGGGGCATTGACACGGCCGGCCCGGATGGGAAGACCATCCCCTGGTCCAAGTTGATGCCGCAGGCTCAAATCACCCCGCTTCCCGATGGCCGCGCCGAGATCCTCCCCCGCTCCTCGAGTTTCACCCGCGCGGTCGTCCCCGCCGGCCCGGACTGGGTCTTTAATCCCGACAGCATCATCCCCACCTACATCACCGCCGCCATGCCGCGATGGTTCAAAGTGGTGTTCCTCCTGACCCTGCTGGCGGCGGCCATGAGCACCATGTCCAGCCAATGCCACACCTTGGGAAGTGCCATCGGGCATGATGTGTTCGAACAGCTCTCGGGCCGCGAAAAACCCGGCCAGCCGCCCCCCCAAGCCACCGGCGATAAACGCACGATTCCGGTCGAATTCGCCAACTCCGGCCGGTCGGACAGCGCCGCGCAAAAGTCGAACCGGACCATCGTCATTGTTCGCGCGGGAATCGTGGTGGGCTTGCTGCTGGCGGTTACGTTCGCCTACTTCACCCGCGGGGGCTATATCATTGCGCGGGCAACCGCTATCTTCTTCGGCTTGTGCGCCTCGGCGTTCCTGCCCGCCTTTGTGGGGGGATTGTTTTTCCGGCGTATCACCAAGGCGGGGGCCATCAGCTCGATGGTGGTCGGCCTGGTGGTGACGGGCTTCTGGCTGGTCTTCGTGAAGGAGGCCGAGGCGGGAGCCATCGGCCTGGTCCGCCTGGTCACCGGCGGCCCCAACAGCATCCTGGCCAATTACCCGAACTGGCCCGTGGTGGACCCGCTTTTCGTCGCGCTTCCCCTCTCAGCGCTCACCGCGCTGGTCGTGAGCCTGTTCACCCGCCCGCCGGCGGACACGCACCTGGCAAAATGCTTCGGCGCGGGATCATCGTGAGCTGACCCGCTCGCGCCCCGTCCCAGGCCGAATCACCTGGCAGGACAACCGGCAACCGCGCGGCTTCCCCCGCGAGCCACAGCGCTGCGCTCAGCAGCGCGAATCACATCGCCTGGGGCCGCTGAACATTCTCCGCCTTGGGGCCTTTGTCGCTGGCTACGAGATCGAAGATGACCTCCTCGCCTTCGTGCAAAGTCTTGAAGCCTTCGCCCTTGATCGAGGAGTGATGCACAAACACATCCCTGCCATCGGGCTGGGCAATGAAGCCGTAACCACTCTTATTATTCCACCACTTAACCTTGCCGCTGGCCATAACACTGTCTCCTGAATGTCTGAGGATTTCCGGGACCGGCACGGCTGACTGAAGGCTGCACGCCCGCATTCACACCACCCGCACCCGGGTTACGACACGACAGTCTCAGAACGAGGCCGAGGGTAGCCTCTCCCCAAACCGCGTCAAGGCTTCAATTGCCCCTCTTTTAAGCCCCCTGCGGCGCAGGTCTCCCCCCCCAAACGGTTTGGAAAGCCAAAGGGAATCTCCCCACCCCGGGAGGCTCCCCTGCGGCTCCCGCGGCCTGCATCATCCGGCTCCAAGAAAAGTATTTCGCATCCTGAGGCAAGAAATGATAAACAAATGGCAACGACGGTGAAGTCCCGGCTGCGCGCAAACGGCAAACTGGTCTGCAATACGGAACGGTTTTTCACCGGGTTCTCGACTTTGTTGACAACTGAATCGCTTAAATTTATGGCAAGTTCTACATCTTCCACTCCGCAGCGGGTCGAACCCGCCCATGACATTCTCCACCAGTCCCGCCGCCACCCGCTGGATTCAATCTTTGCTCCGAAAGTCGTCGCGGTCATCGGCGCGACCGAAAACCCCGGCAGCGTCGGCCGGACGGTGTTCCAGAACATGGGACGCGGCGGGTTCGGGGGCACCGTGTACCCCGTGAATCCCAAGCGCTCCAGCGTGCTTTGCGTCAAGGCCTACCCCAATATCAAGTCCGTCCCCGAGCCGGTGGACCTGGCCGTCATCACCACCCCGGCGGCGACCGTCCCGGGCCTCATTCGCGAATGCGCGGAGGCGGGAGTGCCGGGAGCGGTCATCATCTCGGCGGGCTTCAAGGAAACCGGCCCGGCCGGCGTCGAGCTCGAGCGGCAGGTTTTGGCCGAGGCCCGCAAAGGCAAAATGCGCCTCATCGGTCCCAACTGCCTCGGCGTGATGATGCCCCACAACGGCCTGAACGCCACCTTCGCCAGCACCATCGCCCAGCCCGGTTCGGTCGGCTTTCTGAGCCAAAGCGGCGCCCTGTGCACCGCCATTCTGGACTGGAGCCTGCGCGAAAACGTCGGGTTCAGCGCCTTCGTCTCCATCGGCTCCATGCTCGATGTGAACTGGGGCGACCTGATCTATTACCTCGGCGACGACCCCAAGACCAAGAGCATCGTCATCTACATGGAATCCATCGGCGACGCCAGGTCCTTCCTTTCCGCAGCGCGCGAAGTGGCGCTCACCAAGCCCATCATCGTCATCAAGGTGGGCCGCACGGAAGCCGCCGCCAAGGCCGCCGCCTCCCACACCGGCTCGCTGACCGGCAGCGACGAAGTGCTCCACGCGGCGTTCCGGCGCACGGGGGTGCTGCGCGTGGACACCATTGCCGAGCTGTTCCACATGTCCGAGGTGCTGGCCAAACAGCCCCGCCCGCAAGGGCCGCGCCTGACCATCATCACCAACGCCGGCGGCCCGGGCGTGCTGGCCACCGACATGCTGATCAGCAGCGGCGGCGAGCTGGCCGATTTGTCCAAGGAAACCTTCGACGCGCTCAACAGTTTTCTCCCGGCGGCTTGGAGTCACAACAACCCCGTGGACGTGCTGGGCGACGCCGGCGCCGACCGCTACGCCAAGGCGGTCGAAGTCGCCGCCAAGGACCCCAACAGCGACGGCATGCTCGTCATCCTCACCCCCCAGGCCATGACCGACCCCGAGAAAACGGCCGAGGCGCTCAAGCCCTACGCCAAAGTCCCCGGCAAGCCGCTGCTTGCCTGCTGGATGGGCGCCGGTCAGGTCGAAGCCGGCGAGGACATCCTCAACAAGGCCGGCATCCCGACCTACAAGTTCCCCGACACCGCCGCCCGCGCGTTCGTTTACATGTGGCGCTACACCTATAACCTGCGCTCCCTGTACGAAACCCCCGCGCTCATTGACTTTAACAACCAAAACGTCTCCTCCAGCCGCTCCCAGGCCGATTCCATCATCCAGTCCGTCCGCTCCAGCGGCCGCACCATCCTCACCGAATTCGAGTCCAAACAACTGCTCAGTGCCTACGGCATCCCCACCGTGGATACGCGCATCGCCACCACCGAGGCGCAAGCGGTGAAACTCGCCGCCGAAATCGGCTACCCGGTGGTGCTCAAGCTCTACTCGGAAACCATCACCCACAAAACGGATGTGGGCGGCGTCCAGCTCAACCTCAAGAACGCGGCCGCGGTCGAGCGCGCCTGGCGCGCCATCGAGTCCTCCGTCACCAAACGCGCCGGCAAAGAACATTTCCAAGGCGTCACCGTCCAGCCCATGATCAAGCTCGACGGCTATGAAATCATCATCGGCAGCAGCGTGGACTCGCAGTTCGGCCCGGTGCTGCTCTTCGGCTCGGGCGGCCAGTTGGTCGAGGTTTACAAGGACCGCGCCCTGGCCTTGCCGCCGCTGAACGCCACCCTCGCCCGACGGATGATGGAGCAGACCAAAATCTACACCGCCCTGAAAGGCGTGCGCGGCCGCCCGCCGGTGAACCTGGCCGCCCTCGAGGAGTTGCTCGTCCGCTTCAGCTACCTCGTCGTCGAGCAGCCCTGGATCTCCGAAATTGATATTAATCCGCTCCTGGCCTCGCCCGAACGCCTCATCGCCCTCGACGCCCGCGTCGTCGTTTACGCCAAGGACGTCAAAGCGGACAAACTGCCCAAGCCCGCCATCCGGCCCTATCCCGTTCAATATGTTTACCCCTGGAAACTCAAGAACGGCACCCCGGTCACCATCCGTCCCATCCGGCCGGAAGACGAGCCGCTCATGGTCAAGTTCCATCAGACGCTCTCCGAGCAAAGCGTCTATTACCGCTACTTCAGCCAGCTCAAGCTGGACCAGCGCATCGCCCACGAGCGCCTCATCCGCATGTGCTTCAACGATTACGACCGCGAAATCGCCCTGGTGGCCGAGCATAAGGACCCCAAGACTGGCGCGCACGAGATTCTGGGCGTGGGCCGCCTCAGCAAGGCCCGCGGCATGAACGAGGCGGAATTTGCCCTGATCATCAGCGACCAATACCAGCGCAACGGCCTGGGCACCGAATTGCTCAAGCGCCTGGTCCAGATCGGCCGGGACGAGAAGCTCAACCGCATCACCGCCACCATTCTCGCCGATAACCACGGCATGCATCTGGTCAGCAAAAAAGTCGGCTTCAAACTCCATCGCGACGCCAACAACCAGGACTTCAAAGCCGAAATCATTCTCTGAGCCGGCGCCCGGCGCGCGCCCCCCCGCGCTCGCGCCGGGCCCGCCTCGTTCCCCCGGCGCGGAGACTTACCCCTCCGCGGCAGAGGACGACCCTCAGCTCTCGCGCCGGAGCGCTTTTCCGGCCTTGGCGCCGGTGTGTTCTCCGTTTCGAATGACCACCATGCCGTTGACGATCACCCACGGGATGCCCGCCGGGTACTGGTGCGGGGCTTCGTAAGTGGCGCGGTCCTGGACTTTCTCGGGGTCGAATAGCGTCAGGTCCGCCCAGCAGCCTTCGCGAATCAGACCGCGGTCTTTCAGCCGGAAGGTGGTCGCCGGCAGGCTGGTCATCTTCCGCACCGCATCCTCCAGCCGCAACACTTTCAATTCCCGCACGTAACGCGCCAGCACACGGGCGTTGTTGCCATACCCTCGCGGATGCGGCACTCCGACGCCGAATTTGCGCAGCCCGCTGTCGGAGGCCGCCATGGTGTTCGGGTGCCGCAAAAAGACCTGCAAGTCCGCCTCGCTCATCCCGTGAAACACCCCGCTGGCCCCGCCCGCAGCTTGAAGGTCCAGGATCGTCTCGATTTGATCCGCCAGGGTGTCGCCGCCCCGCAGTTTTTGGGCGGCCTGGACGAGGTTCAAGCCGTTGAGGGCGGGATGGCTGCGACAGGACGCGATCACGGCATACGCGAAGTTTGTCCGCCCCCGGCTGAACAGATGCTTCTCCATTTCCGCGGCTATTTTCGCGCGCTGCGCGGGGTCCCGGGCCCGCTCGACAAACTTCGCCTGGCCGCCATCGCGGGCGGTCTCAGGAATCAGTTGGCTGATGCCTGTGCTTGACGCCGTGTAGGTGTATTGATCCTGGGTGATGTCCAGTCCCTCCGCCCTGGCCCGTTCGAGGCATTCGAGCACCTTGTCCGCCTGCCCCCAGGCCGCCGGACCCGACAACTTGATATGCGACACTTCCGCCCGCACCCCGGCCTCGCGCGCCACTCGAAACACTTCGTCCAACGCCTTGAAAATCTCCGCGTCCTCATGCCGCATGTGGCTGGCGTAAATCCCGCCATACGGCGCGATCACCTTGGCCAGCTCCACAATCTCGTCGGTTTGAGCGAACACCCCCGGCAGATAAATCAGGCCGGTGGACAACCCGGCCGCCCCCTCCTCCATCGCCGTGTTCACCAACTCCTTCATCCGCTGCATTTCCTCCGGCGTTGGCGCCCGGTTGAAGTCGCCGCCCATGGCCCGGGACCGCACACTGTTGTGGCCGACCAGGCAGGCGATATTGATTGCCACATTCGTCGCCTCGATCTCGCGGAAAAACCGCTTGAAATCCAACGTCGAGCTCCCGCAGTTGCCCGCCACCACCGTCGTGACTCCCATCCGCACAAAATTCTCCGCCCGCGGCATCTCCGCCAGCTCGTCCGCGTGCGTATGCACGTCAATGAAACCCGGCGCCACCATCAAGCCCCTCGCCTCGATTTCCTCCTTCGCCTCCCCGTTCACCTGGCCCACCCGCACGATGCGCCCCTCGCGAACTGCAATGTCGGCAAACCAGGCCGGATTGCCCGTCCCATCCACCACCCGCCCGTTCCGAATCACCAGGTCATAGGATTCAGCCCGCGCCGGTAACACCGCCAAAACGAGCCAGCCGGCCAGGAAACCCGCAGCATGTCGCATCATCCCCGACTCTATACACTTGCCCCGGCCATACTTCCAGTCCTGATGTCAAACCACCAGCCCGGCAAGCTCCAGCGCCCGGCAAGTCCAGTCCTCTCCCGGCCTTCAGGTGGGACCATGGCCCGCCCCCGCATCAAACTCTTGAAACAAAGCTTTTTGAAATAAGCCTTTGACAAAGCCGCGCGGTTTCATACATTTATTTTCGCTCTGGTTGGGGTCGTAGCTCAGTTGGTAGAGCGCCTGAATGGCATTCAGGAGGTCAGGGGTTCGAACCCCCTCGGCTCCACCATCTTTTTTTTCGCGAATTCGCAACTCTGCCGCGCGCTCTAAACTTCCTGGCGTGGGGAAAATCCCGCCAACGAGTTTGTCCCAGTTCCTGACAAAGAACCCTATTGTCGCTTTCCTTGCCTCTCTGCTTGCAAGCCCGGCGGCGCCGCGCGCGGGCAGTGGTTCCAGGCCGAACTCCGCCGCTTGACCCGCTCGGCGAATCCGCCGGATATTCTCATTATGGACATTCCAGAAATCACGGCGGGCGACTTGCAGTCGCCCCGGCTGGAACAGGAACTGTACCCGGACCTGAAGCGAAGCCTCTACTACAGCCCGCTCTGGGAGCCGGAGTGGTATGTCGCCCTGGCGCGCGCCGGCTTCATCAGCATCGCTTGGGAGTCCGACGGCTTGGAACTTTTGCTGCCCGAACTGCAAACGGCTTATGCGGTGCTCGACTGGAACCGGCGGCGCTGTTCGCGGGCGGTCCGGCGCCTGTTGCGGCGGGGCGAACTCGCCGCCGGTGGTTATACCTTGTTGATCTCCGGTCAGCCGGGACCGGTTGCAACCGTCGCGGACGGCATCCGGCAAGCCTATGGCCCCGCCTGCTGGCTGTGCCGGAATTATCGCAGCCTGCTGCTGGACCTGGCCAACCGGGCGGCCGCGGGCAAACTCACGGACCCCGAATTCCATCTGGTGGCGACGGAGTTGAGGCATGGCGATGGCACGCTGTTGGGGGGAGAACTCGGCTACACCATCGGCGCAGTTTACACCAGCTTGACCGGCTTCCTGGACCGCCGGGACCCGCGCCATCCCAACCTGGGCAAAGTCCAGCTCGCGGCCCTCGGCGTGGTGTTGGAACAACGAGGCTATGCCTTCTGGAATCTCGGCCACCCCTACATGGGCTATAAGCTCGAAATGGGAGCTGAAATCCTCTCGCGCGCCGCCTTTCTGGCGCGCTGGAGGCGGGGCATCGCGAGAAAACCGGCCGTGCCGCTCACCGCCGAACCCGCCCGCCACCCGGTGGCGGAGTTGTTTGCAGCGCGAGGTTAGGGCGGGAATGCGCCCTGGCAAAATGAGAAGCGAGGCTGTCCGCCCCCACACCGGGCCCGTCCCCGCCCTTATCGCGCCTCATAGACGCGCACATAATCCACTTCAAAATAGTCCGGCAGCGCGGCTTCCTCGATTTTGCCCGCCCACGTGCCAATCTCCTCGGTTAGCTTGAGAAACAGCGGCGCCCGGCACACCCCGCCCGCCGAGCTTCGCCACACCTCCCTGCCATCCACGTAAAACATATATTCGGCTTCCGTCCACAACAGGCCAAAGGAATGCCATCCCTCCATCACCTCGGGGATTTGAAACTTGTGCCCCGCCGATTTGTGATCCTTGCCGTATCCGTCCCAGTGCAGATTTACCGTCAGCCGCCCGTCCCGCCACGGCACCTCGATAATGTCAATCTCCGTTCCGTCCCGCCCTTCGTCGCCCACCTTTCCCACCCCGTCCCCCATCAGCCAGAAGGCCGGCCAATGCCCCGGTTGCCGCGGCAGTTTGCAGCGCGCCACGTAATAGCCAAACGCCCGCTCGAATTTCCCCTTCGTATTCACCGCCCCGCACGTGTACCGTTCCCCATCCTTCCGCGTTCGCAACACCAGTTGCCCCTTCCCGTTCAGGTAGGCATCCTCCTTCACCCAGTACCCGTCCCGCCGCTTCCAATCGCCCAGCCGATTCCATTTCTCCTCATTCAGCACGTTCCCCTCAAACTCGTCCTGCCACACCACCACCCATTCCTTCCCGGCCGGAGCCGGCGGTAACACCTCCGATTCCGCCCCCGCAACCGCCGCCGGCCACGCCATCAGCGTCCAGGCCAGAAAACCAAGATACACGCCAGCGCGAAACCCGTCTTTGTTTGTCCGCTGGTTCGATTTGCCAAACGTTGGTGGTTTGATCATGCCCCCAAGCATCCCCGCGGCCCCTCCCAAAAGTCAATTCCTTTGCCCTTCACCTCTGGATTCGCCCGCCACCCTCCCGGGAGACAACAAATCCCCTGGCCCCGGACGCAAGGCGCAGCGCCGATTCCGTCCCTCGGAGCCCAGATTCAACGATACCGGTCCCGAACGTCCTCCTGGCAATTGGGCCTCGTCCCAAAACAGGACACCTCTGTCCCATTCCCTGTGTCAAGTGCCCGTCTCATCCGGCGGCAAATAATGGGTCTCGGGGACGACCCTGCACGTCGGACGGGTGGCCAGGTCGTTGATGAAGTAGGTCTCACCAAACGTGGACCCACTTCCTCCGGAAGGACACGTCACATCACTCTTCAGATAATCGCGTATCTGGTCATACCTCGGTGTCTCCGACAAGGCCTGCTTGGTCTCGATGGCCCATTGCTGCTTGGCCCCGTCTATTTGCCTGAGGTTGTTGATGCACGCATTGACCTGCGACGTGCTGCGCGCATGCACCCAGTTCGGCACCGCAATCGAAGCCAGCAGCCCAATCAGGGCGACCACAATCATGATCTCCACCAGGGTAAAACCACCTCGCGCACCCGTCCCCGCCATCCGGCCCGCTCCGCTCTCTCGTTTGCTCAAATTCATAACTCGGCTCTCGTTCACTGCCTCCCACAGCAATCCCAATGCCATCCCCCGAACGAGCATCGGCCGCGAAGCCCCCCCGAATCTGCCGAGTCTCCGCTTCTAAAATCAACCCGCCCACACCGCGGTTGCCTTCCCACCCGGGTATCGGCGTTTTGTTCCCTCCTGCCCGGAATCCGGCGCGATTACTGCCCTGATTACAAGGCGCTTTGAGGTTCCAGGACTTTAGTTCGCCGGAGGCGCCGCCGCCGGCTCGTAACGAATCACCGTCTCGCCCGGCCGGGCATAGCCCAACTGCTCGCGCGCCTGCCGTTCGATCGCTTTGGGATCGTTCCGCAACGAATCAATCGAAGTCTTCAACTGCCGCGCCACTTGACTCTCCTTTTGAATTTGCGCATCCAGCCGCAAAATCTGCTGCCGCATCCGCTCGTTCTTCTTGATCAAGGGCAGATACCACACCGCCACGATGAGCAGTCCCGCTATGAAAAGCAGAAACAGCACCAGCCGCGTCAGTTTGTCCCAAATGCCCGCCATTCCGTTCACCGGCCGCAGTTAAGCACCGCCCACTGCCGCTGTAAACTACAAACACGAGTTTTTCCCGCGCGACTCAACCTCTCGTTTTTGGCCCAAACGGTTGCTGCACTGCAGCGAGCTCGCGCGTCGCCACAAACCCCGGCTGGGAAATGCCCGCGCCGTGTCTTCAATGAGTCCTGAAGCTCTGGCCGCCCCTGACGGCCCGTGGCCGCCCGGCGGTTGACTTCGCTTACAATGCCCATTAGCTTTTCCCGTGATGAACTTGCTGCAGGATTCCTTGCTCGAACTCATTCGCCGCACCTCCGCCGAAATCCCGGAGGACGTGCACCGCGCAATCCTGGCCGCGCTGGAACGCGAGCGCAAAGGCACCATCGCCGAAAGCGCCATGAAGATCATTGACCGGAACATCGCGCTCGCCAAAAACAAGTCGCAGCCGATCTGCCAGGATACCGGCAGCATCATCTTCTACATCGCCGGACCGGTCGGACTGGATCAAATCGCCTTCGAGGCCGCGGCAAAGGAGGCGGTAAAAGTGGCCACAAAGAAGGGTTACCTCCGCCAGAACTCGGTGGATTCCCTGACAGGCAAAAATGACGGGACCAATGTCGGTCCGGGCTCTCCCACGCTTCATTTTCATCAACACCGCTCGCCCGAGGTCGCCGTGCGGCTGATTCTCAAGGGCGGCGGCTGCGAAAATGTGGGGGCGCAATACTCCCTGCCAAATGAAAAGTTGAAGGCCAACCGGGACCTGGACGGCTGCCGCAAGGCGATTCTGGACGCCGTTCTGCAGGCCCAAGGCAAGGGTTGCGGCCCCGGCATCCTCGGCGTGTGCATCGGCGGCGACCGCGCAACCGGTTACGAACATTCCAAGCAACAGTTGCTGCGGCGCCTCGATGACACCAACCCGAATCCGGACCTGGACCGGTTGGAAAAGGACATCGTCGAGACCGCCAACAAGCTGGGCATCGGCCCGATGGGCTTTGGCGGCCAAACCACCCTCCTCGGCGCCAAAATCGGAGTGCTCAACCGCCTGCCGGCTTCGTATTTCGTCAGCGTCAGTTACATGTGCTGGGCCTACCGGCGCCAGGGCGTCTCCCTCGCTCCCGACGGCGGCATTGCCGCCTGGCTTTACTGAGGGTTTTGCAAAGAGGATTCCTATGATTGAACTTCAGACCCCCATTTCCGAGGACCAAATTCGTGCGCTCAAGGTCGGCGACGAGGTGGCCATCACCGGTACCCTGTTCACTGGCCGCGACGCCGTGCACAAATACCTCCACGAGGGGGGCAAGCTGCCGCCCGGAGTGAGCTTCCAGGGCGGCATCCTGTATCACTGCGGCCCGGTCATCATCAAGGACGAGGCCGGCAACTGGAAATGCGTCGCCGCCGGCCCCACCACCTCCATCCGCGAGGAACCCTATCAGTGGCAGGTCATCCGCGATTTCGGCCTCCGGGGCGTGATCGGCAAGGGCGGCATGGGCGACAAAACCCTGCAAGCCTGCAAAGAATACGGCTGCGTTTACCTCCATGCCATCGGCGGCGCGGCCCAAGTGCTGGCGGAGTGCGTCAAACGCGTGCCCAACGTTCATTTCATGGAGCAATTCGGCGCCCCCGAAGCCATCTGGGAGTTCGAGGTGGTCCGATTCCCCGCCGTCGTGACGATGGACGCCCACGGCAACTCCCTGCACAAGGAAGTGCTCGCCGCCAGTCAGGCCGAGCTGGCCAAGTACGTTTAGTTCCCCGGCGCCCCGGCCGCCCGGCCGGCCTGAGCATCAAAACTCCCCTCGCCTGCAAAACAGGCCGAAGGACATCCCGATTCGGAATCGGGACCACTGGCGGCCCGGTTTCCTTCGTTCCCATCAACTGTCCCCCTCCAGCCTGCAGCCTAAAGACTCCAGCCTGTCCCCTGCCCTGCCCGGAGAAAACCAAATCAAATCAACGAACCCACCCGACGCGTCTCATGACAGGAAATTGCTTCTTGGGCGCCCGCCTTGTGTGAGCGCCCCGCGGGTGAGAGCAAAGCAAATTCCCGCGGCGGTGGCGAGCAGACCGGTTGGTTTGAAGCGGGGCGGCAAGGCTTTCGTGCTGCCTTTGACTCACCAAATGGTCTGACCGCATCCCGCCTCGCGCTCAATCAAATCCGGGTCTGAACCCAGTAATGGGCGCGAATCAACACGAATTCGTTTCAATGCAATCTGGCGGGCTGAAATGTACTGAAGGCCGGAGACGCCGAGGCGCAAGTTCGACTCGCCAACACTCCGGCATTTGTGCATAGTCCTAGCATCGCATGGCGAACCGACGCTCATTCAAAAGGGACGAAAGCTTCCTCGAAAAGCTCGCCATTGGAGCGATTGGCGCGCGCGCCGTCTTTGAGAGCCTGAAGCGCCAGGGTCATCGCCCCATCGAGCTGGAACGCGGGGCGATGAGCTACAAGATTTGGAAGCAAATCAAGATCAAGCGGCTTCGCGTTCCAGACATCCTTTGCCTGCACTGCGGCACACGCGTTGAGGCTCGCGCGAAAACGCAATTGGAAATCAGCATGTCGCACTCGCTCTCCGACCCCGAGCGCGGCTGGGACAAGGGACTTGCTGAGAGGGACATGGTTGCACTTGCCTTGTGCGCGAAGTCCGGAGAACGGCCGATTGATTGGCAGGCGAGCGAACTGGTTCAATTCGTGCCCGCTGCCGAGTTGCGTAGAGCCTACGCTGAGAAGCGTGTTGTTCTCACGAAACCGAAGGGCGCTCAGGAGGGGTTTGAGTTGCGCGTCACCTGGCCTGCGGCCGTGGCGAGTAGCGATGGCGTTGTTTCCGCAGTTTCCGAGTCTCGCCTTCAGTTCCGACGCAGCTCGGATGCACGCATCATCAGCCTTGGCCTGAAGCGAGGCGAGATTTCGCTGTCGCCGCTCGTTCAAGCGGGCGATCAAGTTCGTGCTGGCCAAATCATCGCTTCTGTGGTTCCGGTTTCCTCCGCAATTCCATGCGCCGGAACGTCTGCCGAGAATCTGTTCTTCCAATTGCTTGGCTCGTCAGCGGTCGCGGACCGTTACACCGCCGCGAAAGCCCTGTCGCACATTCAGTCGGCAGGCGCTTCTCAAGCTCTGCTTGCCCGTGTCAATGACGACCGCGAGCACATTTACGTGCGGCTTGAGGCCGCCGCGGGTCTCGCGCGATCCGGCCATGTTGTCGGCATGGAATTCATACGCCGCACACTCGCCGACCAGTATCTCGAACATCGCCTTGAGGCGGTCATCATCCTTGGCGAAATAAGCTCAGCCGAGTCGGCACAAGCGCTGACGGCGGTTCTGCTCGACACCGATCAACACGCCGATATTCGGGCGGGCGCAGCATGGGCGCTTGGCGAACTTCAGCAGCCGGCGGGCGTTGACGCGCTGATTCAAGTCTTTCTTGAATTGGCAGAACCCATCCGCATCGAGGCCGCCCGCGCGCTCCACAGAATCGCGGCCGCAACCGGCGCAAACATTTCATCCAAATTCCCAACCGCCCAAGACGACCAACGCGCCGGCATCGCTTGGGCGCTGAGCCGCTCCGGTCGCGTCAACGTCCCCGAACTGCTGCCGTTGATGGTGGACGACGATGCCCGCCGCTGGGTCGCCTACATCCTCGGCACACAGGACAGGAACGCCTTCCTGGCTCAAATCGAAGAACTCCGCCGCCGCGACCCGGAAGTTTATTTCGCCGTCACCGTGCTTTGGAAGATTCTCGCGAGCTGGGTTTGCGACTTGGAGGAATTCTAACATGCGCCACTCGTTGCCCACACCGCTTTACACCACACAATGGGGCGAGGCCCACGTCGGCGATTCGCTCGAGTTGCTGCCGCTGCTTCCCCCGGAGTCCATTGACCTTGTTGTCACCTCGCCGCCGTTCGCGCTCCAGCGCAAGAAGGAATACGGAAACGAAAACGAGGACGCACACGTCGAGTGGCTGCTGCGATTTGCCGAACCCATCCGCCGCGTGCTCAAGCCCACCGGCAGTTTCGTCCTCGACCTCGGCGGCGCTTACCAGAGCGGACGTCCCGTCCGCTCGCTCTATAACTTCCGCGTCATGCTCCGCCTGTGCGACGAGCACGGTTTCCATCTCGCCGAGGAATTCTTCTGGCACAATCCCGCCAAGCTCCCGTCGCCCATCGAATGGGTGAACAAGCGCAAGATTCGGGCGAAAGATTCTGTGAATACCGTCTGGTGGTTCTCGAAAACCGAGCATCCGAAAGCCGACGTGCGCCGCGTCCTCGTGCCCTACTCCGAACGGATGCAAAAGCTCCTGCAAGATGCCGCCAGCTTTTATCGCCCGAAGAAACGGCCGTCCGGCCACGACATCAGCGCGAACTTCGCCAACGACAACGGCGGCGCGATTCCTTCGAACCTCCTGCAAATCCCGAACACGGAGAGCAACTCCTCCTACCTGCGCCATTGTGCGGCCGGCGGCGTAAAGCCGCACCCCGCGCGCTTCCCGGAAAAGCTGCCCTCCTTCTTCATCGAATTCCTCACCGACCCCGGCGACACCGTGCTGGACATCTTTGCCGGCTCGAATACAACGGGCAGCGCCGCCGAGAAACTGGGCCGCCGCTGGCTGGCGTTCGAGAAAGACCGCGCTTACTTGGCCGCGTCCGCCTTTCGTTTCATTGACGAACTGCCGGCGGACGATCTCCAGACCCTGTGGAGTCGTCTGCGCTCCGACGCATTGCCCATTGCGGTGGATCGGCAACAGCGCGAAATGGTGCTTGCGGAAACTGCGCCGCGCTACGCCGCGAAGCGGAAGCCTTGAACTCGTTCGACCCGGCTTGGCGGCTGAGTGTCGCCGATGAGATCTGATGCGTTTCGACGCAAAGACCCCGAAGGCACGACGAATTTCGACAGACTTGAGGAACGACGGCGAGAAAAGGCATACTCACGACGATGGCATTCGCAGCTGGCCATACAGTGTTTGAGCTGAACAACCCGGGAAGGGGCGCTGGTCGTTTGACGGGTCGCCAGCAGACACGAGCAGGCGTCGTGTATTGGGAAGTGACATTTGGACCAAATGAACGACGTTTTATTGCGGAGGCCTTTCTTCAGCCGTTCGGCGACCAAGACTGCAGCGCTGAAGAACTTGTCCGGCGCGGAATCTTCGGAAAAGCGGACGATCTAAGGCGGCTGTTGACCTTCGAGAAGCTCAAGGGAACGCTCCACGACTTCATCTATTCGATGGAAGCGGCGCGGATTGATTTCCTCGAATACCAGTTTAAGCCTGTCCTTGCGTTCATCAATTCGCCGACAGAGCGGTTGCTCATCGCGGATGAAGTTGGCTTGGGCAAGACGATTGAGGCCGCGCTCATCTGGCTGGAACTTCAGGCGCGGCGCGATGCCCGCCGGCTTTTGGTGGTTTGCCCGAAGATGCTCGCCCCCAAGTGGCGCATGGAGCTTCGTCAGAAGTTTGGGATTCAGGCGGAAATCGGCAACGTGGACCGCATGCAGCAGGCGCTTGCCGATGTCCGGCAGGAGGGAGAAGCGTGCTCCTTTTCCTGGATCTGCACTTACTCCGGGCTGCGTCCAGTCAGGCGTGACCTGATCCTTCTCGACGACCCGGAAGTAGAGGATTTGTCTGAACGTGGTCGGCTTTGCAGCGTGTTTCAGAATTGGGAGTCCAACTGTCCGCTTTTCGATTTGGCGATCTTCGATGAAGCGCACCATATGCGCAATCCGGCAGCAACTACTTTCCGGCTCGGCTCTGCAATCGCCAATGCAGCGAATGCACTCTTGCTCGTGTCGGCGACGCCAGTGAACAATACCAGCACCGATCTGTTCACGCTGCTTCGACTCCTCGATCCAGATTTCTTCTCGAACGAAACTGTGTTCAATGAATTGCTCGACAAAAACCGACCGGCGTTGCAGGCGTCCTTGGCACTCGGCCAGTCCAATTTCGTCCAGGCGGCAGAGGCTTTGTCCCGGTTGCGGCAAAGTCCTTTCGTCGGCAATTCGGAATTGCTTCGACAGGCAATCGAGCAGGTTCAGGCTCTCAAGCCGGGCGATCATGCCGGAGTGCTCACCGTCATGGAGACAATCGAAAAGCTCAACATCGTTGGTCGTTACATTTCCAGAACACGCCGTGTTCAGGTCAAGGAGCGACGGCCAGTTCGTAAGCCCCTGATTCTTCGTGTTGAGTTTAACGAGCAAGAGATGCGGTTCTATCGCACGGTTACGTGGCTGGTCCGACGCCGGGTGGAAGCGGCTGGCGGTGGATTTCCCGCGTTCCATCTGATCTTACCGCAGCAAAGGACCGCGAGTTGCATTCCGGCGATGGTGCAGGCGGTTCGAAATGGTGATTTGGGTGATCCGGCTGAGCTGCTTCACGAAGCGTTCGACTTGGAATTGGATGCTGATGAGGAAATGCCGGCGGAATCATTCGATGACGACATCGTCAGTTGGCTCCGCGAATACGATTTCGAGGCGAATGATTCAAAGTTTTATGCTCTCAGAAAGTTGCTGGTTGAACAACTGGCAGATGAGAAGATCATCATTTTCGCCTACTTCAAGGCTACGCTGCGATACCTCCAGAGGCGACTTCTCGCGGAAGGAATTGGCTGCGCTTTGATTCACGGCGATCTCAATGATGACGAACGTGCGGCGGAGATGGAGTCGTTCCGCGAGAAGGCTGAAGTTCGCGTCCTTCTCTCGTCGGAGGTCGGCAGCGAGGGTATTGACCTTCAGTTTTGCCGGGTCGTCGTGAACTACGACCTGCCGTGGAATCCAATGCGTGTCGAGCAGCGCATTGGCCGTATTGACCGCGTCGGCCAGAAAGCGGAGCGGCTAACGATTGTCCACTTCAAAGTGAAGGACACGGTCGAGGAACGGCTCTACGATAAACTGCACAGCAAACTCCGCGTGTTTGAAGAAAGCATCGGCGAACTCGAGCCGGTTTTGGGAGAGGAAATTCAGCACTTGACGATAGAGTTGCTCAGTCGCGACCTGTCGCCGGAAGAAGAGGAGAGGGTGATCGAGCGCACACGAATGGCGATTGAGAACAAGCGTCGCCTGGTAAAAGACTTGGAGTCACAAGGAGAAAACCTCCTCGCGCACGCCGACTACATCGCCTCGCAAGTCAACCGCAACCGCAGCTTGGGCCGTTACATCACAGCGCATGAACTCAAGAGCTACATCGCGGACTTTTTTAATCGCAACTACAAAGGGTGCGTTCTCCAGTGGGATTGGCCACAGCCCGACTGCTTCACGCTCGAACTCACACACAATGCTCACGACCGCCTGAAAGATTTTGTCGACAATCAGCGACTGAAAGCGCCACCGGAATTGCACTCGCGGAAGATCGTGGCAACGCTCAACACTGAAGTTGCGCAAACGACGCGCCTTTCGCAAACCGGCCAATCAATTCTGCTCGTCACGCATCAGTCGCCGCTGGTGAAGTGGATCACCGACGAAAACCTCCGCGCTGAGAACGTGTTCTTCGGTTTGTCGGCGACGCGGCTGCGAAGTAGCGAATGGGCGCAAGGCGTTTATGTTTATCGTGTCGAGCGATGGAAATTCACCGGCTTGCGAAGCCGGGAACACCTGGCCTACGGCGTCTCAATGCTGGCAGAGGGTTCACTTCTTGACCCTGACGCAGCGGAACGATTCTTCCAGAGTGTAACAAGGGATGCGGAGACATGGCATGAGCCGAGGATCGAAGCCGAAGCTGTGCTCGCCCAATTCCAGCTAATTGACGAAGACCTTCGTCAGCGTTTTGAACAAATTCACAAGCAGTATGTCGCAGAGAACGCTGACACGTTGGCGATCCATAAGGCGCAAGTGAAAAGCCATTTCCAACGCCGATTGGCAGCGAACCAGCAGCGTATCCAGACCTTGCGAATGCGCGGACGCGCAGGGCACATGATTGCGCTCGTGGAGGCGAACATTAAAAAAGACGGGCTTCGCCTCGAAGAAAAGCTCCACAGCTTGAACGCGAAGGCAAGAACCGGCAGCGACTTCAGCCAGGTGGCCAGCGGCATTGTGGAGGTCCAACGATGAGCGCACGATTCCTCAAAGCTCTACGGGACGCCGTCCGGCGCGGGATTGCGACATTCAGGTCGCTGTTTGCGCCGCAAGGACAAGAGCCAAAATCCGGGACAAAGGCGGGCGCAGTCCCGGCGGAAGAACCGCCAACTCCTGGAGGGCCGACTCCGCCACCTGCCAAAGAACATCTTCCGGCCATTCTCGCTCCTCGACGGGCCGTGCGTTTATGGAACATCGGGCTGGACTTTGGGACGGCTTTCACGAAAAGCATCGTGCGAAATCTTGCCACGGATGAAGCATTCATCGTCCCGCTTGGCTCACCACCATATTTCTTTCCTTCTGAAGTGCTCTGCGGCAATGGCAGCTTTTGCATTTGCGGCGATTCCATGTCTGGAGCTCAAGCCCGAACTATCAGACATCTCAAAATGGTTTTGGGGGATACAGCTCGCGAACAGCCGAATGGCGCGTGGCTTGCAGAGTTTGCCCGCGAAACTGACTCCGTGAACGATGGCGAACTGAAAGAACGAGCAGAACATTTTACCGCCTACTTTCTCGCCCGCGTCATCCAAGAGGCGAAGGCCTTCATTCTCCGACAAACGCCCGATTTTGACGAAGCGGCGGGAGACCGCTGGATGGTGAACATGGCTGTTCCTGTGGCGCACGCCCAAGATAATACGGTTGCCCACGCCTTCGAGCGCTGCCTGCGCCGCGCGTGGTTGCTTTCGCGTGAGCCGAACCTGGTCCGCATGACCTCACAGGAGATCGAAACGGCGCTTCGCAATCGCGAAGACGATGGAACGGACATGGGCTGCTACATTTACCCGGAAGTAAGCGCGAACGTGCAATCCTACATCAAATCGCGAGCAGGCGCAGACGGACTCTACCTCTTCACAGATGTTGGCGCTGGCACGGTGGACTTGAGCGTCTTCATCTACTACGTCCATCAGACCAACGACCGTCCGATCTCTTACGTTTCGGCCGGCGTCGTGCCGCTCGGTTCGTCACAAATCGAGATACGGACGGCAGAGAGACTGATTCGCGATCAGCCGGGAAGTGGTCTCGTTGAGCTTCGAGAGCAAATCCGGTTGGTGAAAGAAGGCCAACGCAACGGAGAGCCGAATTTGCTCGCTGCCATGCGTGCTGCAGAACAGGCAATCGAGGACCAGTTATTCGAGCACGCAGCGCCTGTACTGCAAAACGCCCGTTCCAGAATCCGCGGATCACAGTGGCGCACGCTCAAGGTCCTTTTCGGTGGAGGCGGAGCGGACGCGCTGCTTTACCGTCGCGCTGTAAAGCGTTGGTTTGAGCAATTCAGCTTCTTCACGCCAGAGCAGACGCCGATACCGCTGCCGCCAGATTTGCGGTGGCCGCCGAGCATTCCTGAAGCGAACCGAGCGCAACTCTTTCGCCGATTCTCAGTCGCGTATGGCCTTTCATTCGACAGGGCCAATCTTGAAGATCACCGCTTTCCTTCAGATGTTGGCCCTCTGCCCCGACCAGCTGAGCCACCACCCGAGCGCCCGCAAGCGCCAACGATGGACGAATGCTGAGAGGATCTCGATTCCTCACCCCGGCCCTTGTTCAGCGTAAGCGCTGGCGCACAGCCAGCATCGCACAAAGCACTTTAAACGATTCCTTCACAGTCCTGTTCTCTCGGCAACCTCGCCAGTGCCCAGGTTCCCGCCGCCATGGCTAAGGCGGCGGAACCGTAACCGGCGACCGGCGACACCGCCGTCCATACCAAGCCACCAGGCCGCTGGAGATGAACTTGGTTCGTTCCCGAAGGTCACGGCGATCTCCTGCGCGAATTACCGAGTTTGCCCTCCCGCCGGGCCATCCTTCTCGGCTGGGGCGCACCAGCGCCGGTTCTCGTCGAGCTGAAGGAATTGCCTGACGAGCACCGACCACACTCACCCGACCCCAAGTTTTGGGATATTTGGACTGGCGCGCAGCCCTGCGGCCTGGATTGGTCCGAGATCGCAAGTGCGTGGCAGGAGCCACAGAAGGATTCTGGACAGCAGGGAGGAGATCAAGACGGCCAACTCGAATGAATTCGCCCTCATCGCGGTAAATACCCTGTGGCGTTCGATCAAGTAGTCCTTCCCGAATTGCGGCTAGATGGCATCAATGCTGGCGGAC
>JARKQH010000037.1 GCA_029974925.1 Verrucomicrobiota bacterium
GAGGTGTCCGGCGCCGGTCCCGACGGCCAGAACCCCAACCTGGTGCGCGACCCCGGCTCCAAGACCCAGTACATGAACCTGGGCATGCCCGGTTCCACCCCGCCCGCTCCCGAGAAGGAGCTGACCGGCAAGCCCGCCCAGTAAGGCCTGACCGCGCAAGCCCAACCGGCACGCCGGAAACGCACGACCGAGCCCGGAGAGCGAAAGCCCTCCGGGCTTTTTCGCGCCCACACGCCAGACGCACCCCCCGCTTGCGCGTTGCGGCGCTGACTCAGCCCCCCCGCTGACTCTTCTTCCTCCATCTGACGGTGATTCAGGCGAACCGGTTGAACGCCACACCCGCGTTCCATCCCCCCGCTCTCCAGGCCTCTTCCTCATGCCCTCACGCGCACACACGCCGGGGTGGGCCGTGCGGGGACGTGTTTTTCCGTGATGCTCTTCAAATGCATCTCGGAAAAACGCGGCACCGGGCGGCCCACCCCGGCCCCCGTCCACCACCCCGTCCATCACCTCGGCCCCTTCCCCATCCCCATCTCCATCCTGACCATCCGAGCGCGTCCGGGACTTCCCCTACACACTCCGCGTGTCTCCCCGTACAGACGCGCCCCGCCTTAGCGCGCTACAGTCGCCGCAAATCCGGAAGGGGGTGGACGCGTCATGAAAAAAGCCCTGGTGGTGATCGCGCTGCTTCTGGCGGCCCAGGCCGCGCTCCTGGGCTTCGCCCCGGCCCAGTCCCCGGCTCCGCTGGACCCGCAGGAAAAGCGCAAGCTCGACACCTTTTTCAGTAACTTCGCCGAGACCATGATGCCCAGCTTCCCGGCCGCAGGCCCCTCGGACAAGCAGATGCTGGAATTCGCCACCACGCACCTGGCCATCAACGCCGAGAACTCCCTGAAGAAGAGCCCGGACGCCATGACCCTGTTCATCCCGACCGACAGGGTGGACGCGGTCACGGAAAAGTACCTGGGCCGCAAGCTCTCCCACCACTCGGGCAACCGCTACGCCGTGCCCGCCGCCAGCGGGGAGATCTACGTCTTCGCCCAGGTGGACAAGCTCTCCCCCCTCGGGCCGGACACCTTCGTGGCCGAGGGCACGGTGTACTACGCCAGCTCCGGCGAAACGCTCGACCCGCACGCCTCGCCCTCGGCCTGGAAAAAGGCCAGGAAAACGGTCCAGCCCTCGGGATTCTTCAAGGGCGTGGTCAGAAAAGTTCAGGAGCCCGGCCCCCGCTTCGTGCTGGTGCAGTACGACATGGTTCGCACG
>JARKQH010000040.1 GCA_029974925.1 Verrucomicrobiota bacterium
CGACAACCGCCGAATCTGCTCAAAGTCCCGCGGCAGCCAGCGCGGATCCGCAAAGTCCCAAACCAGCGGATGGCCTTTGCACACAATGCCATGCCCCGCGCACCAGTCCGCCGCCTTCTCCGCGTAGGCGTGCGACGGTTCACCCCGCCGCGGCTCGTAGGCCGGCCAATAGAACCCCAGCGTGGCGTAATTCAGCAGACCCGCAAACTGCTCATTGTACCGGGCTTGCAGCTCCGCGTCCGGCAGACGGTCGAATCGGAAAAAATTTGAGCCAAACAGAAATTCGTGCCGCGTTTGTTCCAACCTCACTCGCGCCCCGGCCACCGGCTTTCCATCGCGGCCTTGAACCGTGAGAAGCCCCTCCCCATAGCGGTGCTTCCGAATCCGCTCCCCGCATTGGTCCAAAACGTCGGGGTCGGAAAGCACAGACCGCGCGGCGGCTGCGGTCAAGGTCAGCCCCCCGCCGCACGACCACAACACAGCGACGGACGAGCGGCGGAGAAAACAACGGCGAGTATGATGTTTCATGAATGACGCCTGCTCTTAAACCAGCTTTGGACGACCTTCGTCAACCCGAAAAACCAGGGATTTTCCGTCTCCCGCCCGCCGGCCACCGCGCCGCCGCCCTCACCGCCTCCTCCCGCCGCGCCGGTCCTTGGGCCGCGCTCCACTCGAATCTTTCTTGTTCCCAAAGGCCGGTGGCGTCGTGACGGCCCAAAGAAACCTTTTCTTTTTCCGCCCGCGAGCTAATTTGAGCCACCCATGAACGAAGCCGAAGTTGAAGTCTTGAAGGGGATCGCCAACCAGTTGCGCATCCACTCGATCACGGCCACGACCGCCGCCGGCAGCGGGCACCCAACCTCGTGCTGCTCGGCCGCCGAACTGATGGCCTGCCTGTTTTTTGGCCACATGCGCTACGACCCCAAAAACCCGCGCCACCCCAACAACGACCGCTTTATTCTGTCGAAGGGCCATGCCGCGCCGCTGCTCTATGCGGCGTGGGCCGAAGCCGGGTTGCTGCCGGTGGAGGAGCTGGGCCGCCTGCGCCAGATCAGTTCCGATCTGGAGGGCCATCCCACGCCCCGCCTGCCGTTTGTAGATGTGGCTACGGGCTCCCTGGGACAAGGCTTGAGCGTGGGGGTCGGCATGGCGCTGGCCGCGCGGCTGGACCACTTGGATTACCGGACCTACGTCCTGCTCGGGGACGGCGAACTGGCCGAGGGCGCCGTTTGGGAGGCCGCCTCGCTGGCCGGGGTTCACAAGCTCAACAACCTGGTTGCACTTGTGGACATCAACCGCCTGGGACAAAGCCAGGCCACCCCCTTTGGCCATCACCTTGAAATCTACCAGGAACGCTTTCAGTCCTTCGGCTGGCGCACCGAGGAAATCGAGGGCCATGACATCGAGGAGATTCTCGAGGTGCTCGCCGCCGTCGGCCTGGGCGACCAGCCGCTGGTCATCCTCGCCCGCACCCTCAAGGGCGGCGGAGTCTCTTTTCTGCAAGACAAGGAAGGGTGGCATGGCAAGCCGCTATCCAAGGAGGAATCCGTCCGGGCGATTGCCGAATTGCAGCCCAGCGCGCGCTCGGCCGCCGGACAGCCCATCGCCGCGCCCAGCCCTTTGCCGGCGCCGCGGAATGCCGCCCCCACCGCCTATCCTCCCACCGCTTATCCGAAGGGCTTGAAAGTAGCCACCCGCGAGGCCTACGGCAACGCGCTCGTGCGCATCGGCGGCGTTGACCCGCGGGTCGTGGCGCTGGACGGCGACACCAAAAACTCGACGTTTTCGGAAAAGTTCGCCCGGCAGTTCCCCGACCGCTTTACCGAGTGTTTCATCGCGGAACAGAACATGGTGGGCATTGCCACCGGTTTCGCGACACGGGGCAAAATTCCTTTCGCTTCGACCTTCGCGGCATTTCTGACGCGCGCGTGCGACCAGATTCGCATCGCCGGCATCTCGGGGACGAACCTCAAACTGGCGGGCTCGCATGCCGGGGTGAGCATCGGCGAAGATGGCCCCTCCCAGATGGGCCTCGAGGACCTGGCCATCCTGCGCGCGGTTCCGGGTGCCGTGGTGCTTTATCCCTGCGATGCGGTGAGCACAGAAAAGCTGGTCGAGCAAATGACCGCGCACCAAGGCCTCTGTTACCTGCGGACGTCGCGTCCCAAGACCCCGGTCATTTACGACAACGCCGAGCCGTTCCCAATCGGCGGCGCCAAAATCCTGCAGCAATCCGACCACGACAAAGTCACGGTGGTCGCCGCCGGCGTCACGGTGTTCGAGGCGCTCCAGGCCGCCGACGTGCTGCGACCTTGCGGCATCCATGTCACCGTCATTGACGCCTATTCGGTCAAACCGCTGGCGGTGGACCTCATCAAAGCCGCCGCCGCCAGGACCAACCTCCTGGTTGTCACGGTCGAGGATCATTACCCGGAGGGCGGACTGGGCGACGCCGTCGCCGCGGCCTTGAGCCCGGACGGTTACCGGGTCCACAAGCTTGCGGTTCGCGAAGTGCCGCGCTCCGGTAAATCCGAGGAACTGCTCGCCCGCTACGGCATTGACGCCCATGGCATCGTCGAGAAAATTCGCTCGCTGGTTTCTCCGTGACCGGGGGAGAGACAGCCGGGGCTGCCCGCCATGATTTCCGTGCCGCAACTCAACCTCGAGGAGGTCCGGGGCGCGGTGCGCGCGGCGCTGGCGGAGGACATCGGTTCCGGCGATGTGACCACCCTGGCAACGGTGCCGCCCGAAACGCAGGCCACCGCCGTCATGCAGGCGCGCGAGCCCCTGGTGCTCGCCGGAATGGCCTTCGCTGAAACAGCCTTTTCCGAGCTTTGCGCCGAAATCAGCATTCAGCGCGGCTTCCACGACGGCCAGCGCGCCGCTGCGGGAAAAGTCCTGCTCGAGGTCCAGGGCCCGGCCCGCGCACTCCTCACCGCCGAGCGGGTCGCCCTGAATTTCGTCCAGCGACTTTCGGGAATTGCCACCCTGGCGGCGCAGTTCGTCGAAGCCGTTCACGGCACTCCGGCGCAAATCCTGGACACGCGCAAAACCACGCCCGGCTGGCGCCGGTTTGAGAAATATGCGGTGGCATGCGGCGGGGCGCGCAATCACCGTTTTGGGCTCTACGACCTGGTGCTGATCAAGGACAACCATCTGGCCGCTCTTCGCCACGAGGCCCCCAACCCGGTGGCGGCGGCTGTCCAGCGCGCCCGGGCCCGCTACCCGGATTTGAAAGTCGAAGTCGAGGCCGACACGCTCGAACAGGTCGAGCAGGCGGTGGCGGCGGGGGCGGACATCGTGCTGCTGGACAACATGAACCTGGTCCAGTTGCGCCTCGCGGTCCAGAAATGCAAAGGCCGGGCCCAAACCGAAGCCAGCGGCGGCATTTCGCTGGCGAATGTCCGCGCCGTGGCCGAAACCGGTGTGGATTTCATCTCCATCGGCGCCCTGACCCATTCAGCCCGCGCGGTGGACATCGGCCTGGATTTCAAATTATGAACCTGGATTTTGAAATACTTCGCGCCCTGCGGGCGGCCGGAGAGGGGCCGGTCTCGGGAGCCGACCTGTCGCAGCGCTTGGGCGTCAGCCGGGCGGCGATTTGGGCGCGTGTGCGCGAATTGCGCTCGTTCGGATACGAAATCGAGGCCAGCCCGCATCGGGGCTACCGCTTGCTCAGCGCCCCGGATTTGTTGCACGCCGACGACCTCCTGGCGCGGCTGGGCGCCACCCGCGTGGTTGGCCGTGATATCCGGGTTTTTGAAGAGACCACCTCGACCAACGACCTGGCCGACCGTTTCGGCCGGGACGGCGCCAGGGAAGGCGTCGTGATCTTTTCAGAGTCCCAGACGCGCGGACGCGGGCGCCTCGGGCGCAGGTGGCTCTCACCCCCTCGCAAGGGCTTGTGGTTTTCCGTTCTGCTTCGCCCGCCGCTCCGCCCGCAAAACACCACCTGGCTCACGCTCGCCTCGGCTGTGGCCTTGCGCCGCGCCCTCGAGGCGGAAACCGGCCTGAACCCCCAAATCAAGTGGCCCAACGACATTCTGGTCAATGGGCTCAAAGTGGCGGGGATCCTGACCGAAATCAGCGCCGAGCTCGACCGGATCAAATATGCCGTCGTGGGCATTGGCGTGGACGTCAATCTCAACGCCGGCGAGTTTCAGCCCGACCTGCGCAAGACCGCGACCTCGTTGAAATTGGCCCTGGGCCATCCGGTTTCACGGCCGGAACTGGCCGTGGCCATCTTGCGCGAACTGGATGCCGATTACCAACGGCTCGCCGAGGGGAGGTTTGACTCGGTGGCGGAGGAATGGGAACGGCATTGCGTCACGTTGGGCCAGCAAGTCGTCATCCGAATCGGCGATCGGGAGATTCATGGGCGGGCCGAGTCCCTCGGCGAGGAGGGCGCCCTGCTGGTGCGCACCGAACATGGCCGGCTCGAACGCGTGGTGGGGGGAGACGTGACCCTGGAAAGCGCAGGGGGGCGGGCATGATTCTGCTGCTGGACGTCGGCAACACCAACACGCACCTTGGTCTGGCCCGGCCCGGCGCCGTGACGCGCCAGGCCGATGTTCCCACCGCGGAATGGTTTTCCGGCGCGGCGCCCGCCCGGCTCGCCCGTTTCGTCGGCTCGCAATCCCTGCGCGGAGCCGCCCTCTGCAGTGTCGTCCCCCGCGCCACCCCCATCATCAAACGCGTCCTGCGGCAGCGCTGGAACCTGCCCGCCTTGGAACTCTCCGCGGCGACGGTGCGGGGCGTGGGCATCCGGTATCCGCGTCCGGAGACGATTGGCCCGGACCGCTTGGCCAACGCGGTCGCCGCCCGGCACCGCTTTGGCGCGCCGGTGGTCGTGGTGGATTTCGGCACCGCCGTCACCTTCGATGTTGTGAACAAGGAGGGGAGCTATCTGGGAGGAATCATCGCTCCCGGACTGGCCGCCATGACGGATTACCTTCATGAGAAAACCGCGTTGCTGCCCCGCATTCGGATTCACGAAACGCACTCGGTCATCGGCCGGAGCACCGAGGAAGCCATGCTCATCGGCGCCGTCCATGGCTATCGCGGCCTGGTGCGGGAGCTGATTCTGGAACTCAAACGCGAGCTGGGCGCCCCGCGCCTCCCCGTGGTCGCGACCGGCGGCTATGCCCGGTTGATCGCGGCCGCCCTCCCCGAAATTTCCGCCGTGGACCCCCTCCTGACCCTCGAGGGGCTGCGGCTGGTCTGGGGGGCGGGACGGCCGCCGAAGGCGGGTTCCCGCTTGATTGCCGCCAGTCGAACGCCGAAACTGCAACGCCGATGAACCGCATTGTCGAACGTTTTGAACGCCTGCGACGCGAAGGGAAACGCGGCTTGATCGTTTACATCGGGGCAGGGGACCCCAGCCTGGCCGCCACCCGGCAGCTTGCGCTGGCGTTTGACGGACTGGGAGTGGATGTGCTCGAGTTGGGCGTGCCCTTCAGCGACCCGCTGGCGGACGGGCTCGTCAACCAGCTCGCCGCGCAGCGCGGACTCGAGTCGGGCACCACTCCCGCCAGGGTGCTCGAGAGCGTGGCGGCGATCCGCCGCGAATCTCAAATCCCAATCGTTCTCTACATCTACTTCAACCTCTTGCACAAATACGGCCTCGAACGCTTCATCGCCGAGGCCGCCCGCGCGGGCGTGGATGGATTGCTGGTCCTGGACCTGCCGCCGGAAGAAGGGGAGGCCTACGAGGCCCTCATGCGCCAGGCCGGCCTGTGCAACATCTACCTCGTCGCCCCCACGACGCCGGAGGACCGCATTGAGACGATTGTGAAACGGGGAACCGGCTTTATTTACTACGTGTCGCGCGAAGGCGTCACCGGCATGCAACAGCAGGTGGCCGACACCATCGGTCCCATGATCGCCCGAATTCGCGCCCACACCCCGCTGCCCATCGCGGTGGGGTTCGGCATCTCGACGGCGGAACAGGCCCGGGCCGTCGCCCGGAGCGCCGATGCGGTCGTCGTGGGCAGCGCCGTCGTCAACCGCATCGCCGAACATGGCAAGAACCCCGATTTGGTGGCGGAAGTCAGCCGCTTTGTCGGCGTGCTGGCGCGCGCCGTCAAGACCGTCTAACCAACCGGGCGCAGCAGAACGCGTTTTTATGAAGCAGCGCGAGGCAAAAGACCGATACGTAATCATCATGGCCGGCGGCCGGGGGGAACGCTTCTGGCCGGTCAGCCGCGAGAAAACCCCAAAACAGTTGATTCCGCTGCTGGGCGGCCGCTCGTTTCTCCAGCAGGCGGTCGAACGGGTGCTTCCCTTGGTCCCGCTCCACAACATCCTGGTCATCACCAACGACGTTCAGGCGCCGGAGGTCCGCCGGCAGCTTCCCCGGCTGCCCCGCGAGAATTTGATCGCCGAGCCGGTCGGCCGCGACACCTGCGCCGCGGTCACCCTCGGCGCCGCGTTGGTGGGCGCGCGCTCGACCACGGCAGTCATGGCCGTCCTCCCCGCCGACCATGTGATTCCGGAGGAAAAGAAGTTTCAGCAGGTGTTGAGCGACGCCTTTGACCTCGCGGGCCGCGGTCAGGCCATCATTACCATCGGCATCCAGCCCACCGAACCCGCCACCGGTTACGGTTACATCCGGGTCGGCGAGACCCTTCCGCCGCCCCAGGGCGTCAAGAGCTACAAAACCGCCTTCCACCGCGCCGAACAATTCGTCGAAAAACCGCATTTTGACAAAGCCCTGGAGTACCTGAACAGCGGGCAGTACCGCTGGAACGCGGGCATGTTCATCTGGTCTTTCGTCACCATCACCGAGGGCTTGCAGAAGCATCAGCCGGAAATGTATGAGGCCTGCCAGCGCTGGTTCAAAGCCGCCGCAACCCCCGCCAAACTTCAGAGAGTCCTGGCGAAGGAGTACCCGGAGATTAAAAAGATTTCCATTGATTACGCCCTGATGGAGCACGCCCAGAATGTCATCGTCGCCGATGGCACCTTTAGCTGGGATGACCTGGGCTCCTGGACCGCCCTGGCGCGGCACCTCAAGCCGGACCCGGAAGGCAACTGCGCCGTGGCCGATTTCATTCACGTGGACGGGGCGCGCAACATCATTTTTGACGCCCGCACCAAAGCACGCAAAACGCCCATCGCCGTGGTCGGGCTGCGCGACGCCATCCTGGTCCAGACCGACGATGCGGTGCTTCTCGCGCACAAGAGCCAGGCACAAAAGGTGAAGGAGCTCGTGCGGCGCCTGGCCGAGGACCCGCGCCTCAAAAAACTGGTCTGAAGCCGTTTCCAGACCACCGGAGGAATGGGCGTTGAAATGGGATTGCCTCCGGCCTGACGGTCCCTTACAGTGGGCCCACACTGTCACCCACAAAGGATTTATATGAAACTCTGCTCGATTCTCGCTTTGACTTCTGTCGTGGCCGGCATGACTGTTTCCGCCCGGGCGCAGGATTGGCCGCAATGGCGCGGGCCCAATCGCGATGCCAGGGCCGCCGGATTCCGATCGCCCGCAACCTGGCCCGCCGAGCTCAAGGAAAAGTGGAAAGTTGCGGTCGGGGACGGCGTGGCCACGCCCGCCCTGGTCGGCGACAAGCTCTATGTCTTCACCCGCCAGGAGGGCTATGAAGTGCTCCGCTGCCTCAACGCCGCGGATGGCAAGGAATTGTGGCAGGATAAATACGAGGCCCAAGGCGCCACCGGCCCCTCCCAGGGCTTCTCCGGCCCGCGCAGTTCCCCAGCCGTCGCCGATGGCAAGGTGGTGACCTATGGTGTGCGCGGCACGCTTTCCTGTACCGATGCAGCCACCGGCAAAAACCTGTGGCGTAAGGAAGACTCCGCCGCCAAACCGCCGCGCTTCTTCACCTCCTGCTCGCCGTTGATTGCCGATGGCCGCTGCATCATCCAGATCGGGGGCGAGGACGGCGGCGCCATCGCCGCTTATGCGCTCGCCACCGGAGACGAGCTTTGGCGATGGGCCGGCGACGGCTCGGCCTATGCCTCGCCCGCGGCCATGAGGGTGGGCGACGCCAAAACGCTGGTCACCCTCACGGCCAGGAAGATTGTTGGCGTGGGGCTCGCGGACGGCAAGTTGCTCTGGGAACTGCCCTTTGTCGCGCAAGGCCGCGCCTATAACGCCGCCACCCCGATTGTCGAGGGAGCCACCGTCATCATCAGTGGCGCCGGTCGCGGCACGCGCGCCTTCGCCGTCGCCAGGGATGGCGACTCCTTCGCCGCAAAGGAACTGTGGGCCAATCCGGACATGGCTGTGCAATTCGACACGCCCGTCCTGAAAGACCAGCTCCTTTATGGCATTACCCAAAACGGCGACCTGTTCTGCCTCGATGCCAGGGACGGCAAGACGCTCTGGACCACCAAGCTGGGCGGTCGCGGCTTTGGGTCCGTGGTGGACGCCGGGTCCGCGCTGCTGGCGTTGACCCCTCAGGGCGAAATGGTGGTCTTCGAACCCACAGGAAAGGAATTCAAGAAACTGGCCGGCTACAAAGTGGGCACGGACACCTACGCCTATCCCATCCCGGCATCCGGCGGCATCTACATCAAGGACAAAGACTCGCTGGCCCTGTTGAGCTTCGCCCCGTAAGCGCACCCTCGCCCATTGACCGCGGGAAAGATTCCCCATTGACCCGGCGCGCTTGGGGCTCATTGACTTAACCCTCGCCTGGGTTTCCAGTTTCTGTTTCATTGGCTCGGTCTTATGAGCACAGGTCTTGTGACACACCGGCATTCTGAATCTCTGTTCCGGCCGAACCACGTTCTCCGCCCCCTCGCCGGCGGCGACCCTCCCGCCGGTGTCTCCATTTGGCGAGCCTTGCGGCTCTTTTCAGCCAGCCCGGATCCCATGCATCGTCCCTCGCTTTCGCTGCTGCCCGCCACGCTTTTCAGGCATTTGGCGGAATGGCTGCCTCCTCCCGGGGGCGCCGCGCGTGCCCTTGCGTTTCTGCTGCTCGCGCTTGCCGGCCTCACGCTGGCGGCACAGGCCGCCGAACGGTGGGGCGTTTATGAACTCAGCCTGCCAGGGCCTGCCACCGGCAATCCCTACCTCGAGGTGCAGTTGTCTGCCACGTTCAGCCAGGGGGCGGCACGCTTCCACGTGCCGGGTTTCTGGGACGGCGGCGGGACCTACAAGGTGCGGTTCAGTCCGCCACTCACCGGCGAGTGGCGCTATGAAACGGCAAGCAACGTGCCGGAGTTGCACGGCAAAACCGGCGCGTTCACCGCCACCGCGCCCACCGGCGACAACCACGGGCCGGTGGAGGTCTTTAACACGTTTTACCTGCGCCATGCCGACGGCACACCCTATCACCAGTTTGGCACCACCTGTTACGCATGGGTCCATCAAACCCGTGAATTGCAGGAGCAAACGCTCAAGACGCTGGCGGCCTCGCCGTTCAACAAAATTCGCTTCTGCGTCTTTCCCAAGAGTTACGCCTATAACAAGAATGAACCGGAACTGTTTGCGTTTCAGAAAGGCGCGGACAGCAGATTTGATTTCAGCCGGCCCGATCCGGCGTTTTGGCGGCACTTCGAACAGCGCATCCTGGACTTGCAGAAGCTCGGCATCGAAGCGGACATCATTCTATGGCATCCCTATGACCGCTGGGGCTTTGCCGACATGAGCGACGCCGAGGACGACCGTTACCTGCGGTATTGCATCGCGCGCCTGAGCGCGTTTCGCAATGTGTGGTGGTCGCTGGCCAACGAGTACGACTTCATGACGGAACGCCCGCCGGGGCACCGCGGCAACAAGCAATGGGAAGACTGGGACCGGTTTTTCCAGATCTTGCAGAAGGAGGACCCACACCAGCGGTTGCGGGGCGTCCACAACGGCAGAAAGTGGTACGACCACACCAAGCCTTGGGTCACCCACGCCAGCCTGCAAACCTCCGACATGAACGCCGGCATTCGGTTCCGCGAGCGGTATCAAAAGCCGGTCATTTATGACGAGTGCCGGTACGAAGGCAACATTCCGCAGGGCTGGGGCAACCTCACCGCGCGGGAGATGGTGCAAAAATTCTGGCTGGGCACGCTCAGCGGTTGTTACGCGGGCCACGGCGAGACTTACAAGCACCCGGAAGACATCTTGTGGTGGGCTAAGGGCGGGGTGTTGCATGGCGAAAGCCCCCAACGCATTCAATGGCTCAAGGATTTCATGACCCAGGCGCCGCCGTTCCACGAGCTGCAGCCGCTGGGCGACGGCAAAGGGCGCTTCATATTGGCCAAGCCCGGCGAGTCTTATCTCGTTTACTGCGTTCAGCGCAAACCGGAGGACCTCGAACTGACCGGGTCGCGCCCATACAAGGTGGATTTGATTGACCCCTGGAACATGACCATCACGCCCGCGGGCACGGCCAGGCCGGGAACTCTTGCCCTGATGCCGCCGGCGTCGGACCGGGTCTTTCGCCTGACCCCCTACGCGCCGGGTGAGGCGCTGCGGCCGGAATTGCGCATTGAGCCTGCCAGTGTGGAAGGTCTGGTGCCCCTGTCGGCCGCTTTCAAGGCGGCGGGGGGCGCGGGCCGGGTGGAATGGGACCTGGGTGACGGCACCAAAGTCATCGGCGCCGACGCGCGGCACACTTACGAAAAACCAGGGGTGTATCTGGTCAAGGCGACCTTGAACGATGCGGCGGGCAACGTCGCCGCAGTGGCTTATGCCCGGGCGGTGGCCGACCGGTTATCGGACGAACCGATTGTGCGCATCGGGTTCGCGACCGGCGAAATTCCGGCGCTCCAACTGCACGGCTCGTCCAAACGCGGCGCCAATGGCGCGTTGACCTTAACCGAGGCAGCGCCGTGGGGCTGGGTGCAGGCGGGGGACAAGCCGGTGGAAGAATTGCGCGGGTTGCGGTCGTTCACCATCAGCGGCTGGTTGCGTCCGAGCAGCTTGACCATCGGCTCCGGCGGCAACCGGATTGTGCATTGTCTTAAGTCAGATAGCGACGGCATAGACTTGGTATGCCTGGCCGATGGACGGTTGCGCCTGGCGGTGAACCAATGGCCTGATAGCGTGCGCAATGACAGCTCGCCGGGCAGGTTGGTGGTGGGTAAGTGGACTTACTTTGCGGTCACTTACGACGCCGAGGCCGCGGGCGAAAGTGTTGCCTGGTATTTCAGCGCGCCCCGGGAGACACCCGCCAAGGTGGAGATTGCCTTGGATCGCAAGACTTCTTATCGCAACGGGCCGGTGGGAGCCGAGGCTGATTGTCTGGCCATCGGCAACTTCAATCGCACCATGCAAGGCCACGGGCTGGACCGCCAGTTCCGCGGCGACATCATGGGCCTGCAAATCTTCGGCAGCCGGGTGACCGGCCGCGGCGCGCAGGACTTGGAAACCATTCGCAAGAATCAACCCTGATGTTTTCGCGCTGGACCACAAAACTGGCCGGCAGCTTGTGCCGGGGCGGTGGATTCCTTGCTTCACGGGGGCCGATCCCGGCGTTGCAGAGAAGACGAAATGGCTGAAGCAGACAAGATCTTGAGTCTGGGAGAGGATTGTTCCATGAAAGACATGTTTATGTTGAAACATCGCATCGGCGGTTGGTTTGTTTTTGCGGCATTGACCTTGTCAGCCGTTGGCGCGCCGCCGCCGCAACGGCACACCGAGGTCAGCATTCAAGGCCAGGCCTTTCATATCAACGGCCGGCCGACCTACCAGGGCCGCTCGTACCAGGGAATGAAAATCGAAGGGCTGCTCATGAACGCGCGGCTGGTCCAGGCCATTTTTGACGACCTGAATCCCGAAACACGCGGCCGCTGGGCTTATCCCGATGGCCCGTGGGACCCCGAGCGCAACACGCGCGAGTTCATCGCCGCCATGCCGGGGTGGCGCGAGCATGGGTTGCAGGCCTTTACCCTCAACCTCCAGGGCGGCAGCCCGGAGGGTTACAGCCGCGAGCAGCCCTGGCATAACTCCGCTTTCACCCGCGATGGCAGTCTGCGCCCCGATTACCTGGCGCGGCTGGAGCGTGTCCTTAACCGGGCCGACGAGCTGGGCATGGTGGTCATCCTGGGCATGTTCTATTTCGGACAGGACGAGCGCCTGGCCGATGAAGCCGCCGTGGTGCGCGGCGTGGATAACGCCGTGGATTGGATATTCGAACGCGGCTACCGCAACGTGATGATCGAGGTGAACAACGAATCAAATGTGCGTTACGATCACGCCATTCTCCGGCCGGATCGGGTGCATGAACTGATCGAGCGGGTGAAATCCCGCACGCGTGACGGACGCCGGCTGCTCGTCAGCACGAGCTATGGCGGCGGAACGCTTCCGGGCGAAAATGTCATGCGCAGCGCGGATTTCGTGCTGTTGCACGGCAACGGTGTGCAGGAGCCGGCGCGCATCCGCAAAATGGTGGACGACTGCCGCGCCATGCCGGCCTATCGCGGCCAGCCGATTCTGTTCAACGAGGACGACCACTTCGACTTCGACAAGCCGGACAACAACATGCTCGCCGCCGTCAGCCGCTACGCGAGCTGGGGCTACTTCGACTTCCGCATGAAAGGCGAGGGCTTTGACGAAGGCTATCAAAGCGTGCCCGTGAACTGGAGCATCAGCTCGTCGCGCAAACGCGGATTCTTCGACCTGCTCCGCCGCATCACGGGTTCGGGTGCAGCTCGTGCAGATTAACCAGAAAGGCCTTGTTTCATGCACTGGAGACTGGCTCCGATTGTTCTCATGCTGGCCGCCGCGCTTCGGACCCCGGCCGCGTCATTGCCCCCACTCCGCGTCAGTGACAACCACCGCTTTTGGGTCACCGCTGAGGGCAAACCGTTCTTCTGGCTGGCGGACACGGCGTGGCAGTTGATTCACGATTTGGACGAGGCGGAGATGCGCCGCTACTTCCCCGACCGCCGAGACAAGGGTGGCGAGTTCGAGAACCGGGACCGTCGCACCTTTGATCCGCCCGGCGAGGAGCAGCCCGGCAACGACTGGGTGCTCATGCTCGAGTGATAGGGTCGTTATGAACAAAGCCAGGCAAATTGTCGCCGCCCTTCTCCCCAACTGGGTCTCGATTTAGCCACCGCGGCGCCTTGAATCAGCAGACCTTGTTGGGGAGGCGACGTCTCGTCGCCGTGGCCTCCCCTCGCAACCCAAAACTCCCTGGGACGAGACGTCCCAGCCCCTACCCGCAGCATCAATTACTTCGGGGTTGGAGACGTCCTGTCTCCGAACCTCCCGCCCCCTCGCAACCCATAACTTTCTGGGACGAGACGTCCCAGCCCCCGCTCCCCAGCGCGGAATGACCCTGCAAATTGAAAGCGGCGCAGCCGCGCCGCACTCCAAGACGCGTTCGCCTCGTCCTCGGCGCTCGAAAGCGACGCACCCTCTTGGAGTGGGGCGGTGGATGCCCCCCGGAGCAGCGGGAGGGAGGGGGGAAGCAATAGGCTCGACAGCGCGCACGAGGTTTCGAGAATAAGCGGCATGTTGCGGTCTCCACAAAGATTGTCGCTGGTGGCGCAAACGGTGGCCATCTTGCGGGAGCACATTGCGGCGGCGCGGGCGGGGGAGCGGCTGGCCGGGGAACGGGAGTTATGCCGCCAGTTGGGGATCAGCCGGATGACATTGCGGAGCGCGCTGACGAAGCTGGTGCGGGAGGGCCTGATCAGCGGCGGGCGGGGTTACCGGCGCCGGATTCTCGGGCCGGAGCGAGGGCGCGCGAAGTCCAAAGCCAGCCGCGAGGTGGTGGTGCTGTCGCCGGTGCCGCTGCCGAGCGTGGAGCCGCGGGTGTTGTTCTGGATAGACGAGGTGCGGGACGCCCTGGCCAAGGAGGGCTATAAACTGGACTATCTGAACCATCGGAACTGTTACACGAACCGGCCGCAGGCCGCCTTGGAGGAACTGGCCGCGCGGCTCCGGCCGGCGGTGTGGCTGCTCTACCTGTCCACGCAGACGATGCAGGAATGGTTTTACGAGCGGGGTTTGCCGGCGGTGATCCCCGGCTCGCGTTACGGGGGCGTGCGGCTGCCGTCGGTGGATGTGGATTACCGGGCGACGTGCCGGCACGCGGTGGGCAAGTTTCTGGCCCGAGGCCACCGGCATCTGGCGCTGTTGAATCCGGAATCGGTGGCGGCGGGGGACCTCGAGAGCGAAGCGGGCTTTCGCGAGGCGGGGGCGCAGGCGCAGACCGTGATTGCCCGGCACGACCGGACGGTTGCCGGCATTTGCGCCACGCTGGACCGGCTGTTGCGGCGGGCGGACCGTCCCACGGCGTTTCTGGTGTCCCGTCCGACCCACGCGTTGACAGCCTTGGGGCATCTGATTCGCCGGGGCTTGCGTCTGCCGCAGGACACCGTGCTCATCGCGCGCGACCATGATTCCTTCCTCGAGCATGTCGTTCCGTCCGTCGCGCGGTATCAGGCGGACCCGGTCGTGTTTGCGAACAAACTTTCGCGCGTGGTGCTCGAGGTTGCCTCGGGCGGAAACGCCCGCGCTTGCGACCACCGGATCATCCCCCGCTTTATTCCGGGAGAAACCCTGGGCTAACCGCGCGGGAGGCGGCGCGGCGAAGAAAACCATGCCACGGCCTGCCGTCCGGGTGCCGCACGCCAGGGTCGTCAAATTTTAGACGCGCCTAATCCCGGAACTGGAACGCATAGAGGTCGGCATTCTTCAGGACAACGCGCAGCCGGACGGGTTGTCCGGCCCAGCGGCCGATTTCGGGCGATCCTTTCCAGCGGACGACCCGGTTGACTTCGTTGCAGGTGTGGATCAGGTCACAGTCGTCGAGCGAAAAGCCGGGGATGGGCGTGCCGCCGGCGTCGAGCAGGCCCACGCGAATCGTTCCGGTGGCTGAGGTGTCCGCATTGAGCAGCAGGCGGCTGCCCTTGAACCGCAGCGGTTCGGTGGTGAATTCACCGCCGGTCCAGGGGGCATGGACGGAGACAAACCCGTCGCGGCGCAGGACGACGCGGCTGATGACGGCGATATTTTGATCGGCGCCCAAGCCGGCTTCGGAGAGGAGACGTTTGTTGTTTTCGTTGCGGTCCCAGCCGTGCAGCCAGTCGCTGGCGCGGTAATACAGGTACATCTCGCGGCCGGAAAGGTCGGGAACCAGTCCGTGAATCAGGCGGACCGACGCCCAGTCGAACTCGCCCTTCATGCCGAGGCGCAGGAACGGGCGGCGGTCGAACCGGCGCCAGGCGACGCCGTCGCGGCTGGCGGCGAACTGGGTGTCCAAGGGCCCGGCGTTGATGGGGGTTTGTTTTGAAAACTCGGGCATGGCGCCGCCCAGGTAATGAAAGTAGGCCTGCGGGAACATGTAATAGGCATCCTGGGCCCACGGGTATTTCAGGGCCGAGCTCGAGTAATAGTCCACCCACCGGTCGCCCGGGTCCGGGCCGACCATCACCGGCATGTCCTGGACCGCGGGAAACCCGCCCAATTCGGGGGATTCGGCCCGGGCCACACTCCGGCCTTGCGCCCCTTCGCCGAACAGGTTTCGCCGGCAATACAGGACGTATTTTCGGAGGCGGTCGTCCCAGAACATGATGTTTTGCGAATCCAGGTGGTGACGCTTTCCTTCGTCGCGAAAGGTGCAGATGCTTTTGTGGGTGAGCTGCCAATGGATGCCATTGGACGAGGACAGGATGTGAAGTCCGGGCGCCCCGATTGCGCCAAAGCGGCAGAGCATTCGGAAGCGGTGTTCGGGCGGCGCGTTGGGGTCGAGGAAGACCAGGCCGCCGTCCTGGCCGAGGGTCAGGCCCATGGCGCCATGGCCGACCACAATGTTGTTCTGGCGCGACCCCTTGTATTCGGTCAGGCCCAGGTCCGGCTTTTGCCAGACGATGCCATCCTTGGAAGTGGCGTAACAAATCGAGCCGTTGGTGTGTCCTTGGTCCCATTGCGTGTCGTCCATGGCGTGATACCAGCAGTGATAGGTGGCGCCATCGTGGAGCACGTTGCTGTAAGGTCCGATGCCGCCGCGTTCCCAGGGATGCTCGGGTTTGAGGGTCCAGTCGCCGGTCTTCCGGGGGGAATGGACTTCCAGCGTCACGTTCCGGGCTTGAGCGAGGAACCGGTCATCCAGGAACACCTGCCGGCGGTCGCCAATGTCCAGCGGTTCCACGGCGGCGGCCTGCATCCAGGCGGCCAAGGCCAGGAACCCTGCGGCGCCCGCGCTCGCGCCTGCCAAAGGGATTGGGAATTTCATGCGGCGGAGGATAAGACCGGAAAGCGGCCGGTTCCAATCAAAACCCATTTCTGCGCGTGCTTAACCGGCCACGGGCGGCGGGCCGGCTTGCGGAGGCCGGCCTCACACCAGCGCCGCCCGGCGGTCGTGCAGCCATTGCACCGCCTCGTCGAGGTCCTCGAGAGGCCCCAGCGGCTTCACCTTGAGGCGCGGTTTCAACCCCTCCCGATCGAACAGGGCCAGGCAGGGCCGGTCCACGAACCGGCTGGTGTACTTGATTGCCTGGAAGCTGGCAGGGTGTTGCTGAATCGCCAGCCCCCATTCCTGAGGAACGCTCAAATCGCCGGCCAGGAGGCTCCCCTTGTCCACTCCCAGGGCTTCTCTGGTTGTTTCGAGGCTCAGGGCGCACACGCGGAGCTCAGGAAGGGTGATTTGACTGGCCATTCTCCCGTTCCAGCGGCTGGCGGCAATCACCCGCCGGCCCTGAAACACGTCGTCTCCAAACACTTCCCAGAGGCAGGTTGCGAGCGTCGAAGCCACGTAAAGGAGCGGGTAGGGGCAGGCGGGGTGTGAAAAGCGATGGAAGGCGTGAATTCCAAAGTCCAGCGCGGAAACGTCCTTGCGATGAACCCGAAACCAGGCGCGCGCCGGTTGTCGCGTCGTGGGAACCGGCTTTTGGCCAAAGTCCGCCCCGGGACGGAGCAGGGCGCGGGCCGGCTTGGGGTCATTCGGCATACGCCCGGGCTGCCTGGCAGACTTCCTTCACCCTGCCTTCGCGCAACAGGTCCAGCGGCCGTTTGTCGCCGAGACCCGCCTTGGTTTGAAGAAAGAACAGCATCTTGCCCCAGGCATCCAGGTTCGGGTCGCGGTTCAGACAAGCCAGCACCTCCTGGAGCCCCGCCAGGACCTGTCCATGTTTGTCGAACTGCCAGAGCGGAAACCGCGCCGCCTGCAATCGTTCTTCGCGCCAGGCCAGCAGCCGGCCCGCCTCGAGTCGCTTTAACACCGCTGTCTTGGAAATCCCCAACAACCGCGCCGCCTCCTCCGAGGACGCGCTTCCGCCCTCGGCCTCCGCCAGTTGCTGCCGCGCCTCCAGGCCCCGCGCCAGCGCCAGTTCCATCTGGTTGCGCCGCGACTGTTCCGGACCGACGGCCAGGCCAATGGCCAGCCGCGCCAGATGCGCCAGCGGGACGGAGGTCCGCCGCCGCAGTTTCCGCATCGCCTCGGTCAGCTCGCGCACCGCCTCGCGGTTGCGGGGCGACAGCGCCGCCCAGCCGCTCTCTCTTTCAACCGTGGTTGGCATGGTGGCTTCAAGGTGCGCCGGGGCAGGAAAATTGTCAACTTTGTAAACTTTGTAAACCCGGCTTTCCTCGCGGGTGCAACCCGCTGGGGGGCTCGGGCGGCGGTTGTTTCCATCTGCCTTGACTATTTGGGCCCGCCCGGGCAGCCTGCGGGGACTTGTGATGATGACTCCAAAAACACTCGAGGCGGCGGTCGAGTTTGCCGACAACCCGGAGGCGCGTTGTCCCTGCGTGTTGCTGCTGGACACCTCCGGTTCCATGGAGGGCGAGCCGATCCTGGCCCTGAATCAAGGGCTGCGGGTCTTTCGGGATGAACTGTGCAAGGACCCGCTGGCGTCGCGGCGGGTGGAGGTGGCCGTGGTGACGTTCGACAGCGAGGTGAAGGTGGCGCAGGATTTCGTGACGGCCGACCAGTTCGAGCCGCCGGCGCTCCTGGCGCAGGGGCAGACCTTGATGGGCACGGCGATTGAGAAGGGACTGGACATGATTGCGGCGCGGAAAGCCCAGTACAAGGCGGCGGGGGTGCTGTATTACCGGCCGTGGATGTTCATGATCACGGATGGCGAACCGCAGGGCGAACCGGAGGAGCTGGTGCGGCGGGTGGCCCGGCGGATTCACGAGGAGGAGGAGGCCAAGCGGGTGGCGTTTTTTGCGGTGGGGGTGGAAAACGCGAACATGCGGCGGCTGGCCGAGATCGCGGTGCGGGCGCCGGTGAAACTGCGGGGGTTGAATTTTGTGGAGATGTTCGTGTGGCTGTCGCGCAGCGCGCAGGTGGTGTCGCATTCCAAGACCAGTGATCAGGTGGCGCTGCCGCCACCCGGCTGGGGGACGGTGTAGTGAAGTCGCGCGGATGGCATGTCGCCGCCGCCTCGGTGCGGGGTGCCGGCCATGAGAAACTGGGCATGCCCTGTCAGGACGCCCACCAATGGGAGGCCGTGGGGGAGGGAATCCTGGTCGTGGCGGTCACCGATGGGGCCGGTTCGGCTCCCTTGGCGGATGCCGGCGCGTCGCTGGCGGCCCGCGCGGCCGTGGAACACGTGCGCGAGCGCCTGTCCAGCCCAACGCCAGCGTCCGGCCTGGATGACGAGGCCTGGGCCGGTCTGCTGCGCGAATGCGCGGCCTGCGCCCAGAAAGCGCTCGAGACCGAAGCGGCGGCGCGGGGTGTGCCGCCGCAGGACCTGGCCACGACCCTGAGCCTGGTGGCGGCCACGCCGGAGGTGGTGGCGGCGGTGCAGGTTGGCGACGGCGCCGTGGTGGTGACCGGCGCGGACGGCTGCCTGCACGCCCTGGTGCGGCCGGTGGTCGGCGAATATCTCAACGAAACCACGTTCCTGACTTCGAAGGAGGCGCTCGCTACCCTCCACCCGGCGATTTGGCGGGGCCAGCCGCGCCACCTGGCCGTCTTTTCCGACGGCCTTCAAATGGCGGCGCTCCGGATGCCGTCGGGCGAGCCGCATCCGGGCTTTTTCACCCCCTTGTTTGAATTTCTGCAGGGCCAGCCCGACCCGGGGCAGGCGACTCAAGCCCTGGCCGCCTTCCTGGGCTCGGAGCGGCTGCGCGAGCGGACGGACGACGACGTGACGCTGGTGCTGGCCACGTGGCTGGAGTGACCTCGCATGAGGTTGGTGCGGGCATCCACCGGACAAGTCCTCAAGCTGGCCGCCTCCGCCACGCTGGGCGCGGGCGGGGAAGCCAAAGTGTTTGCCGTTTTGGATGCGCCGGAGCTGGCGGCCAAGGTCTATCACCGGCCGACGGCGGAGCGGGCGGACAAGCTGGCGGCGATGCTGGCCAACCCGCCGGAAGACCCGATGGCCAGCCAGGGCCATGTCTCGATTGCGTGGCCGTCGGACCTGTTGCTGTCCGCCCACGGGCCGAGCCAGGTGATGGGATTCCTGATGTCCCGGGTGCGGGACATGCATCCCATCATTGATTTCTATCATCCCAAGACCCGCCGCCATCGTCATCCCCTCTTCAATTACCTCTATCTCGTGCGCACCGCCCGCAACCTGGCCGCTTGCGTCAACGCCCTGCATGCCCGCGGCTACGTGGTGGGGGACCTCAACGAGTCCAACATCCTGGTGGGCGAAACCGCGCTCGTCACGCTGGTGGACACCGATTCGTTCCAAGTGCCCGACCCGCGCAACGGCCAGGTTTACCGCTGCCGCGTGGGCAAGCCGGAATTCACCCCGCCCGAGCTTCAGAGTGTGAGTTTTGCGTGGGTGGACCGCAAGCCGGAGCATGACCTTTTCGGATTGGCCGTCCTCTTGTTCCAGCTTCTGATGGAGGGAATCCACCCCTTCGCGGGCAAACATCTTGGACGGGGCGAACCCCTGCCACTGGAAGCGCGCGTCGCAAAAGGCTGGTTTCCGTACGCGCCGGTGGGCCGTGCGGGCACCGCCCCGATGCCCATGGCGCCGCCGTTTGAACTGCTGCCGCCCCGCATCCGGGACCTGTTCGTGCAGTGCTTCAACCTGGGCCACACCGAGCCGGGGCGGCGCCCGGCCGCGGCGGTCTGGCAGGCGGCGCTGCTCGAGGCGGAGGCGTCGCTCACCGCTTGCGCCGCCAACCCGCAGCACCGATACGGCAACCACCTCCGCGCTTGTCCCTGGTGTGAGCGGCGGGAGATGCTCGACGGCATTGACCCCTTCCCCTCGCTCGAATCGTTGAAACGGCGTTTCTTTGCCAGACAGCGCCTTCGCGGCCGCCCCCTCCCGCGTCCCGCTCCGGCTGAATACGCCCTCGCCATTGCGGCGGCCCGCGCGGCCATCCGGCGCCAGCGGCGGAACCGGGTGTTGATGGGGCTGGCGCTCGCCACGACGGGGATTCTGCTGGTGATTTACTGGCTCTGGGCGCTCAAGCTGCTGCTCCACTAACGCACCCGCTTGTCCGCGACGGGATTCCCGATTGAGGTTGCCACGGCGAGCTTCTCAAGGGTCAACGCGCCGAATCGGGATCCGGGAATCTGCCTGCGGTCCCAATCCCTTGGGGCTCGGGGAGAGGCGGGATGGCAAAGGGATTGGGTTGAGTTGGAAGAAGCCGGATTGTGAATTGGGCTTGAAGTTGCTTGGGTATATGTTATTTTTTGTGCGTGATAAGCGCACAATAGATAGCTGTATGCCAAATCAAATAGATTCTGAGAAGCTGGACCAAGCCCTCCATCTTCTGGCTGCGAGGCTCGATTTGGCGCAAACGGAGCCGCTGGGTTTGGTCATTTGTGGGGGATCGGCCCTGATGGCGATGAACCTTCGTCGCCGCACAACCAGGGACGTGGACGTGGTCGCGTTGCTGAATGCATCTCATGAGCTGGTCAGCCCCGATCCGCTTCCCGATGCTTTGCTGGAAGCTGCGGACCAGGTGAAGCGTGATCTCGGTTTATTTGACGGCTGGCTCAACAACGGACCCAGCCGCGGGGAGGGAGGGCTGTTTCAGATGGGCTTGCCCGAAGGCCTTGCAGGCAGGTTGACCGAGAGAAGATATGGGCGGCGGCTGGCGGTCTATTTCGTCAGCCGGTTCGACCAAATTCACTTCAAGTTGTACGCGGCGGCCGATCAACGGGACGGCAGGCACTTGAACGATCTTCGCGCGCTTTGCCCAACTTTCGCGGAACTCGAGAGCGCTGCCCGCTGGGCCAGGACGCATGACGTCTCAGAAGGGTTTCGGTTGGTGCTGAAAGAATTGCTTGGACAGCTTGGTCATGAATCCATCGCTGAAAATCTTTAAAGCGGAATACCAGTCGCTCCTGCTGGATTTGCTTTGGAGCCAATGGTCGGCCTTGGGGGTCGCCGGGCAAACCCGCGCCGAGGGGGAACGAGTGGTTGACCCGGAGGCGCTGCTGTTGTTGAGCTGCACCATGGCCCGTTACGATCCGCGCCTGTTTGATGAAATGCTCGACTGGCTGCGGGCAAACGGATGGCTGATCAACATCATGCGGCTCAGACGGGTGCTCCGGACGGAGAGATTCGCGGGCGGGCGGGTGCTGGCCGCCATTGCCGGGCTGTTGGCGCGGGGCGCCGAGGCGCCCAAGTGGAAGCAGCTTGCCGCCTGTCCGGAGCGATCCCCGGCCGAGGAAGAGTTGTTTTTCAGCGAGGATGGGCGGCCGCTTCCAACACTTGGGGAGCCGGAACCGGGCTTTGCGCGATACGGCTGGCGGCGGGGGCCGTTGCGGCACCGGGGGCACTCGCAAGCGTTCCGACCGACCGGGAACGCCACCCTGCTGCTTCAACTGCGGGCGCTGCTGGGGATCAATGTCCGGTGTGAGATTGTGCTGTACCTCCTCACGCACGAGGCGTCCCACCCGTCGCAAATTGCGCGGGACACCGGCTATTTCGAACGGACCGCGCAAAGCGCGCTGGCGGACATGAGCCGGTCGGGCGTGATCCAGGTTCGGAGGACCAACCGTGAAAAGCACTACTGGCTGCAACCAGACGCCTGGTGGCAGTTGCTCCATCGAGGCGGGCAACCTCCTCCCAAATGGGTAACCTGGCCGCCTCTATTCCGGGCCTTGGAGCAAATCTGGCTGCGGCTGAACGACCCGGAACTGCACGCGCTGGACTCGATGCTGCAGGCGTCCGAGGTCCGCAAGCTCATGCTCGAGGTTCGGCCTTGCCTTGCGCGCGCCGGGTGCGACCGGGCGCTTTCGGATGACGCGCAGCATTTGGGCGAGTCCTACCTGCCCGTCTTCATGTCAGACGTGAAGAAGCTGCTGGTCTGAACCGGCCGCGGCCCGCGCGGCCATCCGGCGCCAGCGGCGGAACCGGGTGCTGATGGGGCTGGCGCTCGCCACGGCGGGTTTTCTGTTGGCGCCGATTTCCCCCGGCGAGGGCGTCAGGCCCCGGCGGCGCTGTCGCGCAGGGCGCGGAACATCGCCTCCACGTTTTCGATGGGGGTGTTGCCCTGGATGTTGTGGACGGCGTTGAAGACAAAGCCGCCGTCCACGTTGAAGATTTCGATGCGCTGGCGGACTTCGGCATAGACCTGGTCCGGCGTGCCGAAAGCCAGGGTTTTCTGCGTATCCACGCCGCCGCCCCAGAACACCAGGTCCTTGCCAAACTCGCGTTTGAGCCGCACGGCGTCCATCTCGGCGGCCGAGCACTGCACGGGATTGAGGATGTCGAACCCCGCTTCGATGAATTCGGGAATCAAGCGATAGACCGAACCGCAACTGTGGATGAAGGTTTTCCAGCCGGTGCGGCGGTGGATGAGGTCGTTGACGGCCTGGTGGAAGGGTTTGAACAATTTGCGATAATCCGCGACCGAGATGAACAGCCCGTGCTGGGTGCCAAAGTCGGTGCCGGTGATGAGGGCGACCTGGACGAGGTCGCCAAAGAGGTCAATGAGGGTATTAAGGTTTTGCAGCGCGAATTCGCACTGTTTTTCGAACACGGCCTGGACATAAGCGGGCCGCGTTTTGGTGGAAATGTACCACTCGGCAATATCGCGAATGCCCTTGGGGTGTTTCAGGAAAGGGGCCGGCACCAGGGCGATGTCGCCAAAGGCGGCGCCGGGGATGACCAGAGTCGTCCCGAACTCGCTCCGCTGGGCGAACCATTGTTTCATGGTTTCGAAATAGGCCAGGTCCTCGCGGCCCAGCGGTCCGAACTCCTCGAGGTTGTCGGCCGGGTTGAGTTTGTCCTCTTCGAGCGGTTCCTGGCGGACGATGGCATCGAAGAAGTAGCCGCCCGCCGGCATGTGGGCGCTGGGGGCGACCGTGGTGTCGCCTTCCGGGTACATGTACCATCCGCCGTCCGGGGCGGGCGTTACGTTGAACGCGCCCGGGACCAGGCAGGGGGTGCCATCCGGCAGGGTGAAGGGTTTCCAATCCCGGGGCTGCGTCCCGAGAATGGATTTGCGCGGCAGCACGCCGATGACGTCAATGCCCAGGGCGGCGCGCAGCTCGTCGTCAATCTCGCCGAGCATTTGGTAGGGTTCGTTGACCTTGACCCGCCAGGCGGGGTCGCCCAGCAGCCGTTGCCGCAACCGGTGCACGACGCTGACGTGCATGCCGGTGACAAAGGTGGCGCCAAAATCCACGCAGACGCGGTCGGGTTGCCGGTGTTCCAAAACGGTTTGGAGTCGTTGTCGCGAGTTCATGATTGCAGGGTTCGACGGGTGAAAAGATTCAGTTCAAGGGCGCTTCCGCCCCCAGAACCGCTCGATTTCCTCGAGCGACCGGCCTTTGGTTTCCGGCACTTTGCGCCAGACCAGGAGGATGAGCACGCCACAAAAGGCCGCGTAAACGTAGAATGGGAAGGCATGGTTGAAGTGGCGGACGAACCACGAGTCCCTGGCGTCCAGGATGGGGAAGGTTTGGGTCACCGCGTAATCGGCCATCCACAGGAAGAAGGTGGCCAGGCCCAGGGCCCGGCCGCGCACGGCCGTGGGGAAGATTTCCGAGAGAATCACCCAGACCACCGGGCCGACCGACAGGCCAAAACAGGCGATGTAGAGGAGGATGAAGAAAAGCATCCAGCCGCCGGCCGCGGCGGGGTCGGTCATCCGCTGGGCCATGATGCCCATGGCGACCAGGCTCGCGCCCATGCCCGCGCTGCCGATGAGCATGAGCGGTTTGCGCCCCCAGTGGTCCACCGTGGCGATGGCAATGAGGGTGAACACCACGCAGGCGCCGTTGATGATGGCCTGCTGGAGCAGGCCGGCGTCCACTCCCGTGGCGGCGCTGAGGCTTTTGAAAATGGTGGCGCCAAAATAGAGGAAGACATTGATGCCGGTCACCTGCTGGAGGATGGCCAGCGCGATGCCCAGCAACAGCGGCACCCGCAATCGGGGTGAAAACAATTCCCGCCACGTGCCTTGTTCGCCCGCCAGGCTCGCCTGGATGGATTGAAACTCCCGCTCCGCAAAGGCGGCCCCGCCCACTTTGCGCAGGATTTCGAGCGACTCCGGCTCGCGCCGTTTCTCCGCCAGCCACCGGGGGCTTTCGGGAATGCGGAACAACAACAGGCCGAACAGCAGCGACGGCGCGATGCCCGTGGCGAACATCCAGCGCCAGCCTGTGTGGGTGAGCCAGGCTTGCACCTCCGGGTTCGAGGAGTCGCCCCTGGAATGGGCGATGAAATAATTCACGAACGCGGTGATGGCGATGCCGCTCACAATCGCGATCTGGTTGACCGCCACCATCCGGCCGCGAAGGTGCGCCGGGGTGATTTCGGCGATGTACATCGGTGTGGAAAGGGAGGCGATGCCGATGCCCACGCCGCCAATGAACCGAAACAGGATGAAGGTCCAGATGTCCCGGGGCAGCGCCGTCCCGACCGACGAGCTGAGGAACATCGCCGCGGCGAGGAACATGGCCAGTTTCCGGCCGAAGCGGTCCGAGAGCGGCCCCACGACCAGCACCCCCGTGGCGCAACCGATCAACACGCAACCCGAGGCCCAACCCTTCATGACGTCGCTCAAGCCGAAGCGGGCGGTCATGGGTTCGATGGCGCCGGAGATCACCCCCGTGTCATACCCGAAGAGCAGCCCTCCCAGCGTCGCCACCAGGCAAATCGGCACCAGATAGGCCAGATTGGTTTGTACGGAAATCGGCGGCCGGTCGTTCAGGCTGCAGGCCGGGCTGCTCATGGGTTGTTGATGAACACCAGTTTACCGGCCGGCTGTTCCGGGTCACGTCAATAAAATCCCGGCCCCGGCGGTCTGGGCGGGGCCACCCAAATAGACCGGGCCTTTGGCCCTGAGATGCACGGCGGTGGCCAGCGCCAACGGCGCGGCCTCATACCAGCCTGGGGCAACGCCCCAGAACGGAATGCCAACGCCACACGAGGGCCGAAGGCCCGTGCCATAATCCCGCGCAACCCACATCCGCCACGGCCGACCCCATGCGGTGAACGGATGGGTCGCGCCGTTGGCGCTCGGGGACGTGTTGTGTCCGGGGCGTGGGGCGATGCCCCACATGGGGCGTTGCCCCATGCTGGTTTGGAACGGGACTTTGGCGCTGAGGTGCACGGCGGTGCCCCACATGGGGCGATGCCCCATGCTGGTATGGAACGGGCCTTTGGCCCTGAGATGCACGACGGTGGCCAGACGTGGGGCGGTGCCCGCAACATGGGGCGATGCCCCATGCTGGCATGGACCGGGCCTTTGGCCCTGAGATGCACGGCGGTGGCCAGCGCCAACGGCGCGGCCTCATACCAGCCTGGGGCAACGCCCCAGAACGGAATGCCAACGCCACACGAGGGCCGAAGGCCCGTGCCATAATC
>JARKQH010000057.1 GCA_029974925.1 Verrucomicrobiota bacterium
CTCCATCGGGGAAGCGGTTTTTCAGGGAGCGCTCACCCGCCTGCGGCCGGTGCTCATGACCGCCTTCGTGGCCAGCCTCGGCTTTCTGCCCATGGCCGTGGCCACCGGGCCGGGCGCCGAGGTGCAGCGCCCGCTCGCCACCGTGGTCATTGGCGGCATCCTCAGCTCCACCTTTCTCACCCTGGTTCTGCTGCCGGTCCTGTACGTCAAATTCGAGCGCGAAACCCCGTTGGACATTCCGCCAACCCGGCTTGAGGCCCCGGACGGAACCGCTGCCCCCGTCAGCGCGTGACGGAGCGATTGGCCGGGGCCCACGCCTCGTTCTTTCCGTCCGACGGCTGCCACCCTCCGGCAGTGGCGCTTCGGAAATCAGGCATTTTGGGTCATAAGCCCTGGCCGCGGCCCGGTTTTTTGACTGGCCAAGCAGCCGCTTTTCGCTACCGTGGGCCGCCGATTTGGCAAAGGAATAGTCATGTTTACTGGAACCTATACTGCGATTGTGACGCCGTTCAAAAACGGGCAACTGGATGAGGCCGCGCTCGAGCGGTTGGTCAAAGCCCAGGTCAAAGGCGGCGTGGACGGAATTGTCCCCGTCGGCACCACGGGCGAATCGCCAACGGTGGATTACGAGGAGCACATCCACATCATCGCCCTGGCGGTCAAGTTCGCCGCGGGGAAAATCAAGGTGCTGGCCGGCACGGGGGGCAACTCGACCAGTGAGGCCGTGCACCTGACCGAACGCGCCGAGAAGGCCGGCGCGGACGGGTCGCTGCAGGTGGCGCCCTACTATAACAAGCCGACCCAGGAGGGCCTCTTCCAGCATTTCCGCGAGGTGGCCCGCAAGACGCGCCTGCCCATCATCCTTTACAGCATCCCCGGCCGGTGCGGCGTCGAGATCGGCGTGGACACCGTCAAGCGCCTCGCCCAAGCCTGCCCCAACATCATCGGAATCAAGGAGGCGGGCGGCAACCCCGACCGGGTGAGCCAGCTCCGCGCCGCCTTGGGACCCAAGTTCGAGATTCTCAGCGGGGATGACGCGCTGACGCTGCCCTTCATGGCCGTCGGGGCTCAGGGCGTCATCAGCGTCGCCTCGAATGTCATCCCGCGCCAGGTCGCTCAAATGGTGAGGGCGTTCGCCCGGGGCGACCTCCGCGGCGCGATGAACTTGCATCGGAAGTATTATCCGTTGTTCAAGGATTTGTTCATCGAAACCAACCCGGTGCCCGTGAAAGCGGCGCTGGCCATGATGGGCCTGATCCAGGAGGAGTACCGGCTGCCCTTGGTCCCCATGAACCCCAAAAACCGGCAGGTCCTGCAGGCCACCCTCCAGGCCTGTGGCGTCCTCCGCTAAACCGCGCTTCGCACCAACGGACGCTCCAGCAGAAAACAGCCATGACTCGAGTCATTATCAACGGTTCCAAGGGGCGCATGGGCCGCGCCTTGCTCGCCTGCGCCCCCCATCACCCGGAAGTCCAGGTCGCCGCCCAGGTGGATCAGGGGGACGACATCCGGACGGTGATTGACCAGGCGGATGTGGTGATTGATTTCAGCACCCACACCGCCACGCCCGGCCTGGCTGCCCTCTGCGCCGAGCACCGCAAGGCCATGGTCATCGGCACCACCGGCCATTCCAACGAAGACCGCTCGGCCATCACCCGCTTCAGCGCCGCCATCCCCATGGTGCTGGCCTCGAACTTCTCCACCGGCGTTAACACGCTGTTCTGGCTGACCCGGAAAGCGGCGGAGGTGCTCGGGCCGGCCTTTGACCTCGAAATCGTTGAAATGCACCACCGGCTCAAGCGCGACGCCCCCAGCGGCACGGCGCGCACGCTGGCCGAAATCCTGGCCGCCGTCCGCCAGCAACAATACGACCGCGTTGCCCGGCACGGACGATCAGGGATTGTCGGAGAGCGCACGGCGGCCGAGATCGGCGTTCACTCCATCCGGGGCGGGGATGTGGTGGGCGAGCACACCGTCATCTTCGCCGCCACCGGCGAGCGGGTCGAACTGACCCACAAAGCGTCCTCGCGCGAAACGTTTGCCAACGGCGCCCTCCGTGCGGCCCAATGGGTGGTTCGCCAGAAACCGGGGCTCTACGACATGCAGGACGTCCTGGGCTTGAAATGACCGCCCGGGAGCGGGGGCTCCGCATGACCACGGGTCTGGCCATCATCGCGCTGGGGTCCAACCAGGGCGACGCGCGCCGTCAGGTGCGCGAGGCCATCGGCCGCCTCGCCGAACTGTCCGCTGCTCCCCTGCGCGTTTCTTCCCTGTGGGAAACCGCGCCGGTGGATTGCCCCCCCGGCTCGCCGCCTTTTGTCAATGCTGTCGTCGCCCTCACGCCGCTTCCGGCCGAGTCGCCTGAATCGCTGCTGGCCAAACTTCAGGACCTGGAGAAGGCATTTGGCCGCAAGCCCAAACGGGTCTTGAACGAACCGCGGCCGTTGGACCTGGATTTAATTGCCTTTGGCGCCGAACGGCGCAACACCCCCGAGCTGACTTTGCCCCACCCCCGGGCGCACCTCCGCCGTTTCGTCCTGGCGCCCCTGGCCGAAATTCTGCCGGACCTGGTGCTGCCGGGGCAAACCCAGACGGTGGCCCAACTGCTGGCAGCGCTGCGGTCCGACGAACAAATCCGGAAGATTTCGGGTTGAGACGAAGCGACCTCAGCGCCCCGGCGCCCCGGCGGCTTGGGTTCCCAAGGCTTTGGGCGGATGAAACAGCAAGGCCAGGGCCGCCGCCGCAACGAGCGAGATGACGGCAGGCACCAGGAAGAGCGAGCGGTAGTCCGTGATATCCCCGCGAGTAAAGAAGGACTGTTTCAGCCAGGGGCAGATGAAATTCGCCGCGATGTAGCCGAAACCAAAGATCATCATGTTGAACAGGCCTTGAGCGCTGGCCCGCGTATCTTTCGGAAAACAGGCATCCACAAAGATGTAAACGGTCGCAAAGAAGAAGGCGTAGCAAATGCCGTGGACGAGCTGGACCAGGATGATGAGCTCCTTGTGCTGCGGAAAAAAGGCGTACACGGCAAAACGCAGCGTATGACCCAGAATGCCGACGAGCATGGTCGCCCGCCAGCCCAGCCGTTTGAGCGTCATCCCCAGGACGAGCATCGTCAGAATTTCCATCACCTGCCCGATGGACATGACCGGCATGATCCAGTTTCCCGGGATGCCGGGCCCCCCCGCCGAGGAGGGCGTGCCCAGGAAGGACGCCGTCCAGTTGAAGTAGCAGTAGAGCACGAACGAGTCCACCAAGGTGATGATCCAGAGAACCAGCAGAAACCGATGCCGCAGCAGCTTGAGCGCCTCCAGCCACGCCAGCTTTTCCCCCGCTTCCCCGCCCCGCTTTGGCGGAGTATGCGGCAGCGTCAGGCTGTAGGCCGCCATGATCAACGAGGCGAGGGCCGCCACGATGTAAGTCCAGCGGGTGGCTTGGTGCAGTGCCGGCCCGGTCAACCCGCTGCTGAGCACCGTTCCCAGCCAGGCCACAATTCCCTGCGGATTTTCCGCGTGGACTTTGTCCCAGTCCACCAGAATGAACGTAAACGGCCAGGCAGCCAGAATCCACCCGATGGTGCCCCCCATCCGCACCAGCCCAAACTCCTTCTGGGCGTCCTTGATGTGCGCGAACGTGATCGAGTTGCAGATGGACATGGTCGGCACATAAAGCAGGCAATGCGCCAGCATCAGACCGAAGAACGGCCAGAACGAGCGGGTAAAGGCCAGCCCCGCAATCGCCACCCCGCCCACTAGGTGACTGAATGCCAGAAACTTCTCCGCCGCAAAATTCCGGTCCGCAAACTGGTTGCTGAAAAACATCCCCGCAATCGCGGCGAGGGGGAACGCGTTCAAAATCCACGACTGCTGCAGCGGCGAAAACCCCAGACTCGGCAAATACCCATACACCAGCGGCATCCACGTCCCCCAGATAAAACTCTGGAGGACCATCATCGTGAACAGCCTCAGGCGGATCATTCGGTCCATAAAACCTCGTCACCCGGCGGGGGCTGACGCCTCCCCGGGCGGCCGGCCGGCGCGAGGCGCCGGGCCAGACCGGGGTTTTCAGCAGGGGGGCCCGGCCAGGGCCGCCCGCCTCAAAACTTCACCACCACCAGCGCCAGCACCCCTGCCGCCGTGGCGATCAGCGGCACCAAGAACACCTTGCTCCAGTTGAATTTCCCCTCCACCAAGGAGCGGTCCATCACAATGCCCGCCACCTGCGTCCCGAGGAACAAGCCGATGCCGGTGGTGACCAGGATGATCAGCGCTTGCGCCGAGCCGACAATTTCGGCGGGGGCGACGGCGTTCACATACATCTGGCCGGCGATCATAAACATGACATAGGCCAGCCCATGGAACACCTGGGAGGCAACCAAGACCCCCTTGGGAGCCCGGATCGTGTAGGCAACGTAGAGCAACAACCACGACAGGGCGCCGATCGTCAGCGTCCATTTGGGACCCAGCTTGCTGAAAAACAACCCCAGGAGGAACAAGGTGGCCAGCGCCTGCGCCGCCTGCGCAATGCCCATGATCCCGGGCACGTTCTTTGCCGACACGCCCATGTCCTGCAGGAACCGCGCCGTTCCGAGGAAGTAGAACTGCATCATGCCCGCCACCACCAGCGACACAATGATGAACACCGCGAACGTCGGGTTCGACATCATGGAAAGCGCCTTGAGGATGGGCACGCCTTCCCCACCCTTCGGCGGGGTCGCCGGCTGAACGATGCAAACCAGCGCCATCACCACGGACAAAATCGCCGCAAACTTCAGACAGTCGCTCCCGTCTCCCTCACCCTTGCGCAAATTGCGCCAGCCCGTCAGCGCGTAACCCACCAGCGCCCAGGCCACCGGCGCCCAGATGAAAATGCCCGGCGACTGTTTGCCGGGGTCGGTCAGGTGGCTGAACATCAGGGAATTCACCAGCGGAATCGTGGCCGCATATAAAGCCGAGTAGCCCAGCATGACCAGGAAGAGCGGCTTGAATTTGCTGGTGCGGGACGCGACAAACAGCAGCAGCACGCCGATGGCATGGCACGCCGCCAGAATCCAGCGGGTGTCCACGTATTTGTCCGCCAACTGCCCCGCCAGCAGCGGGGTGATCATGCTCGCCAGCGGCAGGGTGGCGTAAATCCAACCCGTCTGCTTCCCGCTCATCTGCAGCGGGCCGAGCAAACGGGCGGCCAGCACGGGCATCCACGCCCCCCAGACGGCGTATTCCATAAACATCAGCGCGCTTAGTTGCAAATACAGGGTGGTGCTCATAGGTAACGTTTAGCGTTATGTGTTCAGTAATTTAATGCTGCGATCCCGGAACGGCGTAAACCATCGCCGCGCGCCCGGCCCCTGAAGGCTCCGCAGGCTGCGGTCCAAACCCGCGTTGTTCCGTCCCGCGTTCAAGCCGGGCAACCGGCGAAACGAACCGGCTCGACGCTAGCGGACGCGCTGCGCAGGGGCAATAAGAAAAAAATGCGACACAACGAACGGCCCCCGGCAGCTCGCGTTTCCGCCCTGCTCCGGACGGATTCGCATCGGGCCGCAACGCGCGCCCAAATTGCGCCCAAATTCCGCTTGCCGTCGGGCGCCCGCCGCGATTATCCTGCCGTGGATGGCGGCGTTGGAATCGCCTGATGCCGCCCCCGATGCCCTGAGCGGGCTGCATGAACGCACATTTGTTGATCCTGGCCTCCGCCTCCCCGCGCCGCGAGGCGCTCCTGCGCCAGATGGGACTCGAGTTTCGCGTGGTGCCCACCGCAATCGGCGAGCTGCACCACGAGGATTTCACGGCGCGCGAACTCTGCCGAGTCAACGCCTACCGCAAAGCGCGGATCGCCGCCAAACAGTATCCGGACGCCCTGGTCCTGGCTGCCGATACCCTCGTTTACAGGAGGACCGAACTGTTCGGCAAGCCGGCCACCCTGGCCGAGGCGCGTCAGATGCTGGCCCGACTGCAGGGCACAACGCATCAGGTGGTGACTGCTCTCTGCCTCATGCACCTGCGCCAGCACCGGCAAAAAATCGTGTGCGACGAAACCGCCGTGACATTCAAAAAGCTCAGCGCCGCCGACATCCGCCAGTACTTCGCCCGGGTCAATCCCCTCGATAAAGCCGGCGCTTATGCCATCCAGGAGCACGGGGAGATGATCATCGAGCGAATCGTCGGGTCTTACAGCAATGTGGTTGGCCTGCCGGTCGAATGCCTCGCCCTCGCGCTGGCTGAATGGGGGGAGGAATGGAGCTTGAAGCCGGCCCTTGTGGCCGCCGCCGCCCGCTCGCAGAGCCTGGCGTCCGGCCCCACCTTGCGCCGCCCTTCCCGATAGGCCTGCCGCGTTAGCGCCGCCGCACGGCGCTGAGTTCCTGCCACAGACAGGCGCTCATCCTCTGGCCTTTGGCAAAACAGCCCAGGTCAAATTTTTCGTTCGGCGAGTGGGCATTGTCATCCGGCAACGCCAGCCCCAGCAGCAAGGTGTCCGCCCGCAGCACCCGTTTGAACTGGTTCACGATCGGGATGGACCCGCCCTCCCGCACCAGCACGGGCTCGCACCCAAACGCCGTTTTCAACGCCCGCAACGCCGCCCGCGCATCCGGCCCTGTCGGCGACACCCAGTAAGCTTCCGCGCCGTGCCCGGTCTTGATCTCCAGGCGGACCGTGGGCGGGCAAAGCCTGGCCAGGTAGTCCCGCACCAGCTTGATGATCCGCGCCGGCTTTTGATTGGGCACCAGCCGGGTCGTGATCTTGGCCCGGGCCCATGCCGGCACAATGGTCTTGCTGCCTTCCCCCTGATACCCGCTGGTCAGGCCGTTGATCTCCAGGGTCGGACGCGCCGACCGCTGCTCCAGCGGCGTGTGGCTGCGCTCGCCAAACAAACGCGGCACGCCGAGGAACTTGCGGTATTCGCGCTCGTTGAAGGGCAGGCGCTTGAACTGCCGGCGCTCGTATGCGGACAGGGGCTGCACATCATCATAAAAGCCGGGAATGGTGATGCGCCCGTTCTTGTCCCGCAGTTGGGCCAGAATTTGACACAGCACCATCGCCGGGTTGTCCACCGACCCGCCGAAGATGCCCGAGTGCAGGTCTCGCGCCGGGCCATGAACAATCACTTCGTAAGCGGCGATTCCGCGGAGGGCGTAAGTCAGCGCCGGGTGTTTGGGCGTGGGCATGCCCGTGTCCGAAACAATGACCGCGTCGCACGCCAGCTCCGACCGATGCTGCTTGAGAAACCCCTCCAGACTGGTGCTGCCCACCTCTTCCTCACCCTCGATGACGAAGGTGATGTCACACGGCAGCTCCGTCCCCGTTTCCAGGTAAGCCTCGACCGCTTTGAGATGCGCCAGGTGCTGGCCCTTGTTGTCGCTGGCTCCCCGCCCATACAACGCGCCCCCTTTCAGGCGCGGTTCAAACGGCGGAGACTGCCATAACTCAAATGGCTCGGGCGGCTGCACATCGTAGTGGCCATACACCACGAAATGCGGACGGCCCCCCCGCTTTTGGCGCGCGCCCGGCGTCCGCGCCACGACAATGGGATGGCGCGCGGTCGGATAAACCCGCGCCTGCAGGCCGAAGGCCTGGCAATGCTTCGCCAGCCAGTGGGCGCAGGCCTTCAGGTCCGCCTGATGCTTGGGCTGCGCCGAGACGCTCGGGAACCGGACATAATCGCACAGCTCGCGGACAAAGCGGGCCTGGTTTTGACGCAAATAATCGGTGACGCGTTGCATAAGGCTTCCGTAATGGACCAAGTTGAAAGTGGGCGATTACTTCGAACGCCGCAGAAAGTCAAGCGGGTTGGGCGGGGGCGGACGATTCGTGGCGGGAGCATTGGTCGCGCCCGGCGCGTTTGTGGCCGGCCGGCCGCCCCCCAGCAGCCCGCTCAGACCCTGGATCACATTGGCCGGAGCCGCCTGGCTTGGGACGTTGGTTGCCGTTGCCGCCGCGGCATTGGTTGCCCCGCCACCGGCGGGCCTCCCGGTCAGCATGCCTCCAAGATTCTGAATCAGATTGCCCGTCTTCGGGTCCACGCCGGGGATTTTGCCGCCAAACTGCTGCAAGGCCGTCCCCGCCAGCGCGAGCTTGTTGATATCGGTTTTGGGCTCACCAAGGGTCCCGCCGATGGTGACGTAATCGGGCAACCGCACGTACACCACGTTGGTGGGCGTGCCGGGCGGCACCAGGCTGACCCGGTCGGCCAGCGAGCGCTCGACCGACACACTCAGCGGAAAACGGATGGGCGAGTTGGTCAACTCGGTGGCGATGTCAATCGTGCCGCGGGTCTCCGCTTCAAACGCGGGGCTCTGAACCACGGCGTTGGTCAGGTCAATCCGCCCCGAACGAATGCTGCCCCCGGCCCGGATGAGGTTGATGGGCGACCGGCTTAACTCGTCCATCCAGCCGCCGCCCCCGCCCCCCGGCCCGCCCCCCAGCAGAGCGCCGGCCAGCGAACCCAGGCCCGCCTTGGGATTCTTGACCACGGTCGGCACCACCGCGATGACATTGATGAGCGTCTTCAACAAGGGCGAACGGAGTTCCGAGATCGCCAGGTCCAGGTTGGTCGCATCAAAGTGGAAGCCGCCAGCCAGCGTCTTCTGGAGCTGGGCGCCCGTCGTGCCCACACCCGCGATGTCCGCCGCGGCGGTCACCGTCCCCTTGAGCTGGTCCTTCCGCTCCGGCACAAAGGAGTTTACCAGCGGCGACAACGGCACCTTGTCGCCGCGGAATGCAAGGTCGTACCGGTAACCCGGCACCCCGAGGTCCAAAGTCACCGAACTGTTCACCGGCGCGCCGTTGAGCACCAGGCTGGCCGGTTTCAGGACGATTTTGCCGCCATCAATCGCGGCCTTGGCCTGCAGGTTCGTGATGACCACTTCGCGCAAATACAGCGATTTGACGCTTAGTTCGGTTACGAAATCCCGGACCGGCAGCTTGACCGGCTCCGAGGGGCCCGCGGCGGGCGGGGCGGGTTGACTCGGCGGAGCCGGCGTCGGGGCGCTTGACGCCGCCGCGCCCTCGCCCCCCATGAACAGGTCATAATACTTCGTAAAATCCAGCGATTCCGCCGTCAGGAGGAGGCGTCCGGTCATGGCGTTGGTGTTCGACAGGTCCAGATGGCCCGTCATCACCACTTCGTTGGTGGCGCGCGGCGTGGGCGTGAGCCCGAGCCGGGCCTGTTCGATTCGGGCCACCTGGTTGCTCCAGCCCGCCCGCAGTTGGAGGCCGGCCTCCAGCGGGGCCGGCCGCCCCGCGCTCTTGGAATCCGTCACCACCAGATTGGTCAGCGTCATGTCCGCGCTGAACCGTCCCCCCGAAACCGCGTGATACTCGCCCGCAGCCTCGCCGTTGATGGCCACGCTCGCCAACCGCCGGCCTTCCAGATAGGGCTGGAGAAACGGCCCGAGCGCATTCTGGTTGAAATCCTTCAACCGGGCGCTGAATCGCGCGTTCGAGTTCGTGAAGTTGTAGGTTGCCGAAATGACAAAGTCGCCGCCGGGCCGGCCCCCTTGGGCCACCTTGCCCGCCAGGTTGCGCAGTTGGAATTCGTCCGCTGTCATCTCGGCGGCCAGGTCGGCGTTGGCCGAAAACGCCTCCAGCGCACTGCCCGCCAGCGTCCCGGTGACCTCCTTCACTGCCGCCGTGCCGGCCACGGTCTGCTTCCCTTTTGTCTGCTCCAGGCGCAAATCCAAATCCGCTTCACCGGAAGCGAGTTTGAGGTCCGGCATGCCCAACGCGTCCGCTGCCCGCGCCAAGAGCAACCGGCCCTTGACCTGCGCTTCGGCCGCTTCCGTCGAGGCCCGATAGCTGGTTGTGCCGGCGACCGTCAGGAAAGGCTGGTTCAGATGACCGGCCTCCAGGCGGTACTCCGGCACGGTGTATTGGTCAAATTCCAGCGCCTTCCCCCGCGCGCGCAATTTGACGAACGCCCGCGCCAGCTCATTGCTCCCGAACCGCAGCGTCAAATCCTGGATGCCGCTGTCCGCTTCAAAAGCCAGTTCCTTGCCGCTTTGGGCGGAGGCCAGGCGCAGCCCCGCATTCACGACTCCCGCCGGTGCCACCTCGCCAAGAAAGGCCCGCCACCCGGCGAGGTTGAAATTCGTCACCAGAACGCTTAACGCCGCATCTCCCGCATTGCCGCCGGCTGTTCCCCACGCGAACGCCATCGGACTGGTAAGGCTGCCGGTCAAAAACACCTGCTGCTCCTGCACGCCACGCAAGTTGAACGCGCGCAGCAACGCATTGCCCCCCTCCGCATCCACCGACACATCGTAGTCCGCGCTGAAATCCAGCGAAGGCGTGGTCTGCCCGGCCAGCGTCATTTGCAGCCGGTTGAGATTGAACCGGCCGGAGGCCCCAATGCTGGCGCCACCCTTGGCAATCACCAGCTCGTTGGTCGAGTTGATGACCGTCGGCCCGAACTGCAGACCGCTGCCGGCCGCCGCCAGATTCAGCACATTGCGGTCTATGTTCACCACCGCCACGGTCAGCCGCCCCTCGGTCTTCGCCAGAGCGAAGGGACCGCTGACCAGCACTTCCCCGAGCTGGGTCTGCCCCTGGTGAAAGCGCAGCGCCAGTTGCTTCACCTCGGTCGCCGACACTTCACTCTCAAGTGTCGCGCGAAAAAGACTCAGGCCGGCGAGCATCCCGCCTGCCTGGGACACCGTAAAGCTGGCGTTGCCTTGCAATCCCGCCGGCTTGAGGTCCTCCGCCAGCGCCAGACTGAACTGGCCGGAGACTTTGCCTTGCAGACTGCCGTTGGTCGCCGGCGCGGGCGGATTAAACTGCGCCTGGAGGTCCGCCTCGAGCGCCAGCTTTCCCGTCCGGCCATTGGCCACATTCTCCACCGTCACACCCGCCTTGGACAACTCCACCGTGTCGCGATGGCCCCCTGGATAAAGCTGAACATATCGCACGGTGGCCTCCTGAATCGCCAGTTTGCTCAACGCCACCTGAAGCGGCTTGCCGCCCTCCGCCCCCGGCGGCTCGGGCGTCTTCTCCGCAGCCGTCCCCGCCTCGAGCAGCGGGTCCAGGTTGCTTTTGCCGTCCGGTTGAACGATCAGTTGGACCACCGGCGCCGACACGGACACCAGCTCAACCTTCATGTTGCCGCCGAGGATTGCCTTGAGATCATAACGCACCACCACTTCCTCAGCCGTCAGCAGCGGTTCGTGCCCCTTGGGCTGGACTTTGAGTTGGCGCAGCACCACCTGCGAAAACGGGCTGACCGAGGCGCCGCCGACCGTGATTTCCGCCCCGGCCGCCGCGCTGACTTTCGGCAGCACGACACTCTTGAGGAAAAACGCGCTGGTCACAAAGAAATAGCCCGCCCCGAGCAAGACCACGACCCCTGCCACCAACACGGCCAGGATGCGCAGCCACTTCCGGGATTTACGTGCGGGCGGTGTCACATTCGTTTCAGCCATAAAAAAAACTCCAGGTTGCGGAGAAGGCTGGCGCGGCACTGATCCTTCGCATGAACCACGCCCCATCTCACAGATGCAATATAACCCCTCGGAGGGGATTGGGAAGCTCCTTTGACAACTCCCGGCGCCAAACCGGTTGCCAAGCCGGGCTCGAGGCTGGCATTCTCCCGGTCATGAGAAAGCTTGTATTTCAGGTCACCTTGTGGTGCTTCGCCGGTCTTTTCTTCGCCGCGGCGGAAACGCCCGCCCGCATCACCGTCCGGGCCAATCAACCGGCTCACCGGGTTGCGCCAACCTTGTGGGGCATTTTCTTTGAAGACATCAACCTCAGCGCCGACGGCGGGCTTTACGCCGAATTGCTCCGCAACCGATCCTTCGAGGAGTCGGACCAGCCGGATCACTGGACCGTGGTCGAGCGCGGCGGCGCCGAGGCGTCCGTCGCGGTCACTTGCGAGCGCCCTTGGGCGGCCGACCCCGCTCGCACCCGCAACCTGCGCAACCTGCGGGTGACCCTCACGTGCGTGCCGCCCCAGGGCGCCGCCGGCGTGGCCAACCACGGTTACTGGGGCGTGCCCGTCAAAAGCGGGGAAATTTACGATCTCTCGCTGGCGGCGCGGTGCGCGCCCGGCTTCAAGGGCGCCCTGACCGTCCAGCTTGAAACCGCGGATGGCAAAGTCATGGCGCGCGACGCCATCAAAGGTTTGGGCGCGGATTGGAAGCCTTTCAAGGCGACGCTCCACGCCCAGGGCACCGACCGCGAGGCCCGGCTGGTGATTACCGCCAGCCAGCCCGGAACCTTCTGGCTGGATATGGTGTCGTTGTTCCCGCGCCAGACCTGGAAAAACCGCCCCAATGGCTTGCGGCCCGATCTGGCCGAAATGCTGGCCGAGCTGCAACCGGCGTTTGTGCGCTTTCCGGGAGGGTGCTGGGTGGAGGGAGACACCATGAAGGAGGCGTATCGCTGGAAGGAGACCATTGGTCCGCTGGCTGAGCGGCGCACGCAGTGGAACATCTGGCAATACTGGGCCACCCATGGCCTCGGCTACCACGAATATCTCCAACTGAGCCGCGACCTCAACGCCGAGCCGCTCTTCTGTATCAATGTGGGCATGTCCCACAAGGAAAACGTCCCCTTGAACCGCATGGAAGAGTTCGTTCAGGATGCGCTGGACGCAATCGAATATGCCAACGGGCCCGTGTCCTCGACTTGGGGCGCCCTGCGCGCCAAACACGGCCACCCGCAGCCGTTCAACTTGAAATATCTCGAGATTGGCAACGAAAACGGCGGACGCGCCTACGCCGAACGCTGGCCCCTGTTCCACCGCGCCATCAAAGCGCGCTATCCCGAAATCCAGCTTATCGCCAATGTCTGGGGCGGGTATCCCACCAACCCCATGCCGGACATCATTGACGAGCATTATTACGACACCCCCGAGTTTTTCATGCGCCAGGCCGCCCGCTACGACTCCTACGATCGCAAAGGGCCCAAAGTCTTTGTCGGTGAATACGCCGTCACCCGCAACACCGGCCAGGGCAACCTCCGGGGCGCCATCGGCGAGGCCGCTTTCATGACCGGTCTCGAGCGCAACTCGGACGTGGTCATCATGGCCGCCTACGCCCCCCTCTTCGTCCACGTCAAACACCGCCGCTGGAATCCCGACCTGATCAACTTCGACAACTCACGGGCCTACGGCATCCCCAGCTACTACGTCCAGCAGCTCTTTGCCCGAAACCGGGGCGACGTGGTGCTCCCCACCACGGTCGAGGCCCCCCTGGCCGAGGCGCCCGCGCCGGGCGGCGCCGTCGGCGTCGGCACGTGGCTGACCCAGGCCGAGTTTAAGGACCTCAAGGTCGTTCGCAACGGTCAGACGCTGTTCGAGTCCGACTTCAGCCAGGGGACAAAAGGCTGGGAACTCCTCGGCGGTGGCGACTGGAAAGTGCAGGACGGGGCGCTGCGCCAGTCCAGCGCCCGCGAGAATGTCCGGGCGGTCGTCGGCGACCGTGCCTGGACCGACTACACCTACACCCTGAAAGCCCGCAAGCTCGGCGGCGCGGAAGGGTTTCTCATCCTGTTCAATGTCGCCGATTCCCGGGAAAAAGCCTGGTGGAACCTGGGCGGATGGGGCAACACCCGCCACGCCATCGAAATGGACGGCAACACCAGTGATTCGGTCGCTGGCAGCATCGAAACCGGCCGGTGGTACGACATCCGGATTGAAACGCGCGGCCGCAACGTCAAGTGCTTCCTCGATGGCCGCCAGATTCACGACTTCACCATGCCCTCCAGCCCGTGGCTGTTCGCCAGCGCCACCCGCGATGAAGCCGCGCGCGAGCTCATTCTGAAGGTCGTCAACGCCGCCCCCGAACCCCGCGAGGTGGAGCTGTCCCTTGCCGGCATGAGCTCGCTGAAAGGGTCGGCCCGCCTGACGGTGCTCACCTCCGACAACCCGACCGACGAAAACTCCCTCGACGAGCCCACCAAAGTCTCCCCGCGCACCGCCAGCCTGCCGGTCTCCGGCCCGGTGTTCCGTCACCGTTTTCCGGGCAACTCCCTCACCGTCCTGCGCCTGCCGGAAGCGCGGTAGGCCGGGCCACTCCCCCCGCAAGCCTGCGCGAGGCTTGCGGGAACATCCGGTCTGGTCGGCCGCGGCTTAAGGCAACAACCGCTCCAGCTCGCCCAGCAGCCGCTCGAACAGGCTCATCGCGTCCTCGATCGGCTTGGGCGTGGTCATGTCCACGCCCGCCACTTTAAGCATGTCAATCGCGTACTTGCTGTTGCCGGTCTTGAGGAATTCGAGCCACTGCTCGCGCACGCCGGGCTCCTTTTTGAGGATGCGGTGCGCGATGGCGGCCGCCGCGCAATAACTGTCGGCGTAGCGATACACGTAGTAACCGCGGTAGTAATGCGGGATGCGCAGGCATTCCACCTCCAGCTCGGGGTCAATCACGAAGTCCGGCCCGTAATAGCGCACATACTGCTCGCGGCAAAGTTTCATCAGCCCCTCGGCGGTGATGGGCTCGCCCTTTTCGGCCAGGGTGTGGACCGCCAGGTCGAACTCCGCAAACTGCGTCTGGCGGAAAACCGTCCCCCGCATGTCCTCCAGCATCTGGTTGATCAGGTAGGCGCGCTCCTTCGGGTCCTGGGTCCGGTCCAGCATGCTCTGCTTGAACACGATTTCCGCCGCGGTCGAAGCCACCTCGGCCGTGAACATCGGGTAGCCCGAATAGACCGGCGGCTGATTCTCCTTCGCAAACCAGCTCTGGGCGGCGTGCCCCAGCTCGTGCGCCAGGGTCGAGACGTGGTCAAACGTGCCCTTGTAATTCATCAAGACGTACGGCGCCGAGAGATACGTCCCCATGTTGTAAGCGCCGCTGCGCTTGCCTTTGTTTTCGAACACGTCTATCCACCGCGAGTCAAACGCCTGCCGATACACCCCCACATACTCGGGCCCGAACGGCTTCACCCCCTCCAGCACCAGGTCGCGCCCTTCCTCGAAACTGTACGTTCGCTCGGGCACATCCACCAGGCTCACATACAAATCATAGAAATGCACCCCCTCCTGGAGTTTCAGCGCCCTTTTCTTCAACGCCACATACCGGTGCAGCAGGCGCTGGTGCGCCTCAATGGTCTTGAGCAGATTGTGATACACCCCCTCGGGCAGATTCTCCGCGTCGAGCGCCCGCGCCAGGCTGCTCGGATATTTCCGCGCCTTGGCATAAAACCAATCGCGCTGGACCGCCCCCGCCAGCGTGGCCGCCAGCGTGTTCTTCACATCCAGGTAGCTGTGGTGCAGCGCCAGAAAGGCGTCCTGCCGGAATCGCCGGTCCTTGGACTGCATCGCCGCCGTGTAAGTCGAGGGAGTGATCTCGATCTCCCGCCCTTCCGGGTCCTTGACCAGACGCCATTTCAACTCCGTGTTGCTCAACAGCCCGAACACGTCGGTGCTGGCGTCCGTCGCCTTCCCCGCCATCGCCAGCAGCTCCTCCTCACGCGGCGAGAGAATGTGGGCCCGGGACCTGAGCAAATCGTCAAAATAATGGCCGTACACCGCCAGCTTCGGCTCCTTCAACCAGGTCTTGAGCTGGTCCTCCGATATCTTCAGCAGCTCGGGTTGGAACCATGAGGCCGCCTCGTCCCACTTCACGGCAAGGGTCTGGGCCCGCTGATACAGCGCCTGCGCCGAAGGCACCCGCATGTCTTCGTCCCGCTTCATCGCGGCGTAGGCGTAAAGCTTCTCGAGCTGGATGTTGACTTGGTCGCGAAGCTGCAAGGCGCTCAGCAAGCTTTCCGCGGAGGCGCCCACCTTCCCCTGGCGCCCGGCAAAGTCGGCCACCATCCCCTCAATCTGCCGGTAGTGCGCCTCCCATTGCTCCCCCGAGGCGTACATCTTGCCCAAGTCCCATTTGTACCGTTCTTCCACTTCCGCCCGCTCGGGAGTCGTTGCTGCATTCACCGTCGCTATCATAGCCATCCCCATCACCATCAAAAAACGCCGCGCCGCGGCGTCGGATTCGTTCGTTCTCATTTTCAGTTCCGCGGCCGGTTTGGGCCGCGCCTGATCATCCATCACCCCTGCGCCCAAATCAAGTGACACCTCCGCCCTCCGGCCCCCGATTTTCCCCCGTCGCTTTGTGCTTTTTCAGCCGCGGGCGTCGGAGTATAAGCTGGGTTGTGATGTATGACCAGGCATAAACCTTATCGCCCGCCGGTGGTTCGGCAACCGCTGCCGCGCTCGTTCAAGGACCTGACTCCCGCGCGGCACTTCAACCCGCGGACGTTTTTCCGGCAGATGGTGCTCAAGGCGCTGCTGACCCGGCGAACGGGCCAGTCGCGAAAACCGGTCTTCCCGAAGCTGAGCCACGGCCAGGTGGCGATCACCTGGATCGGGCACGCCTCCTTCCTGGTGCAGTTCACCGACCTGAACGTGCTGATTGATCCCAACTTCGCCAACTGGCTCTTCCTCCTCAAACGACTGAAGCGGTCCGGCTTGCGGATCGAACACCTCCCGCCGATTGACCTGGTGCTGCTCACCCACGCTCACTTCGACCATTTCCACAAACCGACGCTCCGGCGCCTGCCCCATCCCAAGATTGGCGTCATGCCGTGGGGGATGGGCGACTTGGCGCACGGGTTGGGCTTTGGCCGCGTGGTCGAGTTGGAGTGGTGGGAGAGTTTTTCCCACCGCGACTGGAAGGTCATCCTCACCCCGAGCAAACACTGGGGCGCGCGCGTGTTGCGGGATCATCACCGGGGTTATGGCGGTTTTGTGCTGGAGCATCAGGGCCGGCGCATCTACCACGCGGGCGACAGCGCCTATTTCGAGGGCTTCAAGGAAATTGGCAGGACCTGCGCGCCGGAAATCGCCCTGTTGCCCATCGGCGCTTATCATCCCGAATCGTTCCGGTGTGTGCACATGGGCCCCGACGACGCCATCCAGGTCTTCAAGGACCTGGGCGCGCGCTGGCTGGTGCCGATGCACTACGGCAGTTTTCAACTTTCCTTCGAGGAAATGGACGAGCCCCCGCGCTGGCTGCGGCAGCTCGCCGCGGAAAACGGGATCAGCCGCCACGTCAAGATTCTCGACGAAGGCGTGCCCCAGGTGTTCTGACCGGCACGGCTTGGGTCGCTCTCGCCGCGGCGGCGCGGAGGGGTGATTTGCCCTGCGCCGGGGCCTCCCCGCGCCGCGTTCCATGTTCTCCAGTCTCGACAATTTGAGACCGTCGTCCATACTATCCTTATGCAGTTCTCGCCTGCCTTCTCGTTCGCTGTTTTCCGGCGTTTCCTCCCGCTTCTTCATGGCGGCTGTTCCGCGTCGCTCTGGCTGGCCCTCCTCCTGGCCATTCCCGGGCCGGCCGCCGCGCAGTCGGTGCCCTGGATTTTACCTTGGAATGACGCCACCCCCGCCGTGACCGACTTTTCGGCTTTCAACCCGCCCATCGGCACCAACTGGGTCGCCGTGGATGCCAATGGCCATTTTGTTGTCAACGGCGCCCGAATCCGCTTCCTCGGCGTCAACTTCGCGGGCGACTCGCCCTTCATGCCCACCAATAACGCGGAGGGCGTCGCCGCGCGCCTGGCCAAGTTTGGAGTCAACAACGTGCGCTTCCATCACATGGACGCGCCGTGGGCCTACAACGGCGGAGTGCTGGCCTACACCAGTTCGCGCAGCACCAATTTCAACGCCGCCCAACTCGAACGGCTTCACTTCCTCATCGCGCGATTAAAGGCTCACGGGATTTATTCGGACATCAACCTGCTGGTCGGCCGCGAGTTCCGATCCCTGGACGGCCTCGGCACCGAGATCACTTCCCTGGATTGGAAAGACCAGCACATCCTGGGGTATTTCTACGAGCCCGCCCTCGCCCTGCAAAAGGACTATGCCACCAAGCTCCTCGGCACCACCAACCGTTTCACCGGCCTGCCCCTGGCGCGCGACCCCGCGGTGGCCTTCGTTGAAATCATCAACGAAAACGGCATCATCCAGAAATGGTTCGATGGCGCGCTGGATGCCCTGCCGGCGCGCTATGCCACCAACCTGCAGGCGCGCTGGAATTCGTGGCTGGCCGCCCGCTACAGCGACGATGCGACGCTGCTCTCGGCCTGGAACGTGGTCAACCAGCCGCTCGGCACCAACGTCCTCCGCAACGGCGATTTCAGCAACGGCCTCACCTATTGGAACGCCGAACAGCATGAAACCGCCCGCGCCGGGTTTACCCGCACCTTCGACTTCACCAACGGCCTGCCCTCCGCGCGCGTCATGGTGACCAACGCCGACTCGGTTTCCTGGCACATCCAGCTTAACCAGACGGGCATCAAGCTCACCTCCAACCAGACCTACACCGTTTCCTTCTGGGCCAAGTCCAGCCCCGCCACCAACGCCGATGCCTCAATCATGCGCGCCCACACCGACTGGGTCAACCTCGGCTCCTACCAAACCCTGAACCTCACCACCAACTGGCAGTTCTTCACCAACACCTTTCAGGCCCTCGCCACCGAAACCAACGCCCGCGTCAACTTCGGCTCCATGGGCAACAAACCCGCCACCTTCTGGTTTGCCGACGTCCGCTTCCAATCCGGCGGCCAGATCGGAGTCCTGCCTCCGGGCGCCTCGCTGGCGGGCCGCACGGTGCCCAACCTGCGCTACTCGGGCGCCGGTTACACCGGCACCCGCGAGGCCCGGCGTGACTGGCTCCGTTTCCTGCGGGACCTCGAGTACGCTTACTACGACGCCATGGTGGGCCATCTCCGCACCAACCTCGGCTACCCGGGGCTGGTCTTCGGCACCATCATGGCCAACAGCCCGGCCACCGTCCAAAGCCGGCTCGACGTCATTGACGGCCATGCCTACTGGCAGCACCCGCAGTTCCCCGGCACGCCGTGGGATTCGGTCAACTGGTATGTCCCGAACATCTCGATGGTCAACACCCTCTCGGACAACAACACCCTGGCCGGCCTGGCCCGCCAGCGCATCAAAGGCAAGCCCTTCACCGTCACCGAATACCAGCATCCCTCGCCCAACTACTACGGGGCCGAAGGGCCCCTCCTGCTCGCCGCCTATGGCGGACTTCAGGATTGGGATGGCCTCTGGCTCTTCGACTATGGTCACGGAAATCCCGTTTCGGGCGTCACCATGGGTTACGTGCGCGGCTTCTTCGAAATCGGCCAGCATCCCACCAAAATGGCAAACCTGCTTCTCGCCGCGAACTTGTTCCGGCGCGGCGATGTCGCCCCCGCCGCCCAGGAATTCACGATGGCCCTCACGCCCGAGCGCGAGCTGGATTTGCTGCAAAACGCCCACGCTTGGGGCATCTTCAGCGCCAGCCAGTTGGGCGTGCCGGGCAAACTGGCCTTCGTCAGCCGCCTGTCCACCGCCGTGGGCCCCAACGCCCCCGGCCTCACCAACCCGCCCGCGGCGCCCGCCGGCAGCGTTCTCACCAGCGACACCGCCCAGCTCCGCTGGGACCTCAGCGTTTCAGGCCAGGGACGCGTCACGGTGGACACCCCGCGCACCAAGGCCCTCCTCGGCTATGCCGACAACCGCGCGGTGAACCTCGGCGGCATTACGCTCCAACCCAAGACCACCCGCCTCGGCTGGTGCACCCTCGGCCTCACTCTGACTCGAGGCGAAGTCTTCACCAACGACTGCAATGCCCTGCTGATTGCCACCGGCTGGTGGGAAAACACCGGCCAGGTTTGGAAAGACGCCAACAAGGATTCGGTTGGCAACCAGTGGGGCACCGCCCCGGTCCTCACCGAGGTGGTTCCGTTCACGCTCACCCTGCCTGTGGGCACCAACCACGTCCGCGTCTGGGCCCTCGACCCCCGCGGAGCCCGCACCACCCCCATCCCCGTCTTCGGCACCGCAGACTCGTCGGTTATCTCGGTGGATACCAATGCGGGGACCATCTGGTACGAAATCGAGGTCGCCCGCTGGATGGCAAGCTTCGACCTGTGGCGCGCCCGCTATTTCAACGCCGCCGAGCTGAGCGACCCCAACCTGAGCGGCGCCGCCGCCGCGCCTGATGGAGACCGGGTCGCCAATTTGTGGAAGTACTTCCTCGGCCTGCCGGGTCGCACATGGGCGCCCCCCGATGGCCTGCCTTGGGGATGCCTGCTCAACATCGGCAACGACCGTTACCTGGCCATGACCTATGCGCGGGATAAACTCGTCAACGACGTAACCTGCACGGCCGAAGTCTCTTCCGACCTGATTACTTGGAACTCCGGCCCCCTCTGGACTCGGATCGAATCCGTCCGCGACCTCGGCCTCCTCGAAGAAATCACCGTTCGCGACTTGGCCGCCGTAGCCACCCAGTCCAACCGCTTCATGCGGCTGCGCCTGAACTGAGGCGTCGTTCAAGTTCTACCCGGCCTTGAATGGGGTCGGAGTTGGGGTCGGATAAAACCTTGGTTTTGGCATTGGATACGCTTGACACCCCAAGCCGTTGCGTCTTATAAAGGGCGTGGCCACAATATGTGGCCTCGCTATGCGATGTCCTAAATGCGGCTGCCAGGATGATAAGGTCATTGATTCTCGCGCCTCTCGCGAAGGCGCGACCATCCGTCGTCGCCGTCAATGTATCGCTTGCGGTTATCGCTACACCACCTACGAAGAAATCGAGCGCGCCGGGCTCGTCGTCCTCAAACGCGACGGACGCCGCGAGGAATTCTCGAAAGAAAAACTGCTCTCCGGATTGCGCAAAGCCTGCCAGAAACGGCCCATCAGCCCGAAGGTGATCGAGGACATGGTCGAGCGGATCGTCAACGAGATTACGGACCAGTACGAGCGGGAAGTTCCGGCCGAGGTCATCGGGAAATTGGTGATGGATGGGTTGCGCTCGCTCGACCAGGTCGCCTACGTGAGGTTTGCGAGCGTTTACCGGAGGTTTCAGGAGGCGACCGACTTTGTGCAGGAGGTCAAGAAACTGGAAGGCAAGGTATGATTTTACTCGCGCAAAATTGCTTGGTTTTCGAGACGCCCGACGGCGGGGTGCCCTTCACGCCCGACATGATTTCCGTCGAGGTCAGCGGTCAGGACGACCACGGCTTCGGGCCGGAGTTCATCGAGCAGGCGGCCAGCGCGGTGTTCCATTACTTCAAGCATGACCAGGGCCGCCTGAGCATCACCATTGCCGAATTTGCCGAGGCGATGGAAAAAGTGCTGGCAGGCTTCAGCCCCGCTCCCCCGACGCCTTCCAACGCGGCCGCCTCGCCCGAGGTGCGCGAATCCGACCTCCGGCAAATTGCCCGGGAATCGGGCGGCGGTTTCGAGCTGGTCTTCTTCCCGCGGCTCCGCCACGAGCTGCGGCAGCAGTTGTCCCTCGCCCCTCGCGTGCTGCGATTTCGCGGTTTGCGCGGTTGCGTCAAGGACCTCCTGGGTGCGCGCCGCTGGACGCCCAAGTGCCGGGCCCTGCAGGACCAGATTGTGTGTTTTCTGCGCGAATGCCTCAGCGCCGAGCCGAGGCAAACCGGATTCGCGCTGGTGGTCGAATAGAACGACAGTCCGCGCCCCGATTCCTCAGGGTTCCTTCCCGTTTTTTTCCGCCTTTTTTGCCGCCTGCCGCGGCCAGTGTTCGGATTCCGTGCGGGCGGTCTCCAGTCGGGCCGCGATGCGCTGAACCACCTCGGGATGCTGCTCCGCCACGTTCTTGGATTCGCCCACATCCTCCGCCAGATTGTAGAGCTCGAGGGGGCCGTCCGGTTTCAGTCGCAAGCCCTTCCAGTGGTTCAGGCGCGCGGCTTGTTGAAAACCGCGCTCATGGAATTCCCAATAGAAGAAGTCATGCCGGTTGGTTTGCGGCAGGCCCAGCAGCGTGGGCAGGAATGAAATGCCATCCAGCTCCTTCGGAGTTTTGGCGCCGCCCAGCTCGGCCGCCGTCGGCAGAAAATCCCAGAAAGCCGCCGGCAGGTCCGACACCGTGCCCGCAGGCACCGTTCCCGGCCACCGCACCAGCAACGGCACCCGGATGCCCCCTTCGTACAAATCCCGCTTGATGCCCCGCAACGGGCCTGCGCTCTGAAAGAACTTCGGGTCCACGCCCCCCTCCCGATGCGGGCCGTTGTCGCTGCTGAAAAACACGACGGTGTTGGAATCAATCTTGAGCGCCGCCAGGCGGTCCAGAATCTGGCCGACATCCTTGTCGAGCCGGGTGATCATGGCGGCTTTGTTCCGTTCGGCCTGCGGCCACGCTTCCTTCGAGTACGGCGCGTCGGAGGGGACCTGCATGCCGTTGCCGGAGCGCCGGCCTTCCTCGTTGTTCGCGTGGGGGATGGTGTAGGACAGGAACAGAAAGAACGGCCGGTGCTGGTTGGCCGGTTCGGGCTTGTTGATCCGAATGAAGTTCAAGGCGGCCTTGGTGAAAAGGTCGTGACTGTAGGATTGGTTCAGGCCGCGCTCATTCTCCGGGAAGGACATCCGGTCGTTGTAGCCGGTGCGGTCATCATACCGCCACAAGTAAGTCGGGTAATAATCATGGGCGTGGGTTTGGTCGAGATAGCCCAGAAATTCGTCAAACCCCTTGCTCTGCGGCACCCCGCTTGTGCCCTCATTGCCCAACCCCCATTTCCCAATCAGGCCGGTGCGATACCCCGCCGCTTTCAACAATTCCGTCACCGTCCGGTCCTCGGTTCTCAATGGCACCTTGGCGTTGCCGCGAATCCGGGCGTGACCGGTATGCAGGCCCGTCATGAGGGCGCACCGCGAAGGCGCGCAAACCGTGCTCCCGGCATAGAACTGGGTGAAGCGCATCCCCTCGGCTGCCATCCGGTCCAGGTTTGGCGTTTTGATCCGCGTCTGGCCGTAGCAGCCCAGATCGCCGTAGCCAAGGTCGTCAGCCAGAATCAAAATGATATTGGGTCGGCCCGACGCCGGCGTCGCCGCCGGACGGCGGTCGGCCGGACCTTCCGTTCGGGCTGCGCCAACGGCACAGAACGTTCCAAGCAGTCCAGCCACCGCGGCCAGGGCCAGCGTCATCTTTCGCATTCGGTTCATCTCACTCCGCATTGTTGGCTTTTCGCCGCTCATTTCCAGCCTAATGTTACGGGCCAAGGCTGGCGCTTTTGCCATTGCTTTTGCCTTGGTTCCGGGCAAGTTGATGGAAAATGCCAGAGCAACCCGAAACCGGCATGGAAATGCCGGAACAGACACAAGACCCGAATCCGTCGCAGGGGGGAGCCCGCACGGGCCGCAGCCGCGGCCGGCGGGGGCGTGGCCGGCGGGGCGGGGGCAGACCCAGGACGAGCTCCCAAGCAGCAGCGCCGCCGGAAGCCGCCCAAGAGGCGCCGCGCGCCGCCTCGGCCGCGGAAGTCGAGGCCCCTGCTGCGGAATCAGCAGCTCCGCCAGACACCGATCGGACCGAAACCGCCCCGCCCGCCGCCGAAATGCCGGAACCGACCACGCCGGTCGAGGATGAGGAAGTCCAGCGGGAGACTTTGCCGCCGCCCGTGGCGGAAACGCCTGCTCCGCCTCCCGCCCCGCCGGCGTCGCCGCCCCGCCGCGAGCATTATCCCCACCGCCGCGAACCTTACCCGCCCCGCCGCGACCGCGACTACCCGCCGCCGCCGCCGCGGCGGCCGGCCGACCCGATGGCAGTCCGCGAAGCCATTGAGGAGGTCACCCACATCGTGGACACTTTGCGCGAGACCCTTGACGACATGGAGGAAGTGCTCGAGACCCTCGAGCTGGCCGAACGGCAAAAGACGGCGGATGAGCAGGAAATCGAAAACCTCCGGCGCGCCTTGCGCCCGCTCCAACGGCCTCGCGACGGGGGCGGCGGTCAGGGGCCGCGACGCTGACCCGGCCCGGGCCCTGGTGCTCGCCGCCCGGAGGCTGCGGCAGCGGGTGGCGCGACTCCAATTTGCTCCGCCGGTCTGGTGCGTCTATAACCCGCTCGACTACGCCTGGGCCTCACACGAGCTTTACCTTCGCCGCTACGGTTGCGGACGGCGGCGCGTCGTGTTTCTCGGAATGAACCCGGGCCCCTTCGGCATGGCGCAGACGGGCGTCCCGTTTGGCGAGGTCCGCGCCGTGCGTGACTGGCTCGGGATCGAAGCCCCGGTCCGCAAACCGCCCCTGGAACATCCCCGCCGCCCCGTCCTGGGCTTCGACTGCCTCCGAACCGAGGTCAGCGGACAACGGCTCTGGGGCCTGTTTGCCTCACGGTTTGGCACGCCGAACGAGTTTTTTCGCAACCACCTCGTCGTCAATTACTGCCCGCTGGCTTTCCTCGAGTCTTCCGGCCGGAACCGCACCCCGGACAAGCTCCCGTCCGCGGAAAAAGCGGCGCTGACGGCGGCTTGCGACGAGCATTTGCGGCGCGTGGTCGAAATCCTCCAACCGGAATGGCTGATTGGCATCGGTGACTTTGCCTGGCGTCAGGCCCTCGTGCTTTTCTCGAAGACCGGACCCCGGCTCGGCAGAATTCTCCATCCCAGCCCGGCCAACCCCGCCGCAAACCGGGACTGGGCGGCGCAGGCCACCCGTCAACTGCAGGAGCTTGGCGTCTGGTCCTGATCCCGGCATCTCCCGGTGTCCCGGCAGAATTTCCCGGCACCTCGGGAACCCCTCCCGGCGTTCCGGGAAAACTTCCCGGAACCTTGGGAAAATCCTCCCTATAGAAGAGAGAGAAGAGATAAGAGGAGGGGAGGGGAAAGAAGGCTCCCGGAGTCCCGGCGTGCCGGCGGTGGGGGCCGGTAGCCGGCCTCCCCCTTCCCCCCCACCCCATGCAAAAGTCAGGGTGTCCAATCCTCAACCCAAAGCCGGAGGAATGGAATGGGGCCGTGGCCGGCTTTTTAAGGCTCGGCACGGAGCCGGCGATTCAGGGCCTCTGGCAAGTCGCGACGCCAGGCATCCCGGTAAAGGCCGAGCTGGCCGAATTCATCCGGCCCAAACAGGGCGGGGCTGCGACTGGTGGATTTGCTTCCGGGGATAAAATAGGCCCCGCCATGGCTGGCGAAACTGAGCTGATTCGAAACGACCAGGTTGCCATACAGCCGGGCGCCGCCCTGGTTGCGATGCAGCATCGGGCCACAGTTCAAGACAAGGTTGCGCCAGAGGAAATTGGCGTTGAGGTCCATGTCAAACCGGCTCCACTCCGGATAACGCGTGGCATAAAGCGCGGGATTGATTTCGGCTGATTGACGCGGTGCGCGGGTGAAGTTCGTCCAGTGCGCGCCGCCCCACGGACTGAAACTGACCGCCCACGGGCATTCGGCGAAAACGTTTGCGTCCAGCAGATTATCCTTGCCGCCGTGGATTTGGACTCCGCCGAATCCCAGTTTGCCCGCGCCGCAACGGTAAAAGATGTTCCGGTAAATCAACACGCCCGAGATGGCGTCGTCCAGACGGATGCCAGCCTGGCCGCAATCGGGACCTTGGTGCGGGTGGCGCCAGTTGCCGATGTGATGAAAGAAATTGAACCGGTAAATGTTGCCCAGGTAGGTCGGGTCCCCCCACATGTCCACGCCGCCCTGGTCGTCGGATTCGAGTACGACGTGGTTGATCTCATTCCATTCAATGAGGTTGTCGTTTCCGCCCACCCGGAGGGCGCTGCTCGGGATGTGGTGGAACCAGTTGTAGCGAATGCGCTGCCCGACGCCGGCGGACCAGACGGCGGGCGTGTAGGTGCGGTCAATCCGCGAGAGGTTGTAAACATGGCAGTTCTCAACCACGTGGCCGCCGGGCGCCAGGGTTTTGCGGTCCCCGCCAGACAGGCCGACACCGCCACGGCCCAGCGAATGGATGTCGCAGGAAAGCAGCACATGATTCAATCCGCCGGAAATAATCACGCCGGCGCCCCCGAGGTTGCGTACGACGCAGCCCGCCAGCACGCAGTTCGTGCCGCCCTCGATGTGAATGCCGTCCGTGCAACCCAGTTCCCACACCAGTCCTTCCAACCGAACATGAGAAACTTGCTTCAGCTCGACCAGCGGCCAGTCGGCCGCCGACACCTCGATGACGGCTGTGGCCGGGTCGGCCGGCGGCCAGAAACAAACGCGCTGCCGGGCGGTGTCCAGATGCCACTCCCCGGGCTGGTCCAGCTCGGACAGGGCATTGACCGCGTAAAAGGGCTGGCCGGCGCGGTAGCCGTAGCTGTGGTAGGGAGGCGCCAGCGTGACCTCTCGTCGGGCGGGGTCCAAAGCCCCGACTTTCTCATAAGAATCCGCCCAGCCAAAAAACCAGTAACCATAAAGCCAGAGGTCCGGCTCGTCCTTCCAGACAGCCGGCAGGGGTTCCACGCTCCGAAAATGGCCGACTTTGCTGTAAATCGAGCCGTGGGATTTTTCGGACTCCGGCTCGCAGACTTCGGCCACGCGCAGCGTGCCTTCGTTGGGCCCGCGCGCCAGTCTCAAAGGTTCGCCGTTGCAATAAAGCTCCATCACGGGATGCGATTTGAAGCCGCGGCCGCTGCTGAAACCGCCCAGGACCAGCGGCCACGTCTTGTTGACACCATTGGCGGCAAGGTCTGCCTCGTACACCCGGCCGCGGCTGGGTTCAGGCAGCCGTGCGAGCAGCACAGGGTCCGTCACCGGCCCGACCTTCGTCAGACGCACGCCGCCCGAGAAGACGGGACGTTCCCCCCGCTCTGACCGATAGACCACAGGCAGGGCCGCGGTTCCCGAGTCTTGCGATTCAAGGCGAAAAGTTCGCGAGAGCTTGTACGCGCCGCCCTCAATCACCACCTCGATCCTGCCTTGGATCGCATCGGCCCGTTTGCGCCGGGCCCGAATTTCATCCCGGGCGCGCTCGAGGGTGGCGAACGGGCGTTCGCGGGTGCCGGGATTGCCGTCATCGCCCCGCGCGGCCACGTAAAGGCTCAAACCTGGCGGCGGCAAGTCCGGAAGTTCGAGCCGGGCCGAACCGTCGGGTGAAGCCGGCGCGGCGGTGCGCTGCGAGTCAAGTTGCGCGAGGCGGAGCCGGGCCTCCTGGCGCAAATGGTTGGGAAGGTCCGCGTCACCGGCGACCGATTCCAACCCGGCCTTGACACCGTCCAAATCCTTCAACTGCCGCAAAGCCTCAACCAGCCGCAGACGGGTCAAAGCCCGTTCGACGGCGTTCAACGGCAAATCGGCCAGCGCCGCGTTGTAGGTGTCCCGCGCCTTAGCCGCTTGGCCATGGAGCAAGAGGGTGTCGCCCTGGCTAATCAACTTCGCGGCCTCGGCCCCTGGCGATGCCGGTTGCGCCGCAGCAGCCCCCAGACAGCAAACCAAGAGAATCGCGGCCAACGATGACAGGTGTGAGTTCATGGATGGAGATTATTGAGTGGGGTTGAAATCCTCGGGGCGGATGGGCTGGCCTTCCCAAAGCCACTGGCCGTCGGAGCGCATGAGGATGCGGTGGGCGCTGCCGGGAGCATGGGGGGCGGGATGCTGGGGGAGCCACCGGGCGAGGTCGCGCTTGACCCGCTTGAACTCGACCCGGCCGGCGAGGTTGGTCCACTCGTTGGGGTCGCGGCGCAGGTCGTACAATTCTTCCGACCCATCGGCGTACTGGATGTAGCGCCAGCGGTCGGTGCGAACGGCATCGTTCCCCGGGTTGTGCGTGGTGATGGCGGGCCAGCGGCGAGGCTTGGCCGGGTCTTTCAACTGGGGCCGGAGGCTGTGCCCCTCCAGTCCCGGCCGGGGTGGCAGGCCGCACAGGTCAATGAGCGTGGGATAGATGTCAAGCAGCTCGACCGGAGCGGAGCAGACCCCGCCGGGGCGCACACCGGGGCCGGCAAAAATGAGGGGCACACGCGTCGAGGGCTCCCACAGCGAGTTCTTCCCGGTGATGTCCTTCTGGCCGAGATGCCAGCCGTTGTCAGACCAGACGACAACCAGGGTGTTCTCGGCGGCCCCAATCTCATCCAAGGCCGCGAGAACCCGTCCCACCTGGCTGTCCATGAAGGTGGTGCTGGCGAGGTAGGCGCGCACCAGTGGCCGCCATTGTCCCGCCGAGCGGACCCAGTCCAGCCGCGGCTCGGGCAGTTTCCAGTGCAAATACCATGCGAAATCCGGCACATCGTCCCGGTCCCCTGCGCGCCAAGGCGGCAGCGCGATGGCGTCTTCGCCCGGGTAAAGGTCGAACCACCGTTGCGAGGCGAAACACGGGACGTGCGGCAGCCGGAAGCCGACGGCCACAAAAAACGGTTTGCCGGGGGGCAGGCTTTTCAACTGACCAATCGCCGCCTCGGCAATCTTCCAATCGGCCTGGTCCCGGTCGTCCTCCGGAAACACACCCCAGTCCATGACCGCCATTTTTGCCGGGGTGTCCACGAACTTCTGCTTCGGAAGAGGCATGCCGGGGGCGGGTCCCCAGACCGTGAATTCGTTGGTCCGCCAGCGGGGTGGGATTGAGCCGTCGTGGTGAACCTTGCCGAAGCCGGCGGTGAAATAGCCGTTTTGGGCGAAGTGCTGGGGCAGGGTTACCCGGTCTTGAGTCGCCGCCACGTCGCGGATGCCGGGCGCAAGCCCGTAAATGCCGGTGGTGGTGGGCCGCAACCCGGTCAACAGGCTCGCGCGCGAGGGGTTGCAGAGGGGCGCCTGGCAATGGGCGTTGCGGAAAAGAACGCCGCGGGCGGCCAGGCGATCCAAGTGTGGCGTCTGAGCCTGCGGATGACCGTTCATGCATCCGACCCAATCGTTCAGGTCGTCTATGGCAATCATCAGAACGTTCGGCCGGCGCGCTTCACCCCCGACGGCCGTTGCCGCGGCCACCACCAGCACCGCCAGGAGTGCCCTGCCAAGTCTTCGAATGGTCGGACCGGCCCGCCCCCGCCCAACTTCCACCCGACAGCCGGCGCGGAATCCCAAAAACGATTTCATAACCTGGGCCAACAGAGTTGCCGCGACGCCTCAGACACACCAGGGCCGCGGGCGGTTCCGCGCCTTTTCGATGGCCTGCCGCGCCAGGGCGGCGTCTTCCTCGATTTGAAAGTCAAACATGCCGGCGCAGACAAAATCCGCTCCGTGATGGAAGGCGTAGCGGAACCCCTCCCGGGGGTGGATGGCTCCGGCCCCGAGCACCTTGTAAGCGATCCACGGGCGCTTCACCGTCTCCATGAAGGCCCGCGTCTCCTCGGGGGTTTCCTCCCACACGCTGTCGTGGCGGGGCAGGGGGCCGGCCGACCAGTAGCGTTTGCTGTTGAAGGTCTTCATGTAAAAATCCGGCTCGAGGCCGGCGGCTTCGCAGGCCTTGGGGACTTCCAGCGAGTGTCCGGCAATCCCGGCAATCAGACCCCGGGCTTTGATTGCCGCCACCGCCTCGCCCAGCAGATGCACCTTCCCGTCCCGCACATAATCGTCCCCCACATTCCCGTGAGTGAAGGCGCCCACCGCCCCGTGGTCCGCCGCCTGTTGAATGCTGGTTTCCGGATCGTGGCGAATGTCAATCTGCGCCAGCCATTGGATGCGGCCGCCCCGTTCCTTCCAATACGCCCGCAGGATGCGGAGCGTGTTTTCGTCCAGGCGAAGGATGGCGGTGTTGATCCCCTCGGCTTCGCACAACGCCAAAGTCTTGAACACCTTTTCATCGGTAAAATACTCCTTCAGCAGCCGGGACACATAAATCAGGTCGCGGCTGTGAGCGAAACCCGAGATCAGGTTGCCGCCGCAGATGAGCCGGCTGATCGAAACCGAGCCGATCCTGGCGTGGGGAAAGTCCTTGGGTCTGGCCACCGGCAGCGTGGGGGGCGGAGCGGCGGGCGGGTCATTCGCCAGCAAGACCCGCTCCTCGAAATGAAACGCCACCGCGGTGGTTGTCGCCGCGACCGACCCCTTCAGAAACTTACGGCGGCTGAAATGCTTCTTCATGACTTGTCTTAAACCTATATTGATCCGACGGCAGAGACCAGAGAAAGTCGCGCCTTAACCCCTGCGGCCATGAGTGCGGGAAAGTGACGCCTCGAGGGTCGAGCCTGCCATGGATGGCAACTCACACCGGCTCGTCAACGCCGGCACTCATCGCAGAGACGGCACTGGCGCCGGAGGATGCTGGAGCAGGATGCCCAGGCCACGACCGCTGGCAGTCCACGCATCTCGAATTGATCCAAGGGTGGCGCCCGGGTCACCGCCTCACGGCCCGACTTTGAGCACGGCGTTGTGCAGGGCCGGTTGGAGGTCGGGGGCTTGGCTTGCGGCGGCGGCACGCACCAGGCGCGCTTCGCTCAGGAACGCGGGGCGGAGCGCGCCGGGCTTGAACTGGATGTGATAGCGCGGAGCCTGCAAATCCGGCGGCAGCGCCACCCGGATCCAGCGAAACCCCCAATGGCCTCCCGCCCGCACCGGGAGTGTTTTGCCATTGACCCACAGCAGGGCGTCGCGTTCGTCGCCTTCGGCGCCCCACGCCAGCTCGAGGGCGTCGCCGGCTTGGGGGACCACCTCGAATTCGAGGGTGAGCGGGTCCCGCCCGAGCCAGTAGTAAGGGGTGCCGTCGAGTTGCTCCGGCCCGTTCAAGAATCGGCACCAGGCGGCGGCGGCGGCGTCATCGGGCAGCGGTCTGGCGCCGTCGCCCAGCATCTGGCGCAGTTTGGGGAGAAACTCGCCGCCGTGGAAGACATGCGGGCCGGGATGAACGGCGAGGATGAGATTGGATTCGGCGTTGAACACCCGGTAAGCGCGCTGGATTTCCGCCAGCGCCAGCCGTCCGGTTTCGACCGGGAAACCGCCGGGGGCGCGCTCCTGCCGCCCCAGCTCGCATACCAACCGCCGGGGCGCGATACAGGAGAAAATGTCGGAGAACTCAAAATGCTCCTCGAGTCCCGGAAAGTTGAAGCAGGGGCAATGTCCGTTCTTCATGTTGGCAACGGTGGTGAGCCAGCCGCTGCTGCAGGCCATTCGCAATCGTTCGTCCAACGCCGCGACATACATCGTGGTTTCGCCGCCGAGCGACAGCCCGGCCACCGCCAGCCGGGCGGGGTCCACCTCGGGCAAACTGAGAAGGTGGTCCACGCAACGCAGGGCGTCCCAGGTGCGTTCGCCCATGAGGGACCAATTCGGGTGCTGAAGCTGGTGCTGGCCCACATCCGGCGCAATCACCACACATCCCATCTGGCTGAGGGCGCGCCCGTACCAATACAGCCCCTGACCCCGAATCACCTGCTCGCCGCTGCCGCCGTGACCGTTGAGGGCCAGCACCGCCCCCACTTTCCCCCGGGGTTGAGCGGGCCGGGCGAGCCAGACATGGGCGCGGCGGTCGGGCAGCGTTTGCAGGGTGAGCTCCTCGAGCACAATCCCCTCTTCGGGAACCTCGATGCGCTGGATCGTCCGGGGCTGCAACGGGCAGCGCTCGGGTTCAGCCCCGCCCATCATGAGCTCGAACAGTTTGGCGCGGGCCGTCCGCTGCCAGGCGCGGGCCGCCTCCGGGTTCCGGGCTTCAAACCGAAGCGAAGGCTGGCCGGCGGTGCTGAAGCCCGGCCGGCAGAGCAGGGCCAGCGTGATGACCAGGAACCAGAGGTGGCACGGACGCTTTCCCTTGGTTACGGCTTGCGGCGAGCGCCGGGGCGTCCAGTTGGCTCCTGACGCCCCATCGTGAGCAATTTTGCGGAAGTGGCGCATGGGTCTGCGCCGACTTTAGGCCGACCCGAATGTCCTGGCAAGCCGGGTGCGGCGGCGACGGAAGAACGCGTGGTCCGAATCCCGGCCGGTCAGCCGAGCGCCACACCCCGGACCGGTCGGAAGAGTGCGCGCAACTGAAGGATTTTTTCCACGGCCGCTTTCAAGTCCAGCACGAGAAAATCGCGGTGGACAGTGCCGATCCACGGAGAGTCAATCAAGACCGAGGTGCAACCGATGGCGCGCGCGGCCTCGGCGTCCTGCCATTTGTCGCTGATGACAAACGAGCGGTCCACGTTCAGGTGCCATTTGTGAACCGCTTCAAGCAAGAGGCCGGCCTTTGGTTTGCGGCAGGGGCAACGGTCGGTTTCGTCATGGGGACACACCAGAATGTCGTCCAAACCGAGTTTGGTGGTCAACAGTTGGTGCATGCGGTCGAGTTGGTAACGCGACTGGTAACCGCGGGAGAGGCCGGGTTGATTCGTGGTGGCGATGAGAACAAAGCCTGAATTCTTCAGGCGCTTGAGCAGGGGGGCAGCGGCTTCGTTCACATGAAACTCGTCCAAGCTGAGCGGACTAACCTGGTGGTTCCGCTCGACTCTGGCCTGATTCAGCACACCATCACGTTCAATAAATACGCCCAGCTTCATGCTGGCCGAAAGAGCAAGAAGCTCGCCTACTTCTTTTGGACCGGATGGAAAGGCCAATGCCGAAATTCCGCGCCAGCGTTCCAAGACCCGGCATGGCAGGCGGAGACAAGCGCACCGGCCGAAGACAAGTCCTTGGTTCCAAGCGTCTTGGGAAGGAATATCCGCTCGCCGGATAGGCGGCGCAGCAACGGGCTGGCGTGGCTGAACGAACTCAATGGCCCGTCCCCCTTCACCCCAAAGGCCGCCCCGCGTCGTCCTGCGGGCAGGCAGAATTGTCCAGCGGCAAGTCAGGCTTGGCGGCTAATCCACCAAGTCCTGCAAACTGCGAATTTTCGCCTGGAGAGATTTTACGATGGGGGTGGCGCGAATGACCGCGTTTTGCTGGGTCTGGCCCGGGAAAGTCGTCATGATGACGCGCGCGGCGGCAATCGGCTCGCCGTTGCGGTCCCGCAAGGGCATCACGACCGTGGCCGAGTCATCCCCTTTGACGTAATAGATTTGTCCGCTGGCAATCACCTTCAATTCGGTGTCGCCCCCGGCGGCGCCCAGCTCGGTCTCGTCACGGCTGGCAACCAGGCGGGTGGTGTTGGGTTGCTCGCCGGCGACATAGATTTTGAGGCCGAGCAGGCGTTTCTGTTTCCGGAGCAATTCCCGGACCAGCGCCTGGGCGGGCGGCTCGCGGGGCGTGTAAACGATCCGGGTGTCGGTGAAATAGCTGACGGAATCGGACTTGGTCCAGAACGCGATTTTGCCCTTGGTGAACGAGCTGTCGGTCAGGGTCGGGAACGCCTCTTTGCCGTTGAGGAAACAGCGGATTTTGTTCCCTTTGCATTCAACGCCCAGCTCGTGCCAGACGCCGCTGGGGATGGGCACCTCGGGGCCGATGATCGTGCCTCGTTCCCCGTTCACCACCTTGTAGAAGCGGAAGGTGTTGCCGAGGGAGCTGGCGCGCAGCACGTAATAATTGGTCTCGTCCTGGAGCCGGAACGCAATGCCCGCCATCCGTTCGGCCGAGCCGGCAACGGTTTTGAACCGCGTCGTCAGCGTGAAGTCGCCAAAGACCTCCTCCTCGTAAATCAAGAGGGGGAAGTGTTCGTCCGTCGGGTCCTGGGCCATCTGGGCGAGCACCGGTCGTTTGGAAACCGACGGCGCCTGCGGGGTGAGCGGTTGCATCAGCGAAGGCACCTCGTCCAGCACAATCCGCCAATCACCCGGCTTGCCCGCGCCGCCGGCCGCGCTCCGGAACCCGGGCGGCGCCTGGCCCTCTTTCAACCGGGAAAAGTCGAAGGTCTTCTCCGCGGCCGGCAGTGTGGCGGCCGCGGAGAGAGCAAGCACCCAATGGAACAAACGGCGCATGGGCCCGGGAGTGCGGCAGGGAGAAGCGATCAAGGCTCCCAGATCATGTCCGCAACGGTGCGGCCGGCGGGAATGAACGGCAGCACGTGCTCGGTGTAGGGCACAATGATGTCCAGGACGTACGGTTCCTCCGCCGCCAGCATCCGCTCCATGGCGGCGGGCAGGTCCTTCTTGAACATCACCCGTTCGCACTTCACGTTGAAGCTGTTGCAAACGGCCACATAGTCCGGGTAGATCGCCTTGCGGTTATCGGGATCCCCGAGATAGGTGTTGCCGCGGTTGCCGCCGTAAAAGCGGTCTTCCCACTGCATCACCATGCCGAGGTGCTGGTTGTTCAGGATGATGGCTTTGGCGGCGATTTTCTCGATGTGGGCTGTGGCCAGCTCCTGAATGTTCATCAGGAACGAGCCGTCGCCATCAATGTCAATGACCTGGCGGTCCGGAAACGCGACTTTGGCGCCCAAAGCGGCCGGGTAGCCATACCCCATGGCGCCCAGCCCCGCGCTGGTCAGCAGTTGGCGCGGGTATTTGAACCGGTAAAACTGCGCGGTCCACATTTGATGCTGGCCGACCCCTGTCGTGATGATGGCTTCGCCCTGGGTGAGCTGGTAGAGCAGGTCAATGGCCATTTGCGGCAAAATGACCTCGCTCTCGCGGCCCTTGAGATGGTCCCGCATGTGTTGGGACTTCATCACTTCCTCGGTCACCCGGTAGCCGAACGGCGCCTTGGCTTTCCACGCCTCGATCTGGCGGTGCCAGGCCGTGAATTTCTTCTGAATCGGCCGTTCCTTGATCATGCGGACCAGCCGGCCCAGCGCATATTTGATGTCGCTGACAATCGGCAGGTTTGCCGGCTTGTTCTTGTTGATTTCCGAGGGGTCAATGTCAATGTGGACAATCGTGCCTCGCTCGCAGAACTTGTCCACTTTGCCCGTAACCCGGTCATCAAACCGAACGCCGAAGGCCAGCAGCAAATCCGCCCCGGGAGCAATCAGGCGCATGGGTTCGCCGGGGTTCTTGCGCGGTTCATATTCTCCGTTGACGGCCCAGTTGGCAAAAGCGGCGCCGTGCATGCCGAGCCAGCGAAGAGACAGGGGGTGGTCTTCCGGGAAGGCGCCACAGCCCATGAGGGTTGACGTCACCGGGATTTGCGTGGCCTCGGCGAAGCGGCGCAGCTCGGCGGCCGCGTTGCCGGTGATGATGCCGCCCCCCACATAGAGCACGGGCCGCTCCGCTTTCTCAATCAGGCCGATGATTTCGTTGAGGGCCAGGTCGCTGGCTCTGGGGTAGGGGTCATACCCGCGGAGATTCACCTCGGTGGGGAAGACCGGCTGGGTGCGCGCCTGCTGAACGTTCTTGGGCAGGTCAATCAGGACCGGTCCCGGCCGGCCGGTCTGGGCGATGTAAAAGGCTTCCTTGATGATGCGCGGGATGTCATTGACGTCCGTGACCAGGTAACTGTGCTTCACCACGGGCAGCGTCATGCCGTAGATGTCCGTTT
>JARKQH010000086.1 GCA_029974925.1 Verrucomicrobiota bacterium
TTTCGGCCTGGACCAGCCACGAAAAATCACGCTCGAAACCTTTGACGGCTTCACCTACGAATTAAAAGTGGGCAACAAGACCAACGAGAACTACGCCCTCCAGGTTGCGGTCTCCGCCCAACTGCCCGCCGAGCGGACTCCCGGTAAAGACGAAAAGGCCGAGGACAAGGAACGCCTGGACAAAGAGTTCAAGGAAAAGCAGGAGAAGCTGAAAGAAAAACTCAAGACCGAGCAGGCCTTCGGAAAGTGGACCTATCTGGTCGCGGGTTGGACCTTGGACCAAGTGTTGAAGGAGCGGCGCGAACTGCTGGCCGAAAAGAAGGAAGAACCGAAGAAGGAAGAGGACAAGGACGAACCCGCCTCGGCCGCGCCCGCTCAGCCTGCCGCGGCGGAACCGCCTCCGCCGCCCGCGTCCCCGAAGGCGGACCAGTAACTCGCGCGAGCTTTTCGGAACCGGGCTGAGCTCGCCCCTCCAATCGCGACCCAGCCCGGTTTCTGCCGGGCTCGAAGCCACTCTCGCTTTTCCTCCGACGAAGCAGCCCTCGGATACTCCGCCGGAGGAACGCGAGAGTTCCGACGGGGGGGACTGTCCCCATTTCCCGGCGGTGGGGATTACCCAAGGTCTCGCTTGGCGCTTGAACAGGGGGCATCGAACGGAGTTGACGGCGGGGACGTTCTTCAGTGACAGTGGAATCCGAATGAGCATCGTCCCTGGCTGCCGTCCGAACACGTCCAAATGAAAACCCGATTCGGCTCCCTCCTCGGCACGGTCGTAATCCTGACCGCATGGTTTGTCCCGGGTGTGTGCTCGGCGGCCGCCAGCCCGCGCCCCAACGTTCTGCTGATTATCTCCGACGACCACGGGTGGTCTGACTACGGCTTTATGGGCCACGCCGAGATCCGCACACCGGCCTTGGACCGTCTGGCACGAGAGTCGGTCGTTTTCGAGCGCGGGTATTCGCCGGTGCCCCTTTGCCGGCCGGCGCTGGCAAGCATTGTCACCGGCCTCTATCCCCATCAACATGGCGTAACGGGCAACGACCCCGACCTGCCGGACAAAACCGTCAATCCGCAAACCCAGCGGACCAATCCCCGCTTTCAGCCGTATTACGAAAAAATGGTCGCCCGCTTTGCCTCGCATCCCAACTTCATTCGGGACCTCACCGCCCGCGGCTATGTTGCCCTGCAGACCGGCAAATGGTGGGAGGGCGACCCGGTCAAGACCGCAGGCTTTACGCATGCGATGACGCGCGGTGAAGGCAAGGGGGGCCGGCACGGCGACGCCGGTCTGGCGATTGGGCGCGAGGGCTTGGCGCCCATTTACGATTTCATCCGGGGCAACCGTGGCAAGCCGTTCGTGGTGTGGTATGCGCCGATGTTGCCCCATGCGCCACACAATCCGCCGCCGGCCTTGCTCGAGCGCTTCCAAAAACCCGGCGTGCCGCCGGCGGTGGCTGCCTACCGGGCGTGTGTCGCCTGGTTCGACCAAACCTGCGGGGACTTGCTGGATTTTCTGGAGCGCGAGAATCTTCGGACCAATACCCTCATTTTCTACACCGCCGATAATGGGTGGGTCCAAGACCCGGATAAGCCGAACCGGCCTGCGCCGCGCTCGAAATTGACTCCCTACGAAGGCGGCGTGCGGACGCCGTTGATGATCTCGTGGCTTGGACAACTGAAGCCTCGCCGGGACCGCGACCATCTCGCGAGCAACGTGGACATCTGGCCCACGCTCGCTGCCTTGCTGCAAATTGAGGCGCCCAACGGTCTGCCGGGCATCAACCTGACCGATGCGCGCGCCGTGCGACGCCGGCACCATATCTTCGGCGAGCATTACCCCCATAACGTCCTGGACGTCGAAGCGCCAACCCGGGGGCTGGAACACCGCTTCGTTCTCTCCGGCCGTTGGAAGCTGATTCTACCGGCCAGCGCCACCGCGGGGGCGGCCTCGGCGGAACTGTTCGATCTCAAGAAAGACCCTTGGGAACTTCGCAACCTCGCCGCCAGGGAGCCCAAACGCGTTCAGGAACTCATCCGGGTCTTGGACCATTGGTGGCCGGGCCCTTGATTGGTTGAATCCGATCCGTCCCCTCTACTATGGCTGAATTCGATCTCCTCCGGTTCTTGGGCCGGTTTCACCCGGTGATCGTGCATCTGCCCATCGGGTTTATCCTGTTGCTCGCGGCCTTGGAGATTCTGTCGCGGTTTCCCCGATGGAAGGCCGCCAATGCCAGTGCGGGATACATTCTCGCGCTCGCCGTCCCGGCGGCCGTGCTGGCGGCGGCTTCCGGCTGGCTGTTGTCGCGAGGAGGGAATTATGACGCCGCGTTGGTTCGGCTGCACTTTTGGACGGGGCTGGCGACGGCGGCAGGGGGGCTGCTCTCCGGGGTGTGCTATTGCCTCGGCCGGGTCGCAGCGTACCGCATGGCGTTGTTTGGGACCGTAATGGCGCTGGTGGTCGCGTCGCATTTTGGCGGGTCGTTGACGCATGGCCGCGGCTACCTTGTGCGCCATGCGCCGCCGTGGCTGCGTGGCAATCCCTCCGAACGGTTGGCGGCAACGGCAGGGGACGCCGAGGCGGAATTTGTGGCGCTCGCAAAACCGGTTCTCGATCAATACTGTGTTGCCTGCCACGGTCCGGAAAAGGCCAAAGGCGGGCTGCGGGTGGACACGCTGGCTGCGTTGCGGGCAGGCGGAGACTCGGGTCCGGCCATCCTGCCCGGCAAACCGCAGCAGAGCGAGTTGTTGCGCCGGATGCGCCTCCCGTTGTCGGATGACGATCACATGCCGCCGGAGGGCAAGCCCCAGCCGGAGGAAGCGGCTAAGTTGCAACTCGAGCGCTGGATTGGGGAAATGAGTCCGTCCAGTTCGAGCGGGGTCAACGGCCCTTGAGGCGTTTCATCGTGAACCGTTTCACTTCCCGGTCTGCTTCGCGTTCCTTGAGGTCCTGGCGTTTGTCGTATTGGGCTTTGCCCTTGCCCACCGCCAGCGCCACCTTCACGCGTCCGTTCTTCCAGTAAAGAGACAAGGGAAACAGGGCGTTCCCTTTGACGGCCGCCAAGCCGAACAACTTGCGGATTTCAGACTTGTGGAGCAGCAGCTTGCGCGGGGCCTTGGGCTGATGGTTATTGAGGTTCCCATGCGAATACTCGTCAATGTGCGCGTTGTAAAGCCACACCTCGCCATTTTCGACCCGGGCGAA
>JARKQH010000110.1 GCA_029974925.1 Verrucomicrobiota bacterium
GGGCGCCCTGCGCCGCCGCCGCGGCGCTTTGCATTGTCCCTTGTGGAGACATCCCGTCTCCCCACCTCCCACGCCCGAAACCCGCAAACCCCCTCGGGGAGGCGACGTCTCGTCGCCACTGCCCACCCCCTCGCAACCCAAATCTTTCTGGGACGAGACGTCCCAGCCCCCCTCCAGACCCTCAATTACTTCGGGGGCGGCGACGTCTCGTCGCCGTGGCCCCCCTCGCACCCAAAACTTTCTGGGACGAGACGTCCCGTCTCCAGCCTCCCGCGCCCTCGCAACCCAAAACTTTCTGGGACGAGACGTCCCAGCCCCTACCCGCAGCATCAATTGCTTCGGGGTTGGAGACGTCCCGTCTCCAAACCTCCCACGAGCTCGCAACGCTCGTCATCAGTTCGGCATTTCCCCTACCCCTTCCCCGACCCGTCTTCAAAACCCTGAAAGGGTTTCAGACAGTAGCCGGGGGTAAGGCCGTCAGGCCGCCACCCCCGGTCCCCCGTCCCCAAAATTCCAGCCCCCTCCGCTGGCGGAGGGGGTTGGGGGTGGCGGCATCCCGGAGTCTCCGCAAGCCGTCAGTCCCGATGCATCGCGATGCTCCGCGATACCGCGGCGGCGAAAGAGAGCTCATCGAGGGGGCCTCCCCCGGGCGAACGTACTCTGTGCGCGCCGAGGCCCGGCCCTTTTCTGCGTCCGTCTGCGTGGTCTGCGGGCCTGCGCACCCTACCGCGAAGGCGGACGACTGAGCTGCGGCACGCAGAGCCGAGGAGAACGCCCTACGCGTGACCGAGCAAAGAAGGGACCACGGATTTCGCGGATTTCGCGGATGAGGGGGACGCTGTGCAGGGCGGGCGAAGTCGCTCGTCCGGGACAGCGCCATGCTTGCCGCCATTCTCTCTGCTCTTTCTTATCCGTGTCATCCGTGCCATCCGCGGTCAAGTCAACCACAGGAAATCAGGGACCTGGTGGAACAGGTCCCTACCCAATCCCTCGCCCCCCTCGCAATCCAGAACTTTCTGGGACGAGACGTCCCAGCCCCCATCCCGACCCTCAATGACTTCGGGGGTGGAGACGTCTCGTCTCCACACGTCCCACGCCTTCGAAACCAACACCCTCTGGGACGAGACGTCCCAGCCCCCATCCAGACCCACAATGACCTCGGGGTTGGAGACGTCTCGTCTCCACACGTCCCACGCCTTCGAAACCAACACCCTCTGGGACGAGACGTCCCAGCCCCCATCCCGACCCTCAATGACTTCGGGGGTGGAGACGTCTCGTCTCCACACGTCCCACGCCTTCGAAACCAACACCCCCTGGGACGAGACATCCCAGCCCCCATCCAGACCCTCCATTACTTCGGGGTTGGAGACGTCCCGTCTCCACACCTCCCACGAGCTCGCAACGTCCGTCATCAGTTCGGGACTTCCCCTGGCCTTCCCCAACCCGTCTTCAAAACCCTGAAAGGGTTTCAGACAGTAGCCGGGGGTAAGGCCGTCAGGCCGCCACCCCCGGTCCCCTGTCTCCAAAATGTCCAGCCCCCTCCGCTCGCGGAGGGGGGTGGGGGTGGCGGCATCCCAGAGTCTCCGCAAGCCGTCAGTCCCGATGAATCGCGATGCTCCACGATACCACGGCGACGAAAGAAAGCTCAGCGAGGGAGCCTCCCCCGGGCGAACGTACTCTGTGCGGGCCGAGGCCCAGCCCGGCCCCGCCCGGTTCTGCGTCCTTCTGCGTGCTCTGCGGGCCTGCGCTTCCTACCACGAAAGCTAAAGGCTGAGGTGTGGGGGCGCCGAGCCCAACAAGGACGCCCTACGCGTGACCGGCCAAAGAACGGACCGCGGATTTCGCGGATTTCGCGGATAGGGGAGACGCCGCACAGGGCTGGCAAAGTCGCTTGGGCCGGACACCACCCTCCTTGCCGCCATGCTCTCCCGCTATTTCCTATCGTGCCATCCGCGGTCAAATCCACCCCCTCGGGGAGGCGACGTCCCGTCGCCATGGCCCCCCTCGCACCCCACAACTCTCTGGGACGAGACGTCCCAGCCCAGACCCTCAATTACTTCGGGGCTCGAGACGTCTCGCTCCACAGCTCCCACGGCCCCCGCGACGATTCCTCCCCTGGTTCTGCGCCAGGGCGGCACGGGCCATCCCAGCATGGGCGGCCAGGAATGTCGGCGCTCCGGGGCGACGCTTCACCATCGGGCGCGCATTTGCGTCCTTGCGGGTTGGAAAGGAAATCTTAGCATGCGCTCACCATTGTATGCGAATACTTGATTCTGCTCCTTGTGCCAAACGTCTTTTGGTTCTCACGCTGGGTTGCCTTGCGCTGGCAGGCGGGCTGTCGCGGGCCGTTGGCGAGGTTCGACTGCCGCGAGTGTTCAACGACCACATGGTTCTGCAACAGGGGCAGCCGGTGGTCGTCTGGGGCTGGGCCGCGCCGGGCGAGAGCATCGAGGTTCAGCTCGGCGGCAACAGCGCGCGCGCCGTGGCGAATGACCGCGGCGAGTGGAAGGTGACGCTGCCGAAAATGGCCGCCGGCGGTCCGCACGGGCTGCAAGTCAAGGGGTCGAGCAGCGTGAAGTTCGAGGATGTGCTGGTGGGCGAAGTGTGGCTTTGCTCGGGCCAGTCCAACATGGAGATGGGCATCAACGCCGTCCGAAACGGCAAAGCCGAGGCGGCGGCGGCCGATTACCCCCGCATCCGGCTGCTCATGGTGCCGAACAAGTGGACGCCGGAGCCGCGCGCGGACATTGAACCGGCGGCGTGGAAGGTCTGCACCCCGCAGACGATTGTCGAGGGCGGCTGGAACGGGTTCTCCGCCGTGGGGTTCCTTTTCGGACGCGAATTGCACCAGAAATTGGGGGTGCCGGTGGGACTGATTGACGCGACGTGGGGCGGGACGGTGGTGCAATCGTGGACGCCGCCCGAGGGGTTCGGCGAAGTGCCGGCCTTGCAGGCGGAGTATGAGCGCGTGTTGCTGGGCGATCCGCGGTCGTCGTCGCACCAAGCGCGGCTCGAGGAGTTCCTGAAAGAAACCGAGCGGTGGCTGGGGGCGGCGCGCGAGGCGAAGGAGAAGCGGGCGCTGGTTCCCCCCATGCCGGTTTACCCGGCGGAGCTGCTGCCGCCGGGCAACCTGCAGCATGCGACCGCGCTTTACAACGGGATGATTCATCCGCTGGCGCCCTTCGGCATTCGCGGGGCCGTCTGGTATCAGGGCGAGTCGAACCTGGACGACGGGGCGCGTTACGCGGACCGGATGAAGGCGTTGGTTGCCGGCTGGCGCAAGGTCTGGGGCCAGGGCGAGTTTCCCTTTTTCTTCGTCCAGATTGCTCCCTACAATTACGGCGGCGAGGCCGAGCGGATGGGGCCCTTCTGGGAGGCCCAGGCCCGCGCGGCCGCGGAAATCCCCAACGCCGGCCTGGCGGTCATCAATGACATCGGCGACCTCAAGGACATTCACCCGGCGAACAAGCACGATGTCGCCCACCGCCTCGCCTTGCTGGCCCTGGCCAAAACCTACGGCCAACAGGACGTGGTCTGGTCCGGCCCCACCTTCAAGAGCCTGAGCCTCGAAGGGGACAAACTGCGGGTCAGCTTCGACCACGCCGAGGGGGGGTTGGTCAGCCGGGATGGGAAGCCGCTGACCGGGTTCGAAATTATTGACGCCGAGGAAGGCGGGTTCGTCCCCGCCACCGCGCAGATGGAAGGCTCGATCGTCGTGCTGTCCGCGCCGGAAGTGAAACGGCCCGTCGCCGTCCGTTTTGCGTGGAACATGCTGGCCGAGCCCAATCTGGCCAACCGGGCCGGGCTGCCGGCGGGCGCGTTCCGCGCCGGGGACATTCCCCAGCGCGACCTGCTGGCCCTCAAGGTGCCCGAGGCCAAACGGTATCAGCTCCTTTACGACCTGGACCTCGCCAAGCTCGGGCCCGTGATCAACTGGGACCAGGACAACCGGGAGAAAATCCACCGGCCGTTCGACCGCGTCGCGTATTTCCTCGAGCTGCAAACGGCCGACGGCATCACGCAGTATCTCTCTGCCTCGATGGACGCGTTTACCACCAACCTGAATCACCTCGGCATCCCGACGCTGGCCTCGGGCGCGCGGTTCCAACAGGCGGTGAGCGGCCTGAATGTGTTTTCCAACGTCAAAGGCATCGTGACCGGGACCAACCTTTCGGGGGGCTTCCTCGAGTTCTGGCCCAACAACTACGGGACAGCCAACGCCGCCGGCGTGGACGGCGCCTCCGGCTCGTTTTAAGTTTTTGGGGACGAGCCCGCCGACCCGGCCGACGGCTACGGGTGCATGCAGGTTCACAACATCGCCGCGAAACAAACGCTGTTCGCGATCAACCACTGGCGCGAGGGCAGCCGCGCGGATTTGGGCATTGTCAATCAAAGCACGACTCAGCCGGACTGGACCT
>JARKQH010000115.1 GCA_029974925.1 Verrucomicrobiota bacterium
GGCAGGCTGGCCCAGTTGTAGTAGGTCATCGGCACCGCCATATCCATGATCCCTTCCTGTTGCCAGCTATCCCAGTCCGAATACACGTCATAGTACGGCCGGGTGGCCTGAAACGCGGCGCGGGTGGACGACGCCGGCGAGGGATTCCAGGTGACAAACGAACCCGACTGCCGGATCTGGGGGCTGGTCTTCTGAATGCGCGCATACATCTGCCGCGCGAAGGCGGTGACCTGATCGCGCCGCCACTGCTTGAACTGCTCGCTGGCGGCGGACGGGTTGCCGCTCAACCCGTAACGGGCGTTATAGCGCGCGACGCTGGTGGGGTTGAACCCCTCGGTGGCCGCCTCGAACCGGATATAGTCGTAATGAATGCCGTCAATCCGCCCATCCGCGCCGCCGGGCCCGGCGGTCGTCTGAAAGTTCACCAGGTCCATGTGGGCATTGATTAAATACTCCAGGCACTTGGGATGGCCGGGATCGAAGGCCCCATCGCTGTTTTCCGCGCCGGTGGTCGAACTCAGGCGCGTGGGCCAGTAATTGTCAAACGTCGTCAGACTGCCGGTCGGCGGATCGCTATGCTGCGAATAAACCTGCCCCTTGGCGGTCTTGAAAACCACCGACCAGCAATGAACCTCGACGCGCTTCTTGCCGCCGGTGGTGTCGTGCGCCGCCTTAATCATGGCGGCCAGGGAATTGAAGTTGGCCGGCGACAGCCCGGACATGTAGGGCTCGCCGACGCCCGAAGGATAGCAAACGTCGGCACGGCGGCGCACCTGCACGATCACCATATTGCAGTTGGCTTCGCGGATGACCCCTTTGCTGTTGGCATTGCCCGGCACGCCGAGCAGCGTATCCACCTGGCTCTGACTCAGCAGCCCGGCATTCCAGGCGTCCACCCAGAACGCCCGATACTCCGGCGCCGCGGCCGGACAGGCCGTGCCCAGAACCAGCAACAGCGCGGCGAAAATCGCCGTCCGGAGACAACGGGTTTGCGGAGATTCCATACCAAAACCGGCCATAGTGTGTGGGATAAATGACATAACAAACTCTGATTCTTTCAACGATTAACTGAGATTCGTTGCCCGATTGCCCGGCGACGCGGCGGGAAAAACCCCTGCCACCGGCATCCGCAGCCGAAAACGAGTATTGGGCACATGTAATAGTTACAATGCCGGTTTTCCGAACCGAAATCAATAAAAATCTTCACCCATTTTCCCCCGAATTAGCCGCGCTCCGGCAAGGGTTGGCGGCTCGCTGGAGTCCCGCAATCCCCGCTCGACGGCGGCAAAGAATCCAGCCCCCGGCAACAGAACCCGCGGAGGCAATTTTCAAAGTCCGGGCCGCCCCCATTTTTATCCTAGACACCGGGCGGAAAAGGGCGGATACCTCTTGTCAACGAAGTGGCCGTCGCGTCTGCCGCGTAGCGGCCCGGATTATTATAAATATGCAAAACAACATGGTAGCAACTGCCCTGCAAACAAACTCCTTCACCCGCCGTCAATTTCTCCGGCGCACCGCCCTGGCCGCCGGCGCGATGACGCTGGCCTTCCCCTCGGTGAGCCGGGTGCTCGGCGCCAACAGCCGCATCAATATCGCCTGCATTGGCGTGGGCGGCAAAGGCGACAGCGACGTCAGCGACGCCATAAATTGCGGCGGCCAGATCGTGGCGCTCTGCGATGTGGACCAGAAGACTTTGGATGGCAAAGCCAAAAAGGTCGCCGAAAAGTTCCCCCAGCTCAAACGGTACCGGGACTACCGCAAGTTGCTGGACGAACTGGGCAAGGACATTGACGCGGTGACGATTTCCACCCCGGATCACCAGCACGGCGTTGCGGCGATTCGGGCGATGAAGATGGGCAAACACTGTTTCTGCCAGAAACCCCTCGTCCAGACCGTCAGCGAGGCGCGCCAGGTGCGGCAACTGGCCAAAGACAAGAACCTGGCCACCCAGATGGGCAACCAGGGCAGCGCCGAAAGCGGCCTGCGCCGGGCGGTGGAAATCGTGCAGGCGGGCGTGATTGGCAAACCGCTGGAGCTTCACGTCTGGTCGAATCGCCCCATCTGGCCCCAGGGCCTGGACCGGCCCGCGGGGCAGGACCCCGTCCCGCCGGAGCTGGATTGGGATTTGTGGCTGGGCCCGGCGCGCAAGCGGCCGTACAAGAAAGGGGCGTATCACCCGTTCGCGTGGCGCGGCTGGTACGACTTCGGCACCGGGGCGCTCGGGGATATGGCCTGCCACACCGTCAACATGCCGTTCCGGGCGCTCAACCTCGGCTACCCCAACGTGGTCGAATGCGAACTGGCCTCCCGCCTGTATCCCGAGGCTTTCCCCAAGACCTCCCGCATCCGCTTCGAGTTCCCGCAGCGGGGCGACCTGCCGCCGCTCAAGTTCTGGTGGTATGACGGCAAACCCGCGGACCCGCTCAAGCCGCTGCGCCCGCAGGGCGACGCGATCCATGAAATCATTGCGACATACGACAAGCTCCCGGCCAGCGGCGCGCTGATTATTGGGGAAAAGGGCAAGGTGTTTTCACCGGACGATTACGGCGCGCGATTCTTCGTGGCCATGAAGGGATCGTCCGAATATGTGGCGAGCGACCAGCACGAAGCCTGCAAGGCCGTGCCGCAGTCCATCCCCCGCTCGCCGGGCCACATGGAGGAATGGTTCCGCATGATGAAGGACGGCGTGCCCGCCTACTCGAACTTCGACATCGCGGCCTACCTCACGGAAATCATTTTGCTGGGGTGCGTGGCCTTGCGCGTCGGCGAAGGCTACCGCATGGAATGGGACGGCCCGAATATGCGGTCGCCCAACCTTCCCGCCGCCGCCCAGTTTGTGAAGCGCGACAACCGCCGCGGCTGGAATGCCTGAGGCCCGCGAGGGCTGAACCGCGGCCCCCGGACAGCCGCCCCCAGGGCGCGGCCGGGCGGCCTTCGCCCGGCGCCGGCCCCGCGGCCGGCATCACGCCGGATACACAAATTCAATCGGCAACTGGACTTCCGGGTGCAGGCTCTGCTTGACCGGGCAGGCCCGCGCGGCGGCTTCCAGCTTCGCGCGATCGGCGGCGGACAACGCGGCGGCGCGAGGAAAGACCAGCCGGGTCTTGAGCGCGCGGATGCGGCGCACCGGGTCCGTGGCCATCTCCTTGAGGACGCGGATCTGGAGGCCGTCCAGGTTCAGGTTATTCTGATCGGCCACCCGCCCCATGATCGTCGCCATGCAGGTGCCGAGGGCCGTGGCCACCAGGTCGGTGGGGGAAAAGGCCTCGCCCTTGCCGCCGTTATCCAGCGGCGCATCGGTGCTCAACGTCTGCCCCGAGGGTTCATGCGTGGCCGCGCAGCGCAGCCCGCCGTGGTAGGTAATGTTGATTTCAACAGCCATAATATGCGCGCTAATTCATTCGGTGGCATAACCTACCGCAAGCCGTCCCGGTTTCAAAGCGCCCTTTCGCCGCGAAAATCAAGCCGCCCAACCCGGCGCGCCGCCCGGCCGCCACGCCCCGCCGCGCGCCCGCCATTCCTGGGCTTGGCTTGCCACGGCCGCAGATTAAACTATGCGCATGAAAACACCATTCTGCCTTCTGCTGGCCGTCAGCGGACTCCTCGCTGGTTGCGGCGAAAAGGCCGGCGCGCCCGCCCCGCCCGCCAATTCCGCCACCCCGGGCAGCAGCCCGTTGAGCGCGCCGGCGGATTACCTGGGCGCGCTGGACAAGGCGCACAAAACGGCGGACAAGGTGGTGGATACCGCCGTGCTCAACCAGGCCATCCAACTGTTCAACGTGGAACATGGGCGCAATCCCAGGGACCTCAATGAACTGGTCGAGGAAAAATTCATTCCGAAGCTGCCCACCGCGCCCTACGGCATGAAGCTGGACTACGACGCCGCCACCGGGAAGGTCCGGGTCGTCAAACAATAACCGGCCCGGGCGCCGGGTGCGGGCGCGCCCGCGCGCCAAATCCATCCCCCGGCCAACGCCCGACGCGCGGGCCGAAAAAAGCCCCCGGGGCGGCGGCGCGGCCACCCCGGGAAGCGCCGGAAATCCCGCCGCGGCGCCGGCTTACGCCTGCCAGATCATATCGGCCACCGTTCGCCCCGACGGGATAAACGGCAGCACATGCTCGGTGTAGGGCACGATGACGTCCAGCACGTAGGGCTCGTTGGCGTCCAACATGCGCTGGAGCGCCGGCCGGAGGTCTTTTAGATACATGACCCGCTCGCATTTCACGCCGAAGCTCTGGCACATGGCGGTGTAGTCGGGATAGATCTGCTTCCGCCGTTCCGGGTCGCCCAGGTAGGTGTTGCCGCGGTTGCCGGCGTAGAAGCGGTCTTCCCACTGCATCACCATTCCCAGGTGCTGATTGTTCAGCACGATCACCTTGGCGGCAATCTTCTCGATATGCGCCGTGGCCAGCTCCTGAATGTTCATCAGGAAGGAGCCATCGCCGTCAATGTCCACAACCTGCCGGTTGGGGAACGCCACTTTGGCGCCCAGCGCGGCCGGGTAGCCAAAGCCCATCGCGCCCAGCCCGGCGCTGGTCACGAACTGGCGCGGGTATTTGAACTGGTAGAACTGCGCCGCCCACATCTGGTGCTGGCCCACCCCGGTGGTGATGATCGCCTCGCCTCGGGTCAGCTCGTACAGCATCTCGATGGCCATTTGCGGCAGGATGACCTCGCGCTCCCGGCCCTTGAGATGATCGCGCATGTGCTGCGATTTCATGACCTCTTCGGTCACGCTATAGCCGAAGGGCGCCCGGGCTTTCCACCGCGCGATCTGCTTATGCCAGGCGGTGAACTTCTTCTGCAGGGGCCGCGCCTTGACCATCGCCGCCAGGCGGCCCAGGGCGAACTTCACATCGCTGATAATCGGCAGGCTCACCGGCTTGTTCTTGTTAATCTCGGACGGATCAATATCCAGGTGAACGATCGTGCCCTTCTCGCAGAACTTATCCACCCGGCCCGTCACGCGATCGTCAAACCGCACGCCAAACGCCAGCAGCAGGTCCGCGCCCGCAGCTTTCAGCTTCGCCGGCTCCGTGGGGCGGGCGGCCGGATGGTATTCGCCGTTCACCGCCCAGTTTGCAAACGCCGCGCCGTGCATGCCCAGCCAGCGCAGCGACAGGGGATGCGTTTCCGGAAAAGCGCCGCAGCCCATCAGGGTGGTGGTGACCGGAATCTGCGTCGCTTCCGCAAACTGCCGCAACTCCTTGCTGGCGTTGCCGGAGATGATGCCGCCCCCGACGTAGAGAACCGGGCGCTCGGATTTTTCGATCAGCCCGATGATTTCGTTGAGCGCCAGCTCGCTGGCCCGCGGGTCGGCCCGGTAGCTGCGCAGGCTGGTTTCCTTCGGGAAAACCGGCTGCGTGCGCGCCTGCTGCACGTTCTTGGGCAGGTCAATCAGCACCGGCCCGGGCCGGCCGCTCTGCGCGAGATAAAAGGCCTCTTTAACGATGCGCGGAATATCATTGATGTCGGTGATCAGGTAGCTGTGCTTCACCACCGGCAGCGTCATGCCGTAGATGTCCGTTTCCTGGAAGGCGCCCTTGCCGATCATGGCCTGGTTGACCTGGCCGGTAATGGCAATCAGCGGCACCGAATCCATGTAAGCGTCGGCGTTGCAGGTGACCAGGTTGGTGGAGCACGTACCGCTGGTGGCCATTCACACCCCGGCCAGGCCCGTGGCCCGGGCGTACCCGCAGGCGGCAAACGCGCCGACTTGCTCGTGCCGCGGCAAAACCGTCCGGATTTTGGACCGGGTGAGCGCCTGATGAATCTCCATGCTGGCGCCGCCGGGATAGGCAAAGATGGTGTCCACGCCCTCGCGCTCGAGGCAGGCCACGAGAATCTCGCTCCCCGACATGGCGGGGCCGCGTTCTCCCTGTTTGCGGGCGGATGCTTTTCTGCTTGTCTTGATCATACTGTCGTTATTTACGGTTTGAGCCGGCCGTCATGGGGATACAAAAAACCCACGACCGTCGCCAGCCGTGGGTTTTTGTCGAAATTCAAATCACCTTCGACAAACGCCTACGGCGGCGTCGCTTACAACGACTACCAGCAGTACGACTTGTCGAATTGATTCCAACATTCACCCAAACTCTAGTGGCTGGTCCCCGACGGGTCAAGCCCTGTTTCAAAAGAATTTGGCCTGCCTGAACCTTCTGCTCAGGCTTCGCGGAAGGATTGGCAGGCGCCCGCTGACCGCCGCGTGCAGGTTCACCGCCGGGAGGAACCCAGTTTGCGGCGGAACACCGCCACGATGTCCGTGGCGGCGGGGACTCGGGCCAGGCAGGCTGCCGACCAGTAAACCAACGCGGCAGCGGCGCCGGGAACGAATACCGCACCCAGTTGCCGCAGGAGGGATGGGTGGCCAAAGTGGCGCTCCCACGCGGCGTGAATGAAAAACGCCGCAACGCCCGCAGCCGCCGCGGCGGGGACGAGCACCCACAGACAACGGATGAAACCGGCCCAGTCCAGGCGGCCGAGTTTGCGGCGGAGCGCGTAAGTCAGCAAACCGGTGTTGAGGGCGGCGCTGAGCGTGTTGGCGACGGCCAGGCCGGCTTCGCGATAGCGTTGCACCAGCCAGAAGGCGAACACCAGGTTCAGCCCCAGACACAGGATGCTGATCTTCATGGGCGTCTTGATGTCGTCCAGCGCATAAAACGCGCGGGCGAGGATGTTGTTCATCGAAAACAAAAGCAGTCCCGGCGACAGGCAGGCCAGTGCCAGGGCCACCCGCACGGTGGCTTGGGGACCGAACTCGCCCCGCTCAAAGACCAGGCGGACGATGGGCTGGGCCAGGCTGAGTGAGACTGCAGCAGCGATGAGGTTGGCGAACGCCAGGTAGCCCAACCCCTGGCTGAGCGTCTGGCGGAATTTGGCGTAGTCCTTTTCGGCGGCCAGACCCGCCAGAGTGGGGAGGAGGTAGGTGGCCAGCGAAATCCCAAACATGCCTTGCGGCAGTTCCATCAGGCGCACGGAATAGTTGAACGTCGAGACGATGGTGCCCTCGACCCAGAAGGAGAAGAATTGGGTAAACAGAACATTGATTTGAAAGGCGGCCACCCCGATGGAACCGGGGAGCATCTTCCGCACCACTTCGCGCACGACGGGGTCGCGCCAGGGCGAAACCCAGTGATACCGGTAGCCTTCGCGGGAGAGGCTGGGCAGTTGAAAGACGACCTGGGCAATGCCGGCCAGCACCACGCCGATGGCCAGCGCGCGAATTTGCTCGGGCAGGGTCGCCCCCATGCGCGGCGCCAGCAGCAGCACGCTGGCGATCATCACCACGTTCAGGATCGCCGCCCCCAGGGCGGGGATGAAGAAGTGGCCGCGGGCGTTGGCCATGCCGATCAAGACGGCCGCCAGGCACACCAGCAGCATGTAGGGAAACATCAGCCGCAGCAGGCGCAGCATCAATTCGGTCTCGTCGCGGAAACTCCCCGCCGCCAGCAAAACCGAGAGAACCAGAATGGCCAGGACGGTGATCGCGCCGGCAGCCGCCACCAGCCCGGAGATCACCACGTTGGCCGTGCGCCACATCGCGGCTTCGCCCTCGACCACCCCCTTGCGCTTGAAAATCGGGATAAACGCCGCGGTGAGCGCCCCTTCCCCCAGCAACCGGCGGAACAGGTTGGGAACCTGGAAGGCGAGGATGAACGCGCTGGCCACCCAGGTGTTGCCCATGAAGGCCGCATACACCATCTCGCGCACCATCCCCAGCACCCGGCTGGTCATGGTGGCGGCGGCCATCGCCCCCGACGATTTGAGCATCTGCGACATGGACCGCGCAGTCTAGCCGCTGGCCGCCGGCGAGTCCACGGCTAGAGCACCACCTCGGTGCCGACGCCTTCGTCGGTGAAAATCTCCAGCAGCAGAGCGTGGGGCACCCGCCCGTCCACAAACGAAACCTTTTCCACGCCGGACTTCAGGGCGGCCACCGCGCTGTCCACCTTGGGAATCATGCCCTTGTCAATCACTCCGGCTTGCTTGAGGGCGTCCACGCGCGCGACGCGGAGCTGGGAAATCACCGAGTCCGGCTGGTTGGGATGCTCCAGCAGGCCGGGGACATCGCTCATGAAAACCAGGCGGCGGGCTTTGAGGGCGATGGCGGCCTGGGCGGCCGCGACGTCGGCGTTGCAGTTGTAAATGCGGCCGTCCTCCCCGCGCGCCGTGGGGCTGATGACGGGAGTCACGCCCTGGGCAATGCACTCCAGCAGCGGGGCCGTGTTGACTTCCGTCACTTCTCCGACATAACCGAGCTCGATCGGCTGGCCGTCGGCTCCTTTGACCGACGCCTTCCGGCATTTGAAAATCTCCGGGCCGGGGAAGCCCCGCGCCGCGCCGCCCAGGGAGTTGATGGTCGCCACCACCTCGGGATTGATCTCACGCGAAAGCACCTCGTCCACAATCTGGATCACGGCTTCGTCCGTCACCCGCTGGCCCTGGATGAACCGGGGTTTGAGTCCGGCCTTCTCCATGGCCCGGGTGATGGCTTTGCCGCCGCCATGAACGACCACCGGGTTGATCTCGACCGCCTCGAGAAACACGACGTCCCGCGCCACGCCCGTGCGGACCTCCGGATCCGGCGAGTCCATGAAACTGCCGCCGTATTTCACCACAAAAGTGGCGCCGCTGAACTTCTGAATATAGGGCAGCGCTTCGAGCAAGGTCGCCGCCTTTGCAATCAAATTCTGCATGGCGCGCAGCTTAGAGGAGCCCGGCGCGCGGCACAAGCGGCCAGCGGACCGGCTCGCCGCGCCCCACCGCCGGGACCCCTGCGCGAAGTCTCCCCCCCATCCGCGAAATCCGCGAAACCCGTGGTCTGGCGGGCAATGCTGGAGCTCTGCGCATTTTGCGTCGCGGCAGTTTGATGGAGGGCACCCGCAGACCACGCAGACGGACGCAGAACCGGGTGGGTCAGGGCGGAGCCTCGGCCACCAGGTCCCTGATTTCCTGTGGTTGACCTGACCGCGGATGGCGCGGATGACACGGATAAAAAAGAGCCGGAGAGAATGGCGGCAGGCATGGCGCTGTCCCGGACGAGCGACTTTGCCCGCCCTGTGCGGCGTCTCCCTTATCCGCGAAATCCGCGAAATCCGCGGTCTAGCGGGCAATGCTGGAGCTCTGTGCATTTTGCGTCTCGGCGGTTTGACGGAGGGCACCCGCAGACCACGCAGACGGACGCAGAACCGGGTGGGTCAGGGCGGAGCCTCGGCCACCAGCCCTATTCCTCCCTGATCGGCGGATAAGGAGGTGAAGAAGCGGAAGAAAGTGTGGTGGGGCTGCATTTTTTGCTTGCATTTGTTATAGATATATGGTCTATATGCGGCATGCCTGCACGTCTGCCGATCCAAGCCAAAAGCCCCTTCCG
>JARKQH010000129.1 GCA_029974925.1 Verrucomicrobiota bacterium
TTCGGCGGGTTCTACCACACGGGCGACAAGGCCTGGATGGACGAGGACGGCTACTTCTGGTTCCTGGGCCGCACCGACGACCTGATCAAGTCCAGCGGCTACCGCATCGGACCCTTCGAGGTGGAGAGCGCGCTGATCACCCATCCCGCCGTGATCGAGGCCGCCGTGACCGGCGTGCCCGACCCGGACCGGGGACAGGTGGTCAAGGCCACCGTGGTGCTGGGCGAAGGGTTCGAGCCGTCCCCGGAGCTGGTCAAGGCCCTGCAGGAGCACGTGAAGCGCGAGACCGCGCCCTACAAGTACCCGCGCATCATCGATTTCGTGCCGGAACTGCCCAAGACCATCAGCGGCAAGATCAAGCGCGCGGAGATCCGGGCCAAGGACATGGGCAAGGCGGGCGAATAATGACGGATTAACCGGGGAGACGCGGTCGCCCCGGACCCCTCTGGCAGGGGCAGGCTGCCCCGGCACCCCCAATAAGCAAACGGCCATCTCTTTCGAGATGGCCGTTTGCGTTGTCGTTGCCGACAAAGTCGTCGTAGTGGTGTGACGGAGCACTCCGCAGGTCGGCATGCATTCCGGCATCCGGGCATCCCAGCGTCCGGCGACACTGTAACAAGGCGGGGGGCGGGGTCCGAGCCGGGATTTTCAGCGATGCTCTTCAAATGCATCGCTGAAAATCCTGGAGCGGGCGTCGCCCCCCGCTTCGCCCCGCGTCACGCCCCAAACATCCTCGACACCCGGCGCACCACCCGGCACACGGCCTCCCGCAGCCCGTCCAGCGCCCCCCGATGCGCCACTCCGTGACGCGCCGCGAAATCCCGCACGAAGCGGTTCTGCGCAAAGGAAAAGGGCTTGGCCCGGATGTTCTTGGTGTCACGCACCACGTCCTCCAGCCGCAAACCGCGCCTGGCCAGCCAGCAGGCCAGCACGGTCCCCGTGCGCCCCATGCCGAACCGGCAGTGGATGAAAACCTTCCCCCCGGCGGCGATGCGCTCCTCCATCCAGTCCAGGGATTCCTCCAGCGCGTCCGCGTCCGGCAC
>JARKQH010000135.1 GCA_029974925.1 Verrucomicrobiota bacterium
TCCTTCTGCGTGCTCTGCGGGCCCCCGCTCCCTGCCGCGAAGCCTGAAGGCTAAGCTGCGGCGCGCAGAGCCCAATAAGGACGCCCTACGCGTAGCCGAGCTAAGAAGGGACCGCGGATTTCGCGGATGAGGGAGACGCCGCACTGGGCGGGCAACGTCGCTGGGCCGGGACAGTGCCATCCCTGCCGCCACTCTCTCCGGCTCTTTCCTATCCGCGTCATCCGCCTCATCCGCGGTCAAGTCAACCACAGGAATAGGGCTGGCGGCTGGGGCGCAGCCCGGGTCCACCCGGTTCTGCGTCCTTCTGTGTGGTCTGCGGGCCGGCGCTCCCCACCGCGAAGCCTGAAGGCTGAGGCGGGGCGCGCGGGTGGCAGCGTTCGTGCCTTGACTTCGTCCCGGTGTTGGGACCATATCTCGCAAAAAAGCCGCCATGACAACGACCCGCCCTCCGTTCCGGCGCAATTCGCCGAAGCCTTTCCTTTCGTTGGGGGAGAGGGAATTCCCCCGGATGATTGCCCTGTTGGTGGCGGGCGCCTGGCTGACGGGGTTTGTTGCCGGTTCCAAGGCGGGCGGGGAGTCGCCGCCGGCGAAGGGGTGGAAACTGGTCTGGCGGGACGAGTTCAACGGCCGGCGGATTGATGAGAAGAAATGGAATGTGCTGATCCGCGAACACAGCAAGCACAACGAGCTGCAGTATTACGTTCCGGATGAAGTGTATGTGGAAAACGGCTGGCTGCGGCTGCGGAGCCGGGTTCGCAACTTTGGCTCAAAGCACTACACCAGCGGACGGGTGGACACCCGGGGCAAGTTCGCGCCCGTGTACGGGCGGTTCGAAATCCGGGCGCGGCTGCCGGCGGGCAAGGGGCTCTGGCCGGCGCACTGGCTGTATCCGCAGAACCGCGATTGGGAGCGCGAGTGCCTGATGGCGGAGGCGGTGGCCGCCGGGAAGGAGCGGCTGATTCCCGAGGACCGGCCGTGGTACAGCGAAATTGACATCATGGAGTTCCTCGGGCACGAGCCCAACGTGGTGTATGGAACCCTCCACTACCACACCTTCGACGGGCAGAAGAAGACCAGCTCGGGGACGTGGAAGGGGGAGGCGGACTACTCGAAGGATTTCCATCTTTATGTTCTGGAATGGGAGCCCGACTGCCTGCGCTGGTTTGTGGACGGGCAACTCATCCACGCCACGACCAACGGCATCCCGCACACCCCGCATTATCTCATTTTGAACACGGCGGTGGGCGGGGCCTGGCCGGGGAACCCGGACCCGACCACCGTGTTCCCGCAATTTCATGACATTGACTACGTGAGAGTGTACCAACGGAAGGCTTATTTCCCGCGCTGAGGTAGCGGGCAGCGGGAGGCTGGGCGGCGGCGCGGAACCTGCGCAACAGGCGGTGACAGTTCCCCGGGTGCCGCTTGAGCTGATTTGAGGGCGGATGAAGCGAAGGGAACCCCGGTCGCGGAAAGCGGAGGCGCCACGCCGGGCGCGACGGCTTGCCGCGCGGGTGAGGGGCGTTACATCTGCTCGAGGGTTTCGATGCCCAGGACCTTGAGACCCTGCTGGAGGACCCGGGCGGTGAGGTCGCAGAGCAGGAGGCGGGCTTCACGCCGGCCCGGCTCGGCGTTGAGCACGGGGCAATTCTCATAGAAGGCGGTGAAACGCCCGGCCAGGTCGTAAAGATAATTACAGAGGAAATTGGGGCGGTACTCCTCGCCCACAGCCTCGAGCACCAGGCCGAAGTTCAACAGGTGCTTGGCCAGGGCCAGCTCCTCCGGCGCCGTCAACGGCAGGGCGGCGGGCGGCGCCCCGAGGGCGGCCGGGTCCACCGACCCTTTGCGGAAGATGCTCCGGATGCGGGTATAGGCGTATTGGAGGTAAGGGGCGGTGTTGCCGGTCAGCGCCAGCATTTTGTCCCAGCTAAACACATAGTCGCTCTGACGGTTGGGCAGCAGGTCGGCATACTTGACCGCGCCAATCCCCACCACGCGGGCGATGTCGCGCCGGACCGATTCGGGCAGGTCGGGACTCTTGCTCGTGACCACCTGCAGCGCCCTCTCCTCGGCCTCGTCGAGCAGTTCCGCCAGGCGGACGTTCTCGCCGGAGCGCGTTTTGAACGGTTTGCCGTCGTCGCCGAGGATGGAGCCGAACCAGACATGGGCGAGTTTGACGGGCGCCTCGGGATGCCAGCGCCGGAACGTGGCGAACAACTGGCGGAAGTGCAACTGTTGGCGGCCGTCGGTCACGTAAATGATTTCGTCCGCGCGCCAGTTTTCCAGCCGGTGCAGCAGCGTGGCCAGGTCGGTGGTCGCGTAATTGAACCCCCCATCCTGTTTCTGGATGATGAACGGGTTGGGGACCCACTCCCCCTCGCGATGAATCAGGAAAGGATCGTCCTTGGGTTCGAGCGAGCCGTCCGACAGCACCGCCTTGGCGCCGCGGCTTTCCACGGCGATGCCGCGGCGCATCAGCTCGTCCACCACCGCCTGGAGGCGGTCGTGATAGTAGCTCTCGCCCAGGGTGTAATCGAACTGGACGCCCAGGCGGCGGTAAATCGTTTCAAATTGCGATTCCGAGAGCCGGATCATTTCGCGCCAGATGGCGCGGTTCTCGGGATCGCCGCTCTGCAGCCGGACCAGTTCCGCCCGCGCGCGGTCCAGCGTGGCGGCGTCGAAACCGGGTTTGTCGGGGTCGCAGCGTCCGCTGATAAGCTTGTAGATGCGTTCCATCTCGGCCAGCGGGTCGGCTTCGAGAGCGGCGCGGTCCAGGCTGGTTTTCCAGCCGACGATCAGCATGCCGAACTGGGTGCCCCAGTCGCCGATATGGTTGTCGGTGATGACGCGGTGGCCGAGCAGGCGCAAGGCGCGCGCCAGCGAGTCGCCGAGGATGGTCGAACGGATGTGGCCCACGTGCATGGGCTTGGCCACGTTCGGCGAGCTGAAGTCAATGACGATGGTGCGTGGGGCGGCGGTTTTCTCGAAAAACAGATGCTCGCCGGCCGCGGCCGCGCTCAGGGTCCGGAGAAGCGCCTCGGGCTTGAGCCGGAAGTTCAGAAAGCCGGCGCCGGCAATTTCGACCGGCTCGCACCATTCCCGCACGTCGAGGCGGGCGAGGACGTCCGCGGCGAGCTGCCGGGGGTTGAGTTTGCGGCTGCGGGCCAGGGCCATGAGGGCGTTGGACTGGTAATCGCCGAACTTCGGGTCCGGGCAAGGCCGCACCAGGACACTGGCGGTGTCCGCTTCCGGCAGCACGGCTTTGACGGCCGCCTGCAATCGTTGCTCGATGAGTTTGTGAGGTAACACGCTGTGAATCGAAAAGGAAGCCGGACCCGGTTCCGCGCCGCGGCGGTTGTCCCGCGGGCGGGAGGCGCAGCGCGCCGGCGGCTTATTTGCCCGTGCTGTTGCGGATGATGTTCAGCATGGCGTCGGCATCGGGCGCCTGCTCGAGGGCGTTGCGAAACTCGGCTCGATGGAGGAGTTTGGCGATATTGGCGAGGGTGTGCAGGTGCTTTTGAAACTGGCCCTGGGGGACCAGGAAGAGCATGACGAGCTTCACCGGCTGGTTGTCGAGCGCGTCGAAATTCACGCCGGTGCGCGAGCGCCCCAGCGATCCCACCACTTCGTTGATCAAGTCCGTCGAGGCATGGGGGATGCCAATGCCGAAGCCGATTCCCGTGCTCATCGAGCTTTCCCGTTTTTTGACCACCGCGGCAATCGCTTCGCGATGCTCGGGCCGGATTTTGCCCGCCGCCACCAGGTTTTCGATCAATTCGTCAATCGCTTCCCATCGGTTGGACGCCCGCAATTCCGGGAGAATCTGCTCTCTGCTTAGAATATCGCCTAAATCCATAGGACCGCTTTCAAACCGTTGTGCCATTTCGCCTGAAGCGTCCCCCCTTTTCAAGTTCTATTTAGCGCAAGATTTGGCCCCAATGCGCTCCTCAGCGGCCCGGCTGGGCGCGGGCGGGCGGCGCACCGTCGCACCCGGGAGCCGGGGTCCATTCCGGCGCCCATTGCCGGATGCGCGCGCACGCTTCCTCGAAATAGTTTCCTGCGGAGTCCAGCCAGATGATGCGGCGGTCGCGCTTGAACCAGGTCAGTTGGTCCTTGGCAAACTGGCGGATGGCGATTTCGAGCTGGGTCCGGAGTTCGTCCAGCGAGCGCAACTGCCCGCGGAGATAGCGGCTGACGTAGCGATACTCCAAACCGAGCTGCTCCAACCGGCTGTCGGGCACGCCGCGAGCGCGGAGCCCGGCGACTTCTTCAATCATCCCGCCGGCGAGCCGCTCTTGCAGGCGTTGCGCAATGCGCGCTTCGAGCACGGGCCGGGGCCAGGTCAGGCCGAGCTGGAGGCAGTCGTAGCGTGGGGAACGCTGGCGGGCGGCGGCGTGCGCGCGGCCGGCGGCGGCGATCTCGATCGCCCGAATCAGGCGCCGCGGGTTCCGGGCGTCAATCCGGGCCGCCGCCTCGGGGTCGGCTTGTTCCAAACGCTCGACCAGTTGCGCCAAGGGGAGGGACTCCAGCTCGGCGCGGAGCGCGTCGTTGGGGGGAACATCCACCAGCTCGTAACCTTCGATAACGGCGCTGAGGTAGAGGCCGGTGCCGCCGACCAGGAACGGCGGTTTGCCGGCGGCGGCGAGGGCGTCAATCGCGTCGAAAGCCGCCCGCTGATACCGGGCCAGGGAGTATGACTCGGAGACGTCGGCCACGTCTATGAGGTGGTGTTTGACCAACGCGGCCTGCGCCGGGGTGATTTTGCCGCTGCCGAGGTCCAGCCCCCGATACACCTGGCGCGAGTCGGCGGACACAATTTCGCCGCCGAAGTGCCGCGCCAGGCGGATGCCCAGCTCGCTCTTGCCCGAGGCGTTGGTGCCCAGGATCACGACCAGCTTTTGCATCGGTTCTGCACGTCAATGGTTCGGCTGCAAACTGTGATTCATCAACCGCCGCGCACGGCATTCCACCGCCAGTGTGCGCCTTCCAGTTCGGTTCGGCAACCGCCCGGATTCCGCTCCGCAACGTTGGGTCGCAACTCACGTCGTCGAGCGCGGCTATTCCTGTCCGCCGGGACCGGTTTTGATGGCCTGAAAGCAGAGCGAGTTGCCCCGCCGCGGGCAGTCCCGCCCTGCCGCCGCGGCGCTTGGGATTTCGGGGCGCAGCGGCAAATCAACCTCCCCCGCGCCCGAAACCCGCAAATCCTCTCGGGGGAGGCGACGTCCCGTCGCCGCCGCCGCGGCTCTCCCTCCCCCCTCGCCCCGTCCCCTCCCGCGGATTGGTAGGGACGCCGTTTCACCGCGTCCCCATTCTTCTCTTAAATACAGGGACCTGGTGGAACAGGTCCCTACCCACTCCCTCGCCCCCCTCGCCCCCAAAACTTTCTGGGACGAGACGTCCCAGCCCCCATCCACACGCTCAATGACTTCGGGGGTGGAGACGTCCCGTCTCCACACCTCCCACGCGCTCGCAACCCAGAATTCCTGGGACGAGACGTCCCAGCCCCAATCCACACCCACAATGACTTCGGGGTTGGAGACGTCTCGTCTCCACACCTCCCGCGCCTTCGAAACCAACACCCTCTGGGACGAGACGTCCCAGCCCCGATCCACACCCGCAATGACTTCTGGGGTGGAGACGTCTCGTCTCAACACTGGAGTTTGGCTCAGTTGGTGGAGAAGAAGGTGGCGCTGGCGAGGTGGGGCGAGAGTTTTTCGGGCTTCGGGTCCGGGGCACCGGGCGACGTGAAGCCGGCTCAACTCTCCGGGCGCAGGGCGCTGGCCCACAATTCGTAGCGCAGTTGGTTGATCAGCCGCCCGGTGGTGGCGCGCGCGGGCGGGTGCCGCCGCCGCCATTGGGGCAGCGGGACCCCCTCCGGCTGGCCGGTGTCGCCATAGG
>JARKQH010000150.1 GCA_029974925.1 Verrucomicrobiota bacterium
TATTTCCGTTCAGTTCATGTCGTTGGGAGTTCAAAATCGTGGCGTCATGCAACCACGCGGGCGTCGGGGTGTCAAGACCGGCGCCGGACCCGGCACGTCGCGGGCGGCGGCGCAGACGCCCCGCCCGCGGAGGTTGGAGGCGCAGGCTGGCCCTTCGCCGGGTGCAAAATGTGAGTTGAGGGGGCAGGAAATGCCATTGACGCCGGGACGGCGGTTTCTTAAGAGATGGGCCGAGTGCAAGCTATTGCGGGAACTCAGCAGGCGTTGGGGCGGGCGAATGCCGGGGGTGGTGACGCCAAGGCTTTGAAGACTTGGGGCGCGGGCGCTGCAGCCTGCGCCGAGAGGGCTTTATGGCGGTGCGGGGAGGGTGCTTCGGAATTGTAAGGCATGGACTTGAGCGGCATTCATCGTCCCCGGAATCTCGACTGGAAGCGGGCGGCGGCGTTGTTGTACGGGGATTGGGGGACCAGCAAGGCGTATGTGATTGGGCTGGCGTTTGTCGCGGCGGGATATGCCTCGCTGCCGATCATTCTGGCGGTGTGTTTGCTGACCGCCGTGGTCGGTTACAATTACGTGGTGGTGTGCCGGCACTTTCCGGACGGAGGCGGGGTGTATTCGGCGGCGCGGGATCAGAGCCGGCTGCTGGCGGTGATGGGGGCGTTGCTGCTGGTGGCGAATTTCACGGTGACGGCGGCCATGAGCGGCTGGGCGGCAATGCATTACTTCGGGGTGCCCGGCCCCTGGGTGCGCTGGACAACGATGGGGGTGATCGTGGCCATCGGCCTGATGAACTATTTCGGGCCCAAGCACACCGGCAACCTGGCAGCGACGCTGGCCGTGCCCATGGTGTTGGTGGTCATCCTCATCGTCGGGTTAAGCGCGCCCAGTCTGACGACCGCGTTTCTGGAAGCGCCGCATGAAGGGTTCACCAAGAACTGGGTTGCCTTCACGGGGGTGATCCTGGCACTGAGCGGGGTCGAGGCCATCGCGAACCTGACCGGCGTCATGAAACTGGACCCGGGGGCAACGCTGGACAAGCCGCGCGTGGGGCAGACGGCCCGCAAATCCATCCTCCCCGTGGCGATCGAGGTGGTGCTGGGGACGGCCTTGCTGGGGTGGGCGATGCTCTCGCTGCCCAAGAGCCTGACGCCGAAGCTCGAGGCGCGGTGGGAGGACATGGTGCGGTTTCTGGCCGAGCATTACGGCACCCTGCGGTTGGGGGAGGGGTTTGGAATGGTGTTTGGAGTCCTCACGGGCGTCATCATCGGACTGCTTTTGCTCAGCGCGGTGAACACGGCGATCAGCGCGTTGATCGGGCTGATTTACATGATGGCGCGGGACGGGGAGA
>JARKQH010000203.1 GCA_029974925.1 Verrucomicrobiota bacterium
CCGCTCTGTTCCTTCATGGATAGTGCCATGGCTGGGGAGGGCAACGGGTAAGACGAATCATGATCGCCGGTGTTTCCATCTGCGAGTCTTGTGTTCCTGTTGCCGCCGGATGTCAATCCCATTGAGTCCGACTGAGAGGGAGTAACCAGCCGCCAGACGGACGCTGACGAAACTGGAGTGCGTGCAGCCATCAACGTGCCGCGCCTTTGTTTTCTGCCCTCAATTCAGCGCTCGGGCTGCTCCAACACGTAAACAGGAGCGCCTTTCCGGAGCGGAACGCGCACTGTGCCGCCTGTCGCGGAAAGCGCGGTGCGCTCGCCCATGGCGTTGACGCGGCTAACCCGCTGGCTCGTCACCGGCAGTTCGATGTGCGTGTCCCGCAGCGGACTCCAGGCGGCAATCAGGCCCTCCTGCCTGTCGCCAGAGGCTTTGAAACGCCACGCGAACACGCCGTCGGCGGTCGCGAGGCGCTCCGCGGGCTTCCGGCCGTCCAGCAAGCGGGTCAGTGTGGCGTAGGCGCGGTAGGCGGGTTTGGGTCGAAAGTCATGATAGAGAATGCCCATTTGGTGCTCGAAATAGATCGGGTCGTCGCCGTCGTTGCGAAAGTTGTACCAGAAGGTGCGGGGTTCAACGCCGGAAACGATCGCGCACAGGTAACTGCGCACGATCAATTCGGCCTGGGTCCGCAACGAGTTGGGCGCGAAATCCTGCTTGACCGTGTTGTGCGGCGTGTGGGTGGCCCAGCCCATCTCCGTCAGCCAGACCGGCCGGCGCCGGCCATCCGGGAGCTTGACCTGGTCCGACACGGCCTCGAGCTCGGCGATAAAGGCCTGATCGTTAAGCTGGCGGCGGTAAGGGTGAATGGTGAGAATGTCAAACGGCGCCTGCAACTCCAGCATCCGATCAATGTATTTTGTGTCAATGCCGGCTGTGGAAAGGCCAAGCACCTGAGCCTCCGGGTCCAGCTCCTTGATGGCGGCATAACTGCGCTTTAACAACTCCGCGTAGAGGTCCTTCGGTCCCTGCCAGAAAAAAATGTTGGGCTCGTTCCAGATTTCCCACTGCTTGATGTCCTTCCCGTAGCGGCGCACCAGGGCCCGCGCAAATTCGACGTAATCGCGGATGCCTTCCTCCGTGTAGGGCCGGGTCCAGCCGCTCCAGTAGCCAATGATGCCGTACACCGTGATGCCATTCCTTTTGGCGCCGGCCACCAGGTTGTCATAAAAGGTCCAGTTGAATTCCCCGCGCCGTGGCTCGATCCGGCTCCAGGAAAAGTCTTCGCGGGACCATTTCACCCCGGCATCCCGCGCCAGGTTGGCCGCGCGTTCCATCAGCGCCAACCCTGCGGCGTCGCCGCCATAGCGGTTGAGGTAAACGCCCATGCCAAATGGCGACTCGGGTTTTAGAGCCGTGTCCCCCGCCTCCTCCAAGGGCGCCACCCACGCGGGATGCGCGTCCGCCACTTCCTGCCCCGGTATCTCCAGGCGGAATTCCGCTTCCAGGAACTTGCGATCCCCCATCTTCCCGGGGTCCACCGGCAGTTGAAACTCCGCCGTTTCGCACCGCGGCGGCACCGTCACTGCCGCGGTTCCCTGATTGATTTCCACCCCCTCCCAATCGCGAAGCGTCCAACGCAGCCGGCCTGACAGCGGCGTCTCGGAAAGGGCCCTCATCCGGGCGACAAACTCGAGACGGGCTCCCTCGCTCCGGCTTTCTCCCACCAGCAGGCACAGTTTCTCCTCCGGGGCCGAAGCCTCGATGATCACCTCCTGCAGCTTTAGGCTCGCTTTATCCGCGTTGCCGCCGCGGGCGATCTGGATTTCGGCCAGGCGAAGGGGGCCGTGAATCTTGCCGTCGTTCTCGCCTCCGTGCCACTCCCAACCCGGCCCGGGCGGACCTTCGGTTGCCAGCTCCGGTCCACCCTCCCCATTCCATTCCCCAATGACCTTGTGAAAAGTCATGAAATGCGTTCGCATCACCAGCCGCACGGAGTGTCCCCTGGCCTGACCGCCTGCCCGCACCCGAATTCGGTCCACATTCCCGGGCAGGACACGGTCCGGCACCGCCAACGAAATGGACTGTGCGCCCTCGGTAAAATCCAGGGTGAGCCGTTTCGCTTCAAGCCGGCTGGCGCCGCGCGGGCCATCGCTTCGCAGATGCCATCCTTCCTCCGGTCCGAACCGGTAGGCCGGGTACGCCACCCGCGCCGTTCGCACTTCATGCCGTAACAGGCGCAAATCGTCGAACCACAACACGCCCGTTTGCTGCTGGCCATGGTCCAGCACCAGCGCCAGGGTCCGCGGTGGCGGCTGCGGTTTTCCATCATTGGCGCCACCCCAATGACTGGCCCATTGCCCAAAGGGAATGGTCACCTCCGCCCATCGCCCCGCCGGGCACTCGACCGGTTTCTGGAAGGTCTGGCCGCCGGCATCCGTGTAACGGAACTGCACTTCATGGCCCTCGGGACGGTGCAGCCAAAGCCGCAATGCATTCCATTCGCCAGACGCCGCCTCGCCCCCCTCCGGCATCCGCAGCAACGCCGACACGTACCGTCCGCCGCCCGCAAAATCAAAACGCAACTCGCCTCCAAACCGGCCGGAGTGCGCCGCGGCTTCTGTCCGCGCAAAGCTGCCTTTGGCGCCGGGAAACTCGGCTCCGTTGGAAAACGTCCAACGCTGTGCCGGGTAGTCGGCTTCGAAATCTTCCAGCTTCAGTTCTGGATCGCCCGCACGGGCCGCCTGGCTGGTCTCCAGCAGCAGCCCGATTGAAAACAGCCGCACCAGCAGTCCCGGCCAGGCAACCGCAATTCGCGAAGGAGTGACACGCGCGTTTGACATGGTGTCAAGTCTGAGCCCGCCCTCTGTCCCGAACAAGCAGTTTTGTCGCGCCGCGGCCGCCGTTGCCGGGGGCTGATGAAATCAAAACGGGCCGAGCCGTTGGCTTGGCGGGCTGCGGGGCCCCCCTGTGGGGCGCGGCCTCCTGGGGCCGCCCGGGCGGCGCCTCGGCGCCTACGCCCGTTTCGCCGCCCGACTGTCCCGGGAATCCAATTCCTGCTGGAGGACGCTTCCGAGCCGGGTGATGCCCTCGCGGATCTCATGCTCACTGGCCGCGCCGAAACTAAGGCGCATCTCGTGGTCAGGGCGGCGCCGCGCGGGGTCCGGCGCGTAACAAAGCTGTCCCGGCACATACAAGACATCGTGAGCCACCGCCGCTTTGAACAGTCTCGAGGCCACCCCCGTCCCAATCCGCCCGGGCAGGCGCACCCAGAAATAGAGGCCGCCCGCCGGGGGCCGCCACTCAGCCTGCGGGGGAAACTCCTGTGCCAGGGCGTGCTGCATGATTTGGGCCTTGCGGGCGTAACGCCGGTGCAGGACATCGAGGTGGCGATCATAAATGCCGCTTTCCAGAGCCGCGGCCAGCAGATGCTGCGGCAGGTTGGACGTCCCGAAATCATGATTGCCTTTGATGCGCAACACGGCGGTTCTCACCGGTTCGGGCAGCAAACCGAAACCCACGCGCACACCGGTCGCAAAAGGCTTGCTGTAGGTTCCGGCATAGAGGACGCGGGACGCCGCGCCGCGAGACGCGAGGGCCGAAGGCGGCGCCTGGCCGCGGAACCCCAGTTCCCGGTAAGCCGCATCTTCCAGCAGATAGATCGGGTGGCCGGCGGCGCTCTCGAACTGGCGCAGCAGCCGCAGTGCGCCGCGTTTCTTTTCCAAGGAAGTGGTGGTGCCAGTCGGGTTCTGGTGGTAAGTCACCAGGTAGAGCAGTTTGAGTCGCGGCAGCTCCCCCTGCCGCTTCAGACGGTTGAGCACCGCCTCGAGGTGGCCCAAGTCCAGGCCGTCCCCTTCCAGCCGCACTCCGCATCCGCGCACGCCGTGGCTCTGGAGGATGCCCAGGTAAACAAAGTAAGTCGGGTCCTCCACCAACACAACGTCTCCCGGGTCGCACAAAGCCTCCGTGGCCATGTAGAGCAATTGCTGCGAGCCGTGCGTGATCACCACCCGCTCGGGAGAATAAGCCCCCGCCGGCGGCGCGCCATCCAGACGCCGCACCCTCTCGGCCGTCAGCCGCCGCAGTCGTTCCTCTCCGGCGGTCGTCCCGTACTGCAGCGCGGCGCGGCCCGGTGCTGCTGACTTGAGAATTTGCCGGGCCAGCAGCCGCGTCTCGGAGACGGGGAGGGTGGCGGGGTCGGTAAACCCGGCGGCCAGCGAAATGAGCTGGGGCCGCGCCAGCGCGGCCTTCATGAGCCAGGAAATGGGGGGAGCAGCGGTGCGGCGGCCCAGGGCGGAGAGAGCGAGACAGTTTGGCTTCATGCGCAGCCGCCATTGAGCCGCGTTTGCCACCCCGGCGCAAGCGCCGAAAGTTCCAGCGCCGAAAATTACACGAACTGCAGCTTGGTCGTCGCCGCCTCGGGGTCCCAGCCGCGGGGCGGCTTGCTGTTGATGGCCGAGACGTCTTTGATGGAGACCTGCCGTCCGCGCGTCTTCGGGCCTTTGACCTCGATCTGGCCCGGTTCGCAAGTCTGCTGGTTGATCTTCTGGTAGGGCGCGGGCTTGTATTTGATATACAGTACCTCGGGGGTGTCCGGTTCGAAGAACAGCACCTTCGACTTGGGTGGAATGCAATGGTAGATCTTGTTCAGAATGGTCCCGCCAAAAGTGAAGCGTTTGAGATAGGTGGCCTCGCGGTTGGTATAAGCCAGCGTAAACACCCGGTCGCGCTCCGGCAGGCCGCAATAGACCAGGTCGGGGCCGACAAACAGCTTTTCCGGCAGCTCGACGACTTGATAATGGCCGTCGCGGAACACCAGCAGCAGCTTGTCGAACTTGGTGCAATCCACTTTGAACTCCTCCCCTGACACCTTGTGGCCGACGTAGCCGGATTCGCGGTCGTAGGCCACCTTGAAGGCTTTGAAGGCGGCCTCCCGGGCATCCACTTCGTCATAGCGGCTGGACTTGGTCAACCGCGGGTATTGCGGCCCGTACCTCTCGAGCAGCGCCTCCAGGTGGCTGATGACGTAGCGCGTCAGATTCTTCAGATTCTTCCGCGTTTCGGCCAGGTCGCCCTTGACCTTCTCGGTCTCCTCGCGGTGCTTGTTGATATCAAAGAGGGAAATGCGGCGAATCCGCACCTGCAGCAGCCGCTCGACATCCGCGTCGCTCAGCTCCCGCACCAGTTCCTTGCGGAAGGGCTTGAATCCCTCGTGCACCGCGGCCAGCACCGCCTCGTTGGTCTTGCATTGCTCGATGCGCTTGTAAATCCGCTCCTCGATAAAAATGCGCTCCAGCGTGCGAAAGTGCAGTTCCTCCTGCAGCTTGTGCTCCCGCAGCTCCAGCTCCCGCTTCAGAATCCCGACCAGTTGCGCCGTGTTCTCCCGGAGCACTTCCGACACCGTCATTTCGACCGGCCGATTACCCTTGATGACCACGATCCGGCTGGCGAGGGTCACCTCACAGTCCGTGAAGGCATAGAGCGCGTCGGCCAGCTTTTCGGCGCTGACGCCGCTGGGCGCCCGCACCTCGATCTCCACCTCCTCCGAGGTGAAGTCGTTGACCGACTTGACCTTGATTTTGCCTTTGCGGGAGGCGTCCTCGATCGAAGCGATCAGCGAGTCGGTCGTGGTGGTTGGCGGGATTTCCTTGATCACCACCGTCGAGTCGTCCTTGATTTTGATCTTGGCGCGGACTTTGATCTGCCCCGCCCCGTCCCGGTACTCGCGCGCGTCCATCAAGCCGCCGGTTTGGAAATCGGGCAGGCACTTGAACGGTTGCTTTTTCAGGATGGCAATTTGGGCCTGCAACAGCTCCGGAAAATTATGCGGCAGAATGCGGGACGACATGCCCACGGCGATGCCTTCGGTCCCCAGCATCAGCAGCAACGGCAGCTTGCTCGGCAGGGTCACCGGCTCCCTATTCCGGCCATCATAGCTCGGCACAAACTCGGTGATCTCGTCGTTGAAAAGCTCCTCGCGGGCCAGCGGCGTCAGGCGGCACTCGATATACCGCGGAGCGGCCGCCACATCCCCTGTGAAAATGTTGCCGAAATTCCCCTGCCGCTCGATGAGGTAGCGTTTGTTGGCCAGCACCACCAGCGCGTCGCCGATCGAGGCGTCGCCATGCGGATGATATTGCATCGCATGGCCCACCACGTTGGCCACCTTGATGAACCGCCCGTCATCCTTCTCGTGCAGCGCCCACAGAATTCGACGCTGCACCGGCTTCAGCCCGTCGGCCAGGTGGGGAATCGCCCGGTCTCGAATCACATACGACGCGTAATCCAGGAAGCTCCGGTTCACCCGCCGATGAAGCGGCAGTTCGATCCGCCCGGGTTGAAACGGCCGCGCCGGGGCCGGAACGGGGACGTTCTCGGCCTGCACATGGGTGTGGCCGTTGCCATTGCCTTTGACCTTGCCGTCGCCGTTGCCGGCCGGCCGCGCGCCAGCCGCCGCGCCGCTGCCCGGCGCCACGCCGTCCATCGGCAACTCCGGTTGATTTGGTGTATTCTTGCGTTTGCCTGACATTGCGAAAAAAACCTGTTTCACAGCTTAGCCCCTGCCGCCCGGGCTCGCGACTAAAATCCTCGGGGAGGCAGCAGGCGCGTCGCCGGACCCCGGTGAAAGCGTCCCGCGCAAAATTGCTTTTGGCGGCCGAGGGTTTATGTTTCCCGGCTATGGCTAAGAACGACAAGACGCCGGTGGACCCGGAGTTGAAGCAGCGCATCCTTGATCTGATCCGGTTCAAGGGCGGCGGCTACAACGAGGAACACGTGGCGGACATCATTGAGAACGCCCTGAAGCTGCTGACCGATGTGAAGGATACCGGGGATGTGCGCGTGATTCAGACCGCGGTGCGCGAGCTGCGCTACGCGTTCCGTCTGTTCGCGCCTTACGCCGGCATTCGGAAGGTGGCCATGTTCGGCTCGGCGCGGACCCATCCCTCGCGCCTCGAGTACAAGCAGGCCGTCGAGTTCGGACGCAAAATCGCCGAGGCCGGGTTCATGGTCATCACCGGCGCCGGGGGCGGCATCATGCACGCCGGGCATGAGGGGGCGGGCCCCGAGAAGAGTTTCGGCGCCAACATCCGGCTGCCGTGGGAACAAAGCGCCAACCCCATCATCCGGGAGGACAAGAAGCTCGTCACCTTCAAGTACTTCTTCACCCGCAAGCTCACCTTCATCCGGCATTCGGACGCCATCGCCCTTTTTCCGGGCGGCTTTGGCACGATGGACGAAGGGTATGAGGCGTTGACGCTGATGCAGACCGGCAAGAGCCAGCTCATGCCGCTGGTGCTGATTGATCGGCCGGCCGGCACCTATTGGAAAACGTGGGACAAACACGTGCGCGAGCATCTCCTCCGCGACCAGTTGATCTCGCAGGACGACCTCAACCTGTATCGCATCACAGACAACACCGACGAGGCGGTCAAAATCATCACCCGTTTCTATCGCAATTTCCAATCCACCCGCTTCGTCAAAGACCTGTTTGTCATCCGGCTGAAGTACCCGCCGAGCGATTCGGCGATTGCCGCCATGAACGAGGATTACGCCGACATCATCACCGGCCCCCCGATCCGGCGGATCGAGCCCACCCCCGAGGAGATGGAGGACAACGACCACGTGGATTTGCCCCGCATCGCGTTCGGGTTCAACCGCCGGGATTACGGCCGGCTGCGTCAATTGATTGACCAGCTCAACAGTCTGTAAGCCCCGGCCCCGCTCAAAATCCCGCCCAGTGCCACCCTTCCCGGTAACTACGCCGCAGATACCGGTTGGCCTCGGCACAATTCAGGACGCGCATGCGGGGGGGGTCCCACTTCAGCTCCTGGTCGGGCACGCGCACGGCGACGGTGCCGAGCAGAATGGCTTCGGTCATCGGGCCGACCTGGGCAAAGTGCGACTCGGTGGGCTCGCCGCCACGGCAGGCATCCACGAAATGGTGGTAGTGATTCCGCGGCGCCAAAGCCGGCGCCTTGACTCCTTTGAACCGCTCCTCGGGCAGCAACACCGGCGGATAGCCGTGCGGAATCAACAGCGACCCTTCCGTGCCGATGATCATCGCCGACTCGGACGGGTACTCCTTCAGATCGGCCGAATACAGCCTGCGGACATGCTCGGGCGGATAAAACTCCCCGTCAAACCAGTCCACCACCAGCTCCTGGCCCACCACCTGCTCATTGGCCGGAAAGGTCCAGGTGATATGGTTGGCCTGCGGCCAGGTGTCCGCCCGCCGGGCGGGCGAATCCTTCCAGGACGGCTGGACCTCGGCCACGACCGACCGGGGCGGCTGTAGGCCCAGCCCTTTCCACACGGGGTCAAACAGGTGACAGCCAATGTCCCCTGACCACCCGGTGCCAAAGTCCTGCCACGCGCGCCATTTGACCGGATGATAAATCTCCGGCACATAGGGCCGCAGGGGCGCCGTCCCGATCCACAGGTTCCAATCCAGATGCTTCGGCGGGGCTTCCCCCTTGGGCGGACGGGGTCCCGCCAGCCGGTAATTCTCGACGGCGCCCGGCCGGTTCGAACACAAATACACGCGCGTCACCTTGCCAATCCGGCCCGAGCGCAACCACGCCACCGCCGTCCGCTCGTGAACGCTCGAGGCCGCCTGAGTGCCCAATTGCGTCACCACCCGGTTCTTGATGGCCGCGTTGGTCAGGGCCCGCACCTCCGCCACATCGTGACACAAGGGCTTCTGACAGTAAACGTGCTTGCCCTTCAGCACCGCGTTCCAAGCCACGGCAAAGTGCGTATGGTCCGGCACCGCCACGTTCACCGAGTCAATCAGGTCCCCTTCCTTGGCCAGCAGTTCGCGCCAGTCCGAGTAGAGCCGTGCCCCCGGCACCGCCTCCGCCGCGCGCGCCAGGTGATTGGCGTCCACGTCGCACAAGGCCACAATCTGCGCCTGCGGGTGCTTCAGGAAGTTTTGCAAGTCCACCCAGCCCATCCCCCCAACCCCGATGCAGGCGTGATTCAACCGGCCATACGCCGGGAAGCGCGGCTGCGGCGGTTGCAGCCGGGCGCAGGATACCAGCCCCGGCCCGGCCAGGGCGACCCAACCCAGGGAACGCAAAAATTGGCGCCGCGAGCACGACCCTCTTGCCACCGGTTGATTCCTCCGCGACATCCCTGATAAGAGGCGCTTGCTCATGGGCACACCATGCGGCGGCAGCGGCCGGAATTCAAGCAATTCAATTGAGCGCTCCGCGCCGGGCTTGCGGCCGCCAGGACAGAGTAATAGATTGGTTGTGACTCTCATTTGTATGAAGACTCGCCGCGCCGATTCACCGGCTTTTACTTTAATTGAGCTGCTGGTGGTAATCGCCATCATCGCGATTCTGGCGGCCCTGCTCCTGCCGGCGCTGGCGCGGTCCAAGCAGAAAGCGGACCGGATTGCCTGCCTCAACAATCTCAAACAGGTGGCGCTCTTCGTGCAGCTTTACACCGACGACAACAAGGATGTGTTCCCCGCCCATCGAAATCAAAACGAGGGCGACAATGTCGTGACGGCCCTGACCAACTGGTGGGGGGCGGCGGTGATCGGTTATGCGCGCAACCAATCGAACCTCTTTCGCTGCCCCGCCATCAAGGGAATCCAGTTGGAGAATGGAGTCACCTGGGTTTGGGCGTTCGACGCCCACAAGGTCGGCTACGGCATCAACTCCTTTTTCAATTGCCTGTGGCCGTACGGCAGTGGCAGCGTGACGATTTCAGGCATTACTTTCGCCACCAAGCCGTGGTTGAAACGCACGGCGGTGGTGAGCCCCGTGGATAATTTTCTCATTGGCGATGCGATGCCGAAGGCGGATGGCTACTGGAGTTCGAGCTGTTGGTGGCCCAACGCGTGCATGAATCCGCGCGCCAGCGCGAGCAAGGGCTTCGAAGGCGTGGACCAGTTCCGCCACGGAAACATCGGCGTGGTGGTGTTCACCGACGGCCATGCCGAGGCGCGCAAGGACGCCCAAATCAACCCGCCCGTGGACCCGGGAACGGGCGACGCGCGGGGGTTGATCAATTCGCGATATTGGGACCCTTTGAAACGGGGCGGGGAACGGTAGGGACGTGGAGGGCGATGGCAGACCGGGCGAATACCGAGGAGGGGAACCCGGAGCGGGGAAATGTGGAAGGGCGGGAAAATGGAATGACCGAGGATTGGTCTTCCTTCCGGCTGGTCATGCGCACGGGTTTGAGAAAGCCCTCCTTGTCGTACTCGAGCCGGTCAATGCAAACCTGCCGCGATCCGCGATACGGTCCGTCCCCTTGGACCCCCTCCCAGCGGTGATAAACCATCAGCCACTCCCCGTTGAGCGGACTCTGGATGATTGAATGGTGACCGGGCCCCTTCCGATGGTCATCGCTCTCCAGCAGCGCGCCGCGGTAATCCCATGGCCCTGTGGGCGAGTCCGCGGTGGCGTAATGGATGGAATACGAGGAATCGCTCCAGCGGCCGTGGCTGTAAGTCAGGTGATACCTCCCGCCGTAATAATGCATGAAAGCGCCCTCCGTGAACCGGCGCGGGGTCGCGACCTTTATCTCGCGCGCCAGGCTGATCAGATCGTCGTTGAGCTCGAACACGCGCAAGGTGGCGCCCGCGCTGCCTCCGGCATACAGGTAGTAGCGTCCCGACCGGGGGTCGGCAAAGACCATGGGGTCTATCGCCTCGAAGCCGTCTCCGCCGGTCAACAAGGGCCGGCCGCAATCCTTGAAAGGGCCGGCCGGGTTGTCCCCCACCGCCACGCCGATGCGGGCCGGGGTCTCGCCCTGCGGCCCGACGGAAAAATAAAAGAAGAACCGGCCGTCTCTTGCCACCACTGCCGGAGCCCAGGCGTAATGCACCGGTTGCCCGTCGTCTTTGATCCAGCGAACGTCGTCGAACTCCAGCACCGGCCCGTGCCGGGGCCAGTGCTTGAGGTCGCTCGAGCAATAGGCATAAAAGCGGTCGTGGCGATACCCGCCCGCTGAAGTCGGGTAAATCCAGACATTGGACCCAAACACCGCCGCATGCGGGTCCGCCCCGCGAAACAGGGGGTTGGCAAAAGCGGTCGCATCCCGCGCTGCGGGCATGGTCCCGCCCCTTCCTGTCGCTGGCGCCGCCAGCGCCCCGTCCGCTGGCTTGCCTGCCGAATCCGACGGGGGCGCCTCTTCCCCGCGGACGTCTGCCATTTGCCCCAAGCCGGCTACCGTCCAAAGGGCCGCCAGCGCGAGCCTTGGCATTGCGGCCGCCCAGCCGCTTACTGTCCTGTTCGCAGTCCTCATAATCTTCGATTGTCCCCAAAGCATTACCACAACCGGGGCGGAAGCCAAACCGCGAAGGACAAGAGGGAGGATTCGCAACTGGTGATGCGAGCATTTTGAAGCCGCGGCCGCATGCCCGGCCGCCCAGGGTGGCGCAGCGCTGTGCGGGAGCGGTGAAGGTTTCCGACTTGGCAGCCAACCGCGGCATTCAAATCCCAGGCGCCGGTTGGAACAAGGGAAAGGGTCACCGTCGGTGGTCGAGACCGGATTGCACCCACTTGCGGGCCAGCCACAACCCGAGCGGGGAACTCAGGGCGATGCAGCCGTAGATAAACCACAGAGCGCCCGTGTGCATTTGCTCCGGCGGCGTGTCCGGGGGACAAAACCGGCTGAGCATCCAGCCCGAGTAAAGGCCGGTGGTGCCTTTGGCCAGCAACCAGGGGATGTTGGCCAGGCCCATGTATTGGGCAATCCGGCCGGGCGGGGCCAGCTCGGACGCGTACTCCAAAAACCGGGCCGACCACAAGGCCTCCCCAATCGAAAAAATCACCAGGTAAGTGATCAACAAGCCCAGGCTCGGCCCGCCGGCCAGCAGAAAGGTCGGCAGGGCCGAAACCAGCGAGCCAAGGACCATCATCGTGTAAACATTCACCCGCCGCGTCAGCGCGGTCGCCACGGGGACTCCCACAAAGATGATGGCGGGATTGATCCAGTTCACCAGCCATTCCATCCGGTCCGCCACCCCTTGCGGATAAGCCCGCAGAATATACTGCGGCATGGTCAGCCACTGATGCGCGAACAAAGTTCGGACCGGCAGCAACATGAAAATAAAAAAGATGAACCGGGGATTCGAAAAAGGGCCGCCGGCAAAAAACTCCTTCAGGCGCTGTCCGAGCGGAAGAGTGGATTTTGTGGGCGAATCGGACGCCGTATCCGGACGCACTTTGGCCGCCTCCGCCCGGCGCGTCATCAGCATGAGGAACAGTATGAAGGTCAGAGCGGTGATCCCCACGCAAGCCCAGTTGACCGCCTGGACGCCCGTGCCCGAAAAACGCGAGAAAAAGGTCAGAACCGCCTCGCCGGGGGCGCCCGAAGGCTTGCCTTCCTTCAGGTTTTGGACTGCCGGCCGCAGCCAGGCCGACAGCGCGCCGATGCCTACGATGCCGAGGTTCATCAAGGCGTAAATCAGCCCGTACCCCATCGAGTTGGTTTTCAAGTCCGTGTATTGCTTCACCCCGGAATAGCAGACCGGCTGGAGGATCGAGGAGCCCATCGCCACCACCACGACCGACGCGATAACCGCCACGGCCGCGCCCGTGGAGCCCAAACCGGCGGCGCTGCTGTAAAGCACCCGGCCCAGCACGCTGATGCCCAGCGCAAACAGGATGGCCCGCCGCAGGCCAAACCTTTCCGCATAACTCCCCACCCCGAGCATGAACAGGGTTACCAGCATGGTGAACACCGAAACCGTGATGCCCGCCCGCGCATCCCCCCATCCCAGGTCCGAAGACAGGTAGGTGGTCATCAGCGTCAGCACCCCAAAATACGCCATGCATTCCACCACGAAGGCTCCCACCACATACCAAAAGGCGCGCGGCAGTTTCAGCAAGTCCCTGAAGGACTCCCAGAAGTCGGTGAGGCGGCTGGCGAAAGCGTCGGCCATTTCCGGCCAGTCTAGCCCGGCCGTCCTCCTGTCTCAAGGCCAACGGCTTGACCGCCCGAGGCTTGAGTTTTTGGGGGTTCCCATCCTCGCCAAAAAACAGCGGTGAACAACGGGGAGCGGGCTTTTCAAAAGCAAGCCGGCCCGCACGAGCGATTTTGGCGCCGGTGATTTTGAGAAGGCTAAATCACGGCGAAAAAATGGGAGACGGAACGGCGTCCGTGAAATGTCTCAAGCGGGGAAACTGGCGCCGACCCCGGCAAAGAGCCTTTCCAACGCGGAGCGCAGTTGGTCGCGGTTGAAGGGTTTGTTCAAAACGGCGTCAACGGGATTGCCAGGCCCGGGCCGTTTGCCGTAGCCGGTGATCATGAGGATGGGCTGCCCCGGAGCCACGCGTTTGATTCGGGCCGCCAGTTCGTTGCCCTTGACGAAGGGGATTTCGAAATCGGTCATCACGAGGTCGAATTGACCCCCGAGAAACAGGGCAAAAGCTTCCGCGCCATTGTTGGCCTCGACCACGGCATGCCCGTCCTGGAGCAGCCAGCGACTGATGGATTCGCGCACCAGTTGTTCGTCGTCCACCAGCAGGATGCGTTTGGGCGGCATCGGCTCTTCCCGGTCTGTTGCCGGTCCGGCGAACCACTTCCGGCTGCCCTGGAAGGGGTCGCAGCCACACTTCCGTTCCCACAGCAGGGTCGCACTATTCATATCTGGCATTGACAAGAGCAGTGTCGCTGCCATCTCGGAATTGAGAATATCGCCGGGAATCAACCCGGTTTGGCACGGCGGGTGCGAGCCGAACGGCGGGGCCTCGAGACGCGAGGAACAGATTGTTCCCCAACGGGTTGGGGCGCCGGACAACCCTCCCGAAGAGCGGGGGCGGCTCGAAACAGAGCCGGTTTATGGCACCCCGGCTCGTTCGGGGGGAACAAAGGGAACGGCCACGTTCACAGCTTAAGCTGCTTCAAGACTGCATTGGTGGCATTCAAGTCAAACCACTCGGGGTCCCAAGAGCCCCCCACCCATTCGGACATTTCGTCGTGCTGCTCATGTTTCGGGTTTTTCAGTGCCCTCAGCAGGTTGTAGTAGCCATAGATGCCGCCGCAATCCTCCACCGGGCAAGCGTTGGCGCCCGCCAGGCAAACCGGGTGCTCGAAGGTGGCATCGGGCGGAAGGACCTTTTCAAGCAAGATTACATGCTCCCAACTGTCGCCGAAGTCATATTCGTAAGTGAACTTGCTCTTGAGACAAGGCGCCAGGTCGCTGACGGAGTATTTGGCTTCATCAAGGAACTTCGTCCCAAGGTCGTCGAACTCCGGTTCGGAGGGGCCGTAAAAAACGCGACCGGCGACGAACTGGTGCAGATGGCTATTGGTCCAGCCCATGGCGATCTGGATGACCTCATGGAAAAGACTCAGCGGCATGTTCGCCGGCACCACAACGCGGCGCCAGATCGGGGGCGCGGAATAGCGGAGGGTGATTTTCAATTGGTAAAGGGGCGTGCGGCTCGCGGACTGGGTTGAACGGAGCATAATATGGTTGCGTTTACTCCGGAGGTTACCCCGCCGCCCGGAAAAAAGGCAAAGACTAAAAGAGAGCGAACCACCATTTATCTCAAAATGGAGACACGCGCGCCAGGCCCGTGGGTTTGGTGGTGCTTGAACTTTGGCTTCAGGCCCGCCGCGGCTGTCGCAAGAATTTGTTCGAGAGGGGGCGGCGGAAACCCTGTTGCGAGGGAGGCTCGAAAGCGGATTGGACAGGCTAAGGAACGAGTTGACTCGAAGGGTGGCGGGTCAATACTGGGCGTATGCTCGACTTCACCAATCCAATCCTTTGGCTTTTGGGGATTCCGGCGATCGGGGTGCTTTTGTTTTTGCTGGCGGGCCATTTCAACGCTGAAGCTCGGGAACGGCGGCGGCGGATGCGGAGCCATCGGCCGGTGGTCTCGCGCAAACCCGGACCGACGGTCAAGTTCGCTGTCCATACGGGCAAATCCAAAAGCCGCGGCAAGAACCCAAGCTGACGACAGGAGCCGTGGCCGCCGCGCCCGGGTGAATCAGCCATCGGCCTTTCACACGGGAAGAGGAGGCCCATCCCACGCCGGGGCAAGGGAGTTGTCCGGCCCAAAGGAGGCGCTTTGCCATTCCATGCGACGCGGGCTGGTTCCAGCGCTTTTGTTGCCCGCGGTGTGGCGCATAAACTTTTGACAGGCGGGGCGGGGCGGCGCAACATGGCCGCGCCGTTGGCGGCCGGGTGCCGATGCCGACGGAAAACCTCCTGACATGTCCGACAGTTTCTTAAGTGATGCGCTCCGGTCCGCGCGGGACACCCGCAGCCTCGAACTGGGCCCGGGGGCGATTGAGCAGTTGGCGCGGGTGTTCCGCGAGGGGTTCGGGGACCGCTCCGCGGTGATCGTGGCCGATGAGAACACATGGAAAGCGGCCGGGGAGGCAGTGGCCGCCAGATTGCGGGCGGGGGGAATCCGGTCTGAACCTCCCTTCATCTTCAAGGACCCGAGCCTTTACGCGGAGCACCGGTTTGTGGAGGAGCTTGAGAGCGCGTTGCGGCCACATGCCGCGATTCCGGTGGCTGTCGGTTCCGGAACGATCAACGATCTGACCAAACTGGCGTCGCATCGGACCGGGCGCCCGTATTGCTGTGTGGCGACGGCGGCGTCCATGGACGGTTACACGGCCTACGGCGCGTCCATCACCTGCGAGGGGTCGAAACAGACGTTTTTCTGTCCGGCCCCGAGAGTGGTGGTCGCCGACCTCGAGATTCTTCGAGCCGCCCCGGGAGAGATGAGCGCCTGGGGTTATGCCGACCTGCTGGCCAAAGTGCCGGCCGGGGCGGACTGGATCGTGGCGGATGCGCTGGGCGCCGAGGCGATGAATGAGCGGGCCTGGGAGATCGTGCAGGGGCGGTTGCGCGAATCGCTGGCCGGTCCGGCGGCGGTGCGGGCCGGCTCGTTGGAGGCCCTTGGCAAACTGACCCGAGGGCTGATGCTCGGCGGCTTCGCCATGCAGTGGGCGCAATCCAGCCGGCCCGCCAGCGGGGCCGAACACCAGTTCAGCCATCTGTGGGACATGCAGCATCACACCCACCAGGGCCGCACGCCGTCCCACGGGTTCAAAGTCGGCATTGGCACGCTGATGGTCACCGCCTTGTATGAGGAGGTGCTGAAACACCCGCTCGAGCGGCTGGAGGTGGAGCGTGGTTGCGAAGCCTGGCCGGCGTTGGACGACCTCCTCGAGCAGGCGCGGGCGCTGCTGGTCGGGAAGGACCTCGTCAAGGTGGCGCTCGAGGAAACGCGCGCGAAATATTGTGAGCGGGCGGAGCTTCGGTCGCAGCTCGCGCTCCTCCGGGACATCTGGCCCGGTTTGCGCGAGCGGTTAAGGCAACAGTTGCTTCCCCTGGCCGTTGTGCGGGAGAAACTCCAGGCGGTGGGGGCGCCGACTGAGCCGGAGCAAATCGGCATCAGCCGGGAACGGCTGCGGCGAACGTGCTGGCAGGCCTTTTTCATCCGGAGACGGTTCACGGTTCTCGACCTGGCCGCCCGCACCGGTTTGCTCAAACCCTGCCTGGACCGGATATTCGGGCCGCACGGGGTGTGGCCCATCCTGCCCGAGAACGCGGCGTCGGGAACCCGGCTGGCATGAGGAGCTCGGGCGCAGACGGCGGTTCCGGCCCCGGGCGGTTTCCCCGGTGGCTGGCGTGGTTCGAGCCGCCGCCCGCGCTGCCGGTGGCGGTTGCGGATTCGGCGGAGGCCGCGGCGAGCTTTCGGCGCTGGCAACGGCAAATCCTGTTCTCCAGCCTCGCGGGTTACGCCATGTTCTATTTCGTGCGGAAGAACATTGGGATAGCCATGCCCGCGATGCAGGCGGATTTGGGGATTACGAAGTCGGACCTGGGCCTGTTTCTGACGCTGCACGGGGTCATCTACGGGCTGTCGAAGTTTGCCAACGGGATTCTGGGGGACCGCTGCAACGCGCGAGTGTTCATGGTTGCGGGACTGGTGGCGTCGGCGTTGATGAACGTGGGGTTCGGGCTCAGCTCGACGGGGCTGATGCTCGGCGTGTTCTGGATGGCGAACGGGTGGTTCCAAGGGATGGGTTTTCCGCCCTGTGCGCGGCTGATGACGCATTGGTTTTCGCCGCGGGAGCTGGCGACCAAAATGTCCTTCTGGAACACCTCGCATTCGATTGGGGCGAGTCTGGTGGTGGTGTTGTGCGGCTACCTGGTGGCCGGCGGCTGGCGCCTCTGTTTCCTGGTGCCGGCGGCCCTGGCCCTCGGTTCCGCCTGGGTTCTGCACCAGGTGTTGCGGGACCGGCCGCAATCGGTCGGCCTGCCGGAACTGCCGGAGACCGAAACCCCGGGCAAGGGCGAGGGCGGGGAGGAACCTTGGGGACGCTTTGCCTGGCGGGCGGTTTTCTGCAATCCCTACATCTGGCTGATCGCCCTCGCCAATTTCTTCGTTTACACGGTGCGTTATGCCGTGCTCGACTGGGGTCCAACGCTGCTGCACGAGTACAAAGGCATTGAGCTGTCCCACGCAGGCTGGATGGTGGCGGCGTTCGAAGTTTCGGGCATTGCGGGAATGCTGTTGACCGGCTGGCTGACGGACCGCGTATTCGGGAGCCGCGGCGCGCGGATGTGCGTGTTCTGCATGCTGGCGGCCGGGGTGGCGGTGCTGTTGTTCTGGAAACTGCCGGTGGAATCGAAGCTGGGTTCAACGGCGTTGCTGTGCCTGGCAGGGTTTGCGATTTACGGTCCCCAAGCCCTGGTGGGGATTACCGTGGCCAACCTTGCCACCAAGCGCGCGGCGGCGACCGCCATCGGTTTGACCGGGCTGTTTGGGTACGCCAGCACCGTGCTATCGGGCTGGGGGCTCGGAACGCTGGTCGAAGCACGCGGCTGGGACGCCGGGTTTGCCGGAATGGTGGCGCTGGCCGGGGTGGGCGCGCTGTTGTTTGCCGCCGCCTGGCCGGCCCAGGCGCATGGCTACCGGTTGAATCAAGCAAAATAGCGACGTGCCAAATCGCGGCGCCGGCCCGGGCAAACCTGCCCCGCCGAGGGGGAAAGGAATGATGAGAGGCCGCGCTGACAGTTTGGGGGAGGGCGGAGGGGGGGAACACGAGCAGGGACCATGGAGCCGGGAGAGGACTATAGGACTATCCGACCATGGGACTATGGGACGGTGAAGAGACCATAGACCATGGACCATGGACCGGGAAGGGGACTATCGGACCAGGCGCTTCGAGCAAGTTCGGCAGAAGGAGGGCGGACAGGAATGGCCGCGCTTGCCGCTTTGCATGCCGGCGGCGCGCCGCGGAGTGCGCGCCCTCCCAAGGCGGGTGCGTCCTCAAGGCGCTTTTTCCTGCCGGGTCACGATGGGCACGTAACCAACCTCCATTCCGGGGGGCGGCGTCACCAACAGGCCCGGATCAAGACGGGCCAGCTTGCCGCGGGAGGGCGGCGGCATGTAGTCGCGGTCTATCGGCCAGCTTGCATGGAGTTTTTCGACGAACGCCTGCAATTTCGCCTTCTTCGCCTCGCTCCAAGCGTATTGTTGGAAGGAGGGCTGGTCCACAAACCGATACCAGTAATAAGTGACCAGGGAACCATCCGCCAGCCGGGCGGTGAACGGTCCGCTCTTGGGGCCGGGCCGGGCCCAGGCGCCGGTGGCGGGCGAGGTGTAGGGCGCACCGGGCCTGGCGAGTTTGAATTGTTGCGCGTGCAGCTTGGTTTCGGGAGGGACGGCGGACGCCGGCACGGCGACGCGTTCCTCGCCGGCCTGTTTGTAGAATTGAGGGAAGAGTCCGTTGGCAGCGACGTCGTTGGTGAACCATTGCAGGCCCCAGACGTTGCCCTCGAAGATGCGCGTGTCAAAGGCGCGTTCCACTCCGACGAGCTTCCTGCCGGCCTGATCGTAGCGCGTCGTGCGGGTGTTGAGTTTGGGCTTGAATGCCCCTTGCTGGTCGAAGCGGCCGGAGCAGGCCGGGCCCCCGTCGCGCCAGGCCTTGAAGGCGTCGTAGAGCGCGGCCTTCGAGTAGTAGGTGACCTCTTGCACCAAATACGCCCGGCCTTGGGCGTCCACCGGCCACTGGAGCTTCGGGAGCTTCGAGTAGGTTGTGCCTTGCGCGTCCTGGCTTTCGAAGCACGGCACGGTGTTAATCTCCATGGCGCCGCCGCCCATGATGCCCGGCCGCGCGTCAAGTCCGCGCCCGTAGAGGAAGGGATAGTCGAATAATTTTCCGATTTTGCTCCACGTCTCCGGAATGTAATAGGCGATGGGGCCTTTGAAGTTGGCGGCGCTCAGAAAACAGGTCCAACTCTGGTCGCCGGTGGGAGGATCGCCGGGGGTGGGATCGGTAAAAGGGAGGGCCATCCAGGTGTAGCCGAGGAATTCGCCGTTGGGGTTGCCCTCGAACGGCAGCGCATCGGGCGGGATCAGCAGGCGGTTGCTCAGTTGGGCGATGCCGAGCCGGTTGTCGGGGAGCGCTTCGTTGCTGTAAAAGAAGGACCAACCGGGGCTGCCAATCTCGTAATCATAGCACTGCGGCGTGCCGTTCATGCTGAATTTGGGCGGGCCGTAGCGAAAATGATTGCCCGCCCAGTAACCCAGGCCGCCCTCAATGGTTTGGAAGACGCTGCTCCAGGTGGGGCCGCGCGCCTTCCAGGTGCGCGCGAGGGTGCCTTCGGGCGCCAGCGGCTTGTCCCGGTTGTCGGAATTGTCCGGTTGAATCCAGGAGCTGGGCAGCCCGATTTGGAAGTTGGCCAGGGGTTGATCCACCAGCGGCCAGACTGCGGCATAAAAGCCCATGCCCGCAGTGTAGCCGCCTTCGGCAGGCAGCTTCTCATGGCTGAATCCGATATAGCCGTGCAGACCTTGTGAGCGGAGGGTCACGGCGCCGGCCGGTGCGTTGATCGAGGATGGGTCGGGCGCGGCCGCAGCCAGGCTGCAAATTACCGCGCCTCCCAGGACGGCGGTTGACAGGGTTCTCATGGTACCGGGTGTTGATAAGTTGGCGTGTTCACACAATCTCCTCGCGGGCGGCGGGAACAACCTCAAAGGCGCTGAGATTGTGGGCCAGGTCATTGAAGCACAGGGTGGCGTCGCGGCCGCAGAGGGTCACGGCCTGGCTGTCGGTCGCATTCATGCCGCCCTTGAAGGGGACCGCCGCCCCGCCCTGGCTCAGAGCTGCCCGTCGCCCCGCCGCGTTGCAGATGAAGCTGAGAGAGGGCGTGGCGGCCGGAGCATGGGCGCTGCAGCTTACGCCGGTCAGGCCGGCGTGCCACCGGCCAACCGGCCCGTCGAAGCCATCAGTGCAGCTCGTCACGGTCATATTCCTTCATGCCGGCCCCCGCTGTTATCCACCGGGAGCTCCTTCCGGAAGAATCCCCCTTTGCGATAGGTGGCCAGCCCGTTGACCTGCGCCGGGTTGGCCGCAAAGCTCACCCCTGGCACGTCCGCCCCCTCGGGCATACACCTCAGGCGCGATTCTCGGAGCGGACTTCTCATGTGCGTGGCGAACACCATATGAAATCCAAATTGCTCGTTCAACCCCATCGCCACACCGCATCCGGCCCGTACCGCCCTGGCTGCGTTCAACCCTGCGAGCCCGCCTCGCTCCGCCCCTTCCCCAACCCGTCTTCAAAACCCTGAAAGGGTTTTAGACAGTAGCCGGGGGTGGTGGCACCCCGGAGTGTCCGCCAGCCGTCACTGCCAATCCATCGCGATGCTCCGCGGCGGCACTCAGAGAGGTCAGTGAGGGAGCCTCCCTCGGGCGACCGGAGTCTGTGCGGGCCGAGGCGCAGCCCGGGTCCGCCCGGTTCTGCGTCCGTCTGCGTGGTCTGCGGGCCTGCGCTCCCTGCCGCGAAGCCTGAAGGCTGAGGTGCGGCGCGCAGAGCTCAGGAAGCATGCCCTACGCGTGACCGAGCAAAGGGGGGACCACGGATTTCGCGGATTTCGCGGATGGGGGAGACGCCGCGTAGAGGTCCCGGTGGCGGGCGAAGTCGCTTGGACGGGACACTACCATCCTTGCCGCCATGCTCTCCTGCTCTTTCCTATCCGTGCCATCCGCGCCAGATCCACCCCCTCGGGGTGAGGACGACCTGTCGCCATGGTCTCCCCTCGCAACCCAGAACTTTCTGGGACGAGACGTCCCAGCCCCTATCCCGACCCTCCATTACTTCGGGGCTCGTCATCAGTTCGGCATTTCCCCCCCCCTTCCCCAACCCCTCTACAAACCCCTGAAAGGGTTTCAGACAGTAGCCGGGGGTAAGGCCGCCAGGCCGCCACCCCCGGTTCCCCGCCCCCAAAACATCCAGCCCCCTCCGCCTGCGGAGGGGGTTGGGGGTGGCAGCACCCCGGAGTCTCCGCCAGCCGTCACTGCCAATCCATCGCGATGCTCCGCGATTCCACGGCGGCGAAAGAAAGCTCAGCGAGGGAGCCTCCCTCGGAGCGAGCGGAGTCTGTGCGGGCCGAGGCGCAGCCCCGCCCCGCCCAGTTCTGCGTCCGTCTGCGTGGTCTGCGGGCCTGGGCTCCCTACCGCGAAGCCTGAAGGCTGAGGTGCGGCGCGCAGAGCTCAGGAAGCATGCCCTACGCGTGACCGAGCAAAGAGGGGACCACGGATTTCGCGGATTTCGCGGATGGGGGAGACGCCGCGCAGAGGTCCCGGTGGCGGGCGAAGTCGCTTGGACGGGACATTACCATCCTTGCCGCCATGCTCTCCCGCTCTTTCTTATCCGTGTCATCCGCGCCAGATCCACCCCCTCGGGGTGAGGACGACCTGTCGCCATGGTCTCCCCTCGCAATCCAGAACTTTCTGGGACGAGACGTCCCAGCCCCCATCCCGACCCTCAATGACTTCGAGGGTCGTCATCAGTTCGGCATTTCCCCCACCCTTCTCCAACCCGTCTTCAAAACCCTGAAAGGGTTTCAGACAGTAGCCGGGGGTAAGGCCGCCAGGCCGCCACCCCCGGTTCCCCGCCCCCAAAACAACCAGCCCCCTCCGCCTGCGGAGGGGGTTGGGGGTCGCAGCACCCCGGAGTCTCCGCCAGCCGACACTCCCAATCCATCGAGATGATACGCGATAATGCGCCGGCACGAAGAGAGGTCAGTGAGGGAGCCTCCCTCGGGCGAACGGAGTCTGTGCGGGCCGAGGCGCAGCCCGGGTCCGCCCGGTTCTGCGTCCGTCTGCGTGGTCTGCGGGCCTGGGCTCCCTACCGCGAAGCCTGAAGGCTGAGGTG
>JARKQH010000223.1 GCA_029974925.1 Verrucomicrobiota bacterium
GGCTTTACCGCGGCGAACGCGGCCTCCAACTCCGCCAGGCAGGCGGTCACGGCCTCGGCCTGGCCCTGCCGCGCAAGGTCCTCCGCCTGCGTGGCCAGGGCCCGGAGGCGAGCGGCGCCGACATTGCCGGCGCTGGATTTAAGCGGATGCACCGCGCTTTCAACGGCTTCGAGGTTCCCGGCCGTGTGAGCCGCCCGCGCTTCCCCAATCTTCTTCGCCGCGTAATCCAGGAAGATGTCCAGCATTTTGCAGGTGAATTCGCTCCCCCCCAACCGTTGCAACCGGTCCAGAGCGGATGGGTCAAAATCTGGAAATTCGGTCATGACAACCTTTCAACTTGAGGGATTTTGGGACAAGAGGCGGGAGATGGCCTCCAGCAGCAGATTCTCGTCCACGATGGGCTTGGTGACGTACTCACTGAAGCCGGCGCCAAGATACTTCTCGCGGTCGCCCGCCATCGCGTGGGCGGTCAACGCAATAACCGGGAGGTGGCGAAGCTGCGGGTCGGCGCGAATCTGCCGGAGGACCTCGGTTCCGTCCATGCCGGGAAGCGAGACGTCCAGCAGCACCAGGTCTGGAACCGCCTGTCGCAGGCCGGGCAGGGCTTCAAAGCCGCTCTCGTACTCCGTAACGCGGTAAAGCGGCTCAAGGATGACACGGACCAGAAGCCGGTTATCCGGATTATCCTCAATCACGGCGATGTGTTTCATACAACTGGCGACAACAGACACGCGACGTCAACTCCGCGCGAAGGACTGGCCCCCCGCCGGGGACGTCCCTTTTTCAGAGTTCGAGGCAGGCCCCGTCAGCCGCTCCTTGCTGGCAAGGGCCGGGGCCTCCTGCTCGGCCGCCGGCGGCGGCGCGGCCACCTCGAGACTCAACAAACAAATATCGTCGGCAAAAGGCGTCCCGCCCGCGAAATCCCGCACACTGCCAATCAGGGCGTCGCAGAGTTCGGCCGGTGGAAGGTGGCGATAATGGCGGGCCGCAGCGACCAGCCGTTCCTGGCCATATTCCTCCAGTCCGTCCACGCCGGGCACTTCGTAAAGCCCGTCGGTGAAAAGAAGGATCACATCGCCCTCCGCCAAGGGGGCCTCACCCGTGGCATAGGCCGCATTTGGAAACAGGCCGAGGGCGGGTCCCGGCGGCGGTGGAACTCGAAGCGGCTCGACCTCCCCGACGGTTCGTCGAAGGTGCAGCGCCGGCGGATGGCCCGCCGACGCATACCGGACGCGCCGGGTGAGCGCATCTACGGCAAGGTACGCCGCCGTCGCGAACATCGGCCCCCCGGCGGGCTTGAGCAGCGCCGACAACCGCCGGTTCATTTCCCCAAGAAACTCCCCCGGCCCGGTCGCCGCCAGGGCGGTTTGGTCAACCAGGGCGCGCACCATGGCGGTGACCAGGGCGGACCGCACTCCATGACCCATGACATCGCAAATGAAAATTCCCGCGCAATAATCCGATAGGGGCAGGATGCTGAAGAAGTCGCCCGCCAGCTCGGTTGCCGGATAAAAGCGATGGGAGAAGCGGAAGCAGGACTCGGCGATGGAAGCCGAGCGCGGAAAGGCCGGGTAGGCGTCCGGGAGCAAGGAGTGCTGAAGCTGCCGGGCCAGCTCCAGATCGGCGCGGTTCTGGGCATCGAACCGGGCAATTTCCTCCGCCAATTGCTTTTGCGCCAAGGCATTGCGCAGGGCCCGCAGCAACGGCGGCAGGTCCAGGTCGGCTTTGCAAAGATAGTCCCGGGCGCCCCGTTTCATGGCCTCCACCGCCACGTTCTCGTTGCCGCTGCCGGTGAGCATGATCACGGCCGGCTGGGGCGGCGGCAAATGGCGAATCTGCTCCAGAACCTCGAGGCCGTTGGCGCCCGGCAGATGGTAATCCAGCAGCATCAGGTCGCTGCCGCTCTCGCGCAGGCATTCCAGGGCCTTCTCTGCCGAATCCACCCAGCGCGGGGCACAGGGCAGATGCTCGCCCAAGGCCAGCACCATCTGGCGCACGAACTCCGCAAACACCGGGTCGTCCTCCACAATCAACACCGAGAGGGGCTTGGCGCTCATGGTGGATCCTCCCCTCCTGGTGAAGAGGGCGGCAGCAATCGCTGCAACACCCGCCGAAGGTCCGCCTCAAAATCGCTGCCCTTCTTCACCATGTCTTGGGCCATCTGACGCAACTGCTGGCCCTCGGCAACCGTCAGCTCGCGAGCCGTCACAATGACGACCGGCAGAAACTGGAACCGGGCGGTGGCCCGCAGGTGGTGCAGAAAGGCGATGCCGTCCAGGCGCGGCATCACCAGGTCCAACAGGACCAGGTCCGGCGGCCAGGCCTCGAGGATCTCCAGCGCCTGTTGCCCGTCGGCCGCGGTGCGAACCTCGCACGGTTCATCCTCCAGATGCGAAGCGAGCACGCGCCGTGCGTCCTCCTCGTCATCCACAATCAGAATTCGCGGGTGATTGCCCGGCAGACACCGGCGCAGCACGGCAAGCAAGGCCGCCCGGTCCACCGGCTTTTGCAGCACCTCCACCACGCCTAAAATCCGGCCCCGGTTTTCGGCCGCCACAATGCTGGCCACCACCACCGGGATGTTGCAGAGTTGAGGGTCCGCCTTGAGCTGGCGAATGACCGCCCACCCGTCCATTTGCGGCATCATCAGGTCCACGGTGACCAGTTGTGGACGCAACTCCCGCGCCAGGCGCAAACCTTCCTCGCCCGAGCTGGCCGTCACCGCCTGACACCCGTAATCCTCGATGGCGTGCTTGAGCAGCGTCCGCGAATCCGGCTCGTCATCAATCACCAGCACCAGCGCGCCCCGCCGGGACGGGACCGCGCCTTGAGCCGGCGTCCGCCGGTCCGCGGCCGACCCCGGCGCGGTTCCCGGCGCTGTGGGCCCGGGCTGGGGCTGCAGCACAACGCTGAAGGTGGAACCGCGGCCAGGCTCGCTGGTGACTTCGATCCGGTAGCCCATGAGCTCGCAGAGCGCCTGCGAAATGGTCAAACCCAAGCCCGTCCCGCCATACTTCCGCGCCGTGCCGGCCTCCGCCTGCTGAAAGGCCTCAAAAATCACCCCCAGCTTGTCTTTCGCGATTCCGATGCCCGTGTCCGCCACCTCGATGCGGGTGGGGACGCCGTCGTGGGGGCGCGTCACGACGCGAACGGTGACCGAGCCTTGCTCGGTGAATTTGAGGGCGTTGCCGATCAGGTTGATGATGACCTGCCGAAGCTTTTCCGCGTCGGTGACAATGGGCGTGACGCGGGGCGGTAAATCGGCCACCAGTTGCACCGGTTTGTCCCGGACCAGCCCTTCCTGTTGGGCGAGGGTTTCGCGCACCAGCTCGTCGAGCGCGACCAGCCCCGGTTGCAGTTCGACCTTCCTGGCTTCGATCTTCGACAGGTCGAGAATCTGATTGATCAGCGACAACAGATGCCTCCCGTTGGCCTGAATCCGGTCCAGAAAGTTCAGCTCGGTCGGGCTGAGATTGCCGGACTTGTTTTTGAGCAAAATGTTGGCAAAGCCGATGACGGAATTGAGCGGCGTCCGCAACTCGTGACTCATGCTGGCCAGGAACTGGCTCTTGGTGCGGCTGGCTTCCTCGGCGGCCTCCTTGGCCAGCCGCAGCGCCTCTTCCGCCCGTTTCCGGTCGGTGATGTCGCGTGACAATCCGAACGTGCCCACGATGTTCCCGTGCTCATCGCGCAAGGGCATTTTCGTGCTCAAGGCCCAGGTCACGCTGCCGTCCGGCCAGGTTTCCTTTTCCTCCTTGGTGATGGCCTCGCCGGTGGCCATCAGCCGTTGTTCATCTTCGAACGCCTCGCGGGCATGCTCCTCGGAAAAGAAGTCGAAGTCCGATTTCCCAATGGCCTCCTCGGGCCGGGTCAGACCGAACACCCGCAGATGGGCCTTGCTGTTGCGGAGGAACCGGCTTTGGCGGTCCTTGAAGTAAATCCGTTCGGGAACGTTGTCCATGAGGGTGCGGAGAATAAACCGTTCGTGCTCCAGCTCGGCCTCCGCCCGGCGCTTGTCGGTCACGTCCCAAAAGATGCCCAGCACACCAATGACGGTCTGGCCGCCATCGTAAACCGGCGTTCGGATGGCCTGCACATAGCGCACGCCGCCGCCGGGAGCCGGCCGTTCCTCGACCGCTTCAACCGTGGCGCCCGTCTCGAGCACCTGCCGGTCCGCCCGCTGCTGCTGGGCCGCCAGAGCCGGCGGAAACAAATCAGCGTCGGTCTTGCCGCGGAGCGCCTCGAGGGGCTGCCCCATTTCCGCGCAAAAGCGCTGGTTGGCAAAAACGATTCTGCCGTCCGCGTCCTTGCGCACAATCCCCAGCGGCAGGGTTTCCACCAGCGAATGATAAATGGCT
>JARKQH010000226.1 GCA_029974925.1 Verrucomicrobiota bacterium
TCGGAAGTGATGGCGGCAATTCGGTCGAAGGGAAACAGGGACACCGAAATCTGCCTCGCTTCCGTTTTGCGCAAGGCAGGCATCAAGGGATGGCGGCGGCACATGCCGCTGGCTGGAAAACCCGATTTCGTATTCCGAGAAAGCGGGTTGCGGTCTTCGTGGACGGCTGTTGCTGGCACGGGTGCCCGAAGCACGGCCGAAAGCCGCAAAGCAACCGGAAAGACTGGAATCAGAAAGTGGCCAGGAACAAAGCCCGTGACCGGGCGGTACCGTGCGCTCTAAAGCGGGATGGATGGGTGGTTTTGAGAATCTGGGAGCACGAATTGAAGGCTGGCGCCAAGGTGGCAGACCGAATCGCGAAACGACTGGGGAAGAATCTTGAAGCCCGGCGGGAAATGATGTGAAGTAGGAGGCGCATGGGCGAACTGAGCTACCAACGAACCGTCATTGCGTATCATGGATGCGATGAAGCGGTGGTGACGGGCGTCCTTCTGCATGGGCAGAGGGTGAGAGCCAGTGCCAATGATTACGACTGGCTGGGGCGCGGCATCTACTTCTGGGAGCATGGACCCCGGCGGGCGTTGGAGTGGGCACAGTGGCGTGCGCGGGTGTTCAAGAATATCCGCAAACCAGCGGTGCTTGGGGCATTCATAAACCTGGGCAACTGCTTTGACCTGCTGGACACGAACTATACGCGGCTTCTGACTGAGATGTTTCCTCTCTACCGCCAAGCTTGCCAGGGTGGTGGCGTGGCCGTGCCGCAGAATCTTCCGGCTCGAGATGAAGCGTCAGGCGACCTGGTTCTGCGCTACCTGGACTGTGCGGTGGTGAATTGGTGCCTGGACTTTCTGGAGAAAGAGGAACGGCAGTATTTCCACACGGTGCGGTGCGTGTTTTCCGAGGGCACACCCGCGTATGAAGGCTCGAAAATCATGGCCAAATCGCACATCCAGATTGCGGTGAGGGATGTTTCGGCGGTCATTGGCTATTTCAAGCCCAACGTTGACAATCTGGCCGAATGAGGGTTTATTGGGCGCGGGCATGAGAACGGAAACGATGAACTACGCCGCGCCGCCGAGAACCCGCAAGGAAGTTCGGAGTTTGGTGGACCGCGTCATCAAGAAGGCGTCCGCCATGTCCCCCGACGAACTCTTCGGCACGCTGGTCCGCGCTGGCATCTACACCAAGAACGGGAAGTTGCGGAAGGCCTACGGGGGCTGAGACCGGTCAAACGCCAGGAGATTTTCGCCAGGAGCCGCCTTTGCGCGGCTCTTTGGCTTTTTAGGGATGGCAACGCCACGGGCCCGACTCCGTTTTCTGGAAATCGGAGAAGACCTCGTCCACTGCCTGCTTGATCCTGACGGTAGCGAACTCCTGGCAATCCCGGTAGAGGACGTCAAGCCGCTGGCACAGGGATGTCTGGGCCTGCCGGCTCCACTCCATGGAAGCAGGATACCGAGCGCGAAAAGCCAAAATCTTTTCTCGGACTGCTTTCAAGTTCGCTGTGCGCTGGGCCCGATCAGGCCACACCGCTCCCCAATAGGCACCGGTATTACAGGCGGAACCCCATCGCGAAGCCCAATGTCACGCAACGAATGGGCGGCTTCGCCCAACTCCGCCGTAATCCAGGCCGCCAAGCCGGGCGACAGATGGGCATCCACCCAAATCATGCGGGGATCAAGACGGGATGGTTGAGCTTGCGGCTGGCGTATTGCAGACAAGCTTTAATGTCGTCGGCTTCGAGGTCCGGCAGCTCCTCCAAGACCTGTTCGGGAGTCAAGCCGTTTCCCAACAGGTCCAGAACATCAATGACGCGGATGCGCATGCCCCTGATGCAGGGGCGGCCGCCGCACTGCTCCGGATCAACCGTGATTCGATTCACGGCAGTATTGTACAGCTTTCAAGCCGGGTTTGCATTTCCAATTTCGGTGAGTGCCGGCCCCCGAGGGGAATTTCCGCAGGCGGCGGAACCAGGCGGGTTTGCGCCGAACCGCAGCGGATGTTCTTTCAAGGGCATCCGAGGCAAGCGTAATGTCCTGAGCCAACTCCGTTGGGGACACCACCCGCATCCATTTCCGATTCTTGGTGGGTGGCGACGGTTGGGTCGCCCCTTCAGGGCTGGGGTTTTCTTGTGCTTGACGTTCCCCAGGGCGGCGCTCGGGCCTCGCTTGCCCTGGGCTCGGTTGGGTCGCGCCGTGGGCGCTCCGACCACACAGCCCGGCGGGATGGTTGATGACAGCCCGGGGCACGGCGTTGGGTGGTGTCTTATTCCGGCTCCTGGCCCCAGCGGGGGAGCAACTGTTGCTTGATCCCGAGATGGTCGAGGACGCGCGCGACGACGCTGTCCACCACCGCCTGAACCGTTTGGGGCCGGTTGTAGAAGGAGGGGTTGGCGGGCAGGATTGTCGCGCCGGCCAGCAGCAGCAGCTCGAAATTCTTCACCTGCACCAGGTTCAACGGCGTTTCGCGCGGCACGAGAATGAGCCGCTTCTTTTCCTTGAGCACGACGTCCGCCGCTCGCAACAACAGGTCTTCGCTGTAGCCGTGGGCGATGCGGCCGAGGGTGCCCATGCTGCACGGGATGATGACCATGGCGTCCGGCGCGTTCGAGCCGCTGGCGAACGGAGCGCTCATGCTTTTGAGGTTGTATTCGCGCGCGCCGGCCGGCAGGCGCAGCCCCTCGGGCAGCTCCTGCTGGATTACGACCCGGGCGTAGTTGCTGAAGACCACGGCGATTTCGTGCGCCGCCGGATCGAGATTATCCAGCAGCCGCTGGGCGTAAAGGGCGCCGCTGGCGCCCGTGATGGCTACAAGTATCTTCAAGTATGTCTTGCGCTGTTGCCGCGCCGGACCGGACCTGGCAACGGGGCTCTCAAACCCGCCGGGGCGGGACGCCGAGGGCCCTGCCACGAGGTGGGCGGCCCCCGTCCCCGCCCGGTCTTCCGGCGAAGGCCGGGCCGGCCGTAACTCACTGCGCTGCCAGAGGATACCCCACATTTCGCGAAAACAAAGCCACTTTCTCCCGGAACATTCAGAACCTCGAACGGGATTCGATACCGCAGCCCGGCCTCAGGAGCAGTCTGGCTTACGTTGTCCCCGGGGTTGCGAACGGGTTGGAATGGGAGAGGTCGGCGCCGGGGATATGGGGCACGCGGAGCGGGCTCATCCAGAGGTAAACCCAGCCGATGAGGAGATGGGCGGCGAGGGCGAGGATGAGGCGCAAAGGGTCCACGGCGCCCAGGCCGTGGAGCAGGATCATGAGGGCCATGAAGAGAGCGCCGGGCATGAGGGCCGCGCCGGCGAGGCGCCAACTGGCCCGCAGTCCCAATTGGCGGTTGGCGTAGAAGCCGACCAGCCAAACGGGGAGGGTGTAAAGGGTGGCCAGGACGGCCCAAGTGAGGAACAGGGCGAGGATGGTCAAAGCGGCGCTGAGAGCCAGGAGGACCGGCATCCAGGCGCCCCACCACGGCAGGGCGGCGGGCCGGTTGAGGCTGATCCAGAGCCGGGTCGGATACGAAACGGGAAGATAGCCGAGCAAGGAATAGACGCGCAGGTCATGGCGTCCGAGCTCGAGGCAGAGGTGGGCGGGCGAGCGGACCTGGCCGGTGTGGTCGAGGTCCACGGCGACGGCGAGAAAACGGTTTTCGGCGAGGAGAACGGGGGAAGCGGCGCGCCAGTCGAGAACGCCGGCGCGGATTTCGCTTTGGTCGGGGAGGCGATTGACGGTGTCGTCAAGCACGGGGACCCAGGCGTGATGGAGAAACCAGGCGACGGAGGCGGCGACAAGCAGCGCGAAAAGAAACTGGACTGTCAGCAAGCGGCCGAGGCGGGCCTGGGCGAAGGCGGCGACGCCGCGGGCGGTGAACGGCTGCCAGGCGGCTGGTGGAGGCTGGTTGGGTTCCGCTTGCATTCCCCCTCCGCGCGGCGCGGCGGCGGCTCAGGCCGCCATTTTTTGGGCGGCAAGCTGGCGGGCCAGGCGGAGGGCCGCCACCATGCTCGAGGGGTTGGCCACGCCGCGGCCGGCGATGTCATAGGCCGTCCCGTGATCGGGCGAAGTCCGGATGAAGGGCAGGCCAAGGGTCCAATTGATGCCCTGTTCGAAGGCGACCATTTTGAGCGGGGCCAGGCCCTGGTCGTGATACATGGCCACGACCGCGTCGTACTCCCCGCGGTAGGCATAATAGAACAGGGCGTCGGCGCTGAGGGGGCCGGCGACATCAAAGCCGCGGCGGCGCGCGGCTTCAACCGCGGGGATGATGGTGGTCTGTTCTTCGGTGCCGAGTTTGCCGCCCTCGCCGGCGTGGGGATTGAGGCCGCAGACGGCGATGCGGGCGCGGCCGAGGCGCAGGTCGGCGCAAGCCCGGGCGGCGAGCTCGATGGCGAGCTCGACTTTGGCGATGGTGATCCGGTCGGCGAGAAGGCGGATGGGGACGTGCGTGGTGGCGAGGGCGACGCGCAGCCAGCGGCCGCGGTCGTCCTGGCCCAGCAGCATCATCGCCGTGCGGTCGGTGCCGGCCAGTTGGGAGAGGAGCTCGGTTTGTCCCACAAAAAATTCCCCGGAACGGATGATGGACTCCTTGTTGACCGGCGCGGTGACCATGGCGTCGAGCTGGCCGCGAAGGCAGCGGGCGGCGGCTTCCTTGAGCCAGGCGACGGCGGCGCGGGCGGCTTCGGGGGCGCCGGGCGGGAGGGCGGGAGGCAGCGGCGCGGGCAGCGGATTGAACACGGCGATTTGGCCGGGGGCGGGCTCGCCGGCGACGAGCGGGAGCTGGAGGCCGAGTTTTTGGTTGAGGGCGCGGAGGTGGTCGAGGTCGCCGAGGATGAGGACGCGGCAATCGGGGGAGAGGGGTTCGGCGGCGAGGGCTTTGAGGGTGACTTCGGGGCCGATGCCGCCGGTGTCGCCCAAAGTGATACCGATGGTTATCATTAGACTATCTTAAAAATATCTGACGAAGGTTTTTTTCCGCAGGCGCTCGAGCCATTGTTTTTCGATGCGGCTGCGTTCTTCGACCAGCAGGTCGCGTTCGATTTGGTCCCGGACTTCGGCCAGGGGTTTGAAATGGGTCGGGCGTTTTTCGTCCACGCGGAGGATCCAGAGGACATCGCCGGTATCAATGACCTCGCTGACCTCGCCGGGGTTGAGCTTTTGGACGGCGTCGGCGAGTTCCTTGCGGAGTTCCTTGATTTCCTGCATGGGGCGTTCGCCGCCTTTGTTGCGCTCGGGGCCTTGGGAATAGAGAGCCGCCAGTTCTGCGAAGGGCGTGCCCTCTTTGAGTTTGAGAAGGATTTCGTCGGCCAGTTTGCGGGTGGCGTTGTCAGTCTCGTCGGGAGGGCGGTTCAGGATGATCATGCTGAGCTTTGCCTGGTCGTTAACCTTAAAGCGCTCCTTGTTGGCCTCGTAATAGCGTTCGATCTTGTGAGGAGAGATGAGGACCTCGGAGGAGATGTTTTTCTGGCGCAAGGCTTCGACGATGAACTGGTCGCGGACCTGCTGGCGGAATTTTTCGTAAGTCATCCCCCTGGCTTGGAGGGTTTTGGTGAGTGTGGCGCGATCCTGGAACTGGGAGCGGATTTTCTCGCGGACCAGCTCGTCCAAGACATTATCCGGCAGGCTGTAACCGGAGCGTTTGAATTCCTGGAGGATGAGTTCCCGATCGAGGAGTTTTTCGAGGTTTTCGGCACGGGCGGCGTTGATGCGGCGTTCGAGTTCCTGGGGGTTGTCGCGGTATTCGCGGCGCTGGATGTCGAGAGTCTGGCTGGTGAGGCTTTCGACTTGGTCGAAGGTGACGACGGAGTCATGAACGACGGCTTTCAAGCCATTCACGAGCGCCGCGTTGGCGGGGACGCCGACACCGGCAAGCGCCAGTGCCACCAAGAGAAAGAAAGGCCTTTTCATTGCAGCGGCCGAAGTTTAGGCAGGGGAAAAAAGTGGGTCAAGTCAGACTGCGGAGGTTTCTTTTTCGGCTGCGCTGCGTTTGAGCCAAACCATAAGGATGCTGATGTCGGCGGGAGAAACCCCGGAGATTCGGGATGCCTGGCCGAGGGTTTGGGGTCGGATTTGGATGAGTTTTTGGCGGGCTTCGGCCCGGAGGCTGGGAACGGTTCGATAGTCGAAGTCGTGCGGTATTTGTTTTTGCTCGAAGGAGCGGCATTTTTCGACTTCGGCCTCCTGGCGGGCGATATAGCCGGCGTATTTAAGCGTAATCTCCACTTGCTGAACGACTTCGGGTGGTAATGAGTCGTTGCGAGAGGGAAGGTCCGCGTAGGATACTTCGGGCTGCTTGAGGATTTGAGCCAACGAGGTGGTGCCGATGCGAGTGGATTCGAGACGGTGAAGCTCGGAGCGGATGGCGGCCTCCTTTGCTTCGAATCGGGCGAAATGGCGCTGGGGAAGGAGGCCGATTTCGCGGGCGATGCGGCAAAGCCGGAGGTCGGCGTTGTCCTGGCGGAGGAGCAGGCGGTATTCGGCGCGAGAAGTGAACATTCGGTAAGGCTCGACCGTGCCTTTGGTGACGAGGTCATCAATCAGAACTCCGATGTAGGCTTGGTCGCGGCGAAGGACAATGGGCTCGAGACCTTGAACCCTGCGTGCGGCGTTAATGCCGGCCATGAGGCCTTGAGCGGCTGCTTCCTCGTAACCTGAGGTTCCATTGATTTGGCCGGCAAGGTAGAGGTTTCGGCAGACCTTGGTTTCCAGCGACGGGTATAGCTGAGTGGGGAAAACGAAGTCGTATTCGACCGCGTAGGCGGGCCGGAGGATTTCGGCCTGCTCGCAGCCGATGATCGTTCGCACCATTTGGATTTGGACTTCGAAGGGGAGGGAGGTCGAGAACCCGTTGACGTAGATTTCGTCGGTGTTAAAGCCTTCCGGTTCGAGGAAGAGCTGTTGGCGTTCCTTCTCGGGGAATTTGACGGTTTTGTCCTCGATGGAGGGGCAATAGCGGGGACCGGTTCCTTGGATGATGCCGGAGTAGAGGGGGGATTTGTCGAGGTTGGCGCGGATGATTTTGGCGGTTTCGGGGGTGGTAAAGGTGATAAAGCAGGGCAACTGGTGGCCGATGCGGTCAAGGACGGAGCCTGGGGGGTAGCGTCCGGGGGCGGGGCGGAAGAAATGTTCCACGTGGAACAATTCTGGGGCCGGAGGTTGGGTTTGGGTGTTCGAGCGAGGGGGGCTCAGTGAAGCGGAATGTTCCACGTGGAACAAATCCTCGAGCCAATGGGTGAAGTAAGGAACAGGTTCATCCCCGGGTTGGATTTCCGTCTTGGTGAAATCAATGGACCTTCGCAGGAGTCTGGGGGGAGTGCCGGTTTTGAGCCGGCCGAGTTCCAAACCGATTTCCATCAAGGAGCCCGACAGGCCCATTGCCGCCCCCTCGCCCGCCCGCCCGCCCGGAAGCTGTTTCAAGCCGATGTGCATCAATCCCTTGAGGAATGTGCCGGTGGTGACGATAACGGTTTTGCCGTGGTATTGAACGCCAAGCGTGGTTTCAACTCCAAAGACCTGTCCGTCCCGGTGGAGCAATCTGGCTGCTTGGTCCTGGCGCAGCTCGAGGTTGGGCTCGCGCTCGCACACCCATTTCATTCGGAATTGGTATGCCTTCTTGTCGCATTGAGCACGGGGAGCCCAGACGGCAGGCCCCTTCTTGGTGTTGAGCATCCTGAACTGGATGCCGGTCAAGTCGGTGGTCTTGCCCATTTCACCGCCCATGGCGTCAATTTCGCGGGTAAGATGGCCCTTCGCGAGACCCCCGATTGCGGGGTTGCAGGACATTTGGGCCACCGTGTCCGCGTTGATGGTCAGGAGGAGCGTTTGGCATCCCAGTCGTGCCGAGGCGAGAGCCGCCTCGACGCCGGCATGGCCGGCCCCGAGAACGATCACATCGTACGACTTCGGATAAACGAACATCCTTTATCTCCTAACCTATCAGGCGCCCTCCGACAAGACAGTCTGCAAGACGGCGGCAGCGGCAGCGAACTTGAAAAAGGCGAAGTGGTTCCGAACGCGTCTTAGGGTGCGGTGCCGCTGGCCCGCCTTCAATTTGCGCGGTCATTCGCCCGCGCTGGGGGGCCACGGCGACGAGACGTCGCCTCCCCCGAGGTAATTGAGGGTCGGGATGGGGGCTGGGACGTCTCGTCCCAGAAAGTTTTGGGTTGCGAGGGGGGCAGTGGCGACGAGACGTCGCCGCCCCGAGAGAGGGTGGATATGACCGCGGATGACGCGGATGACACGGATAAGAGAGGGCCGGAGAGCATGGCGGCAGGCATGGCGTTGTCCCGGACGAGCGACTTCGCCCGCCACCGGCAGTCCTGCGCGGCGTCTCCCCTATCCGCGAAATCCGCGAAATCCGCGGTCCTTTCTTTGCTGGTCACGCCGATCGCCTCCTCCTCGGCTCTGCGCGCCTCTGCGGTCCTTTCAAAGCTCGGGACCGGACCGCACCTCCGGAAAACCGCCAAGACGCAAAATGCGCTCGGCCCCGGCAT
>JARKQH010000229.1 GCA_029974925.1 Verrucomicrobiota bacterium
GAATTGAGGGACATCCTCCATCCCGTTGGGGCGGACATTGGTGAGGCGGGGGTCCTTGGCGGCCATGGCGAGAAACTGGTTGCGGGCAGCCATCAAGGCTTCATGGCCCAAGCCGCCGCGATCCACCAACTGAAAGTCCACGCCCCGCGCGGTGCCCAGCTCCACGACCGGCGGCGGCGGGAAGGCGAACACCATGGCATTGCGCTTTTGGGAAAAAGCCGCCATGGCCCGGCCTGCAATGGCTTTGACCCGGAGGTCCTGCCGGTTGCGCAAATCCCAGTCCTTCAGTTTGACAAAGACCATGCCGTTGTTCTGCGAACGGCCGGCGAAGCTCATGCCCGCAATGGTCATGCAGGATTCCACCGCTTCCTTCTCGTTTTGCAGAAAGTGATCCTTGACCTGGTCGGCCACGGTCTGGGTCTGCTCGAGCGTGGAGCCGGTGGGCATGATGATCTGGCACAAAAGAATGCCCTGGTCCTCGTCCGGCAGGAACGACGAAGGCATGCGGGTGAAGAGAAAGCCCAGACCGGCCACAATCAGGACAAAAGCGACGACATAGCGCAGCCGCCGCGCCAGGGCATGGCCCACCAGTTGCACACACCAGTCCCGGATCCCAAAAAACAGGCGGTCGAACCAGAGGAAGAAGGGGCGGAGGAACCAGACGGCGCTTTCGGCGGGCTGGTGGCCCTTCGGCACGGGTTTGAGCATCGTGGCGCATAACACGGGCGTGAGAATCAATGCCACCAGCACAGAAAGCAGCATGGCCGAGGCGATGGTAATGGAGAACTGGCGATAGATGACCCCGGTCGAACCGCCGAAAAAGGCCATGGGACCGAACACGGCGGCCAGCACCACGCCGATGCCGATCAGGGCCGGCGTGATCTGATCCATGGATTTGGCGGTGGCCTCGCGAGGCGGCAGCCCCTCCTCGCTCATGATGCGCTCGACGTTTTCCACCACGACAATCGCGTCGTCCACCAGCAGGCCGATCGCCAGCACCATGGCAAACATGGTCAGCATATTGATGGAAAACCCAAACGCCCCCAGCACGGCGAACGTGCCCAGAATGACCACCGGCACGGCAATGGTCGGGATGAGCGTGGCGCGCATGTTGCCCATGAACAGCCACATCACGAGGAAGACCAGGAAGACCGCCTCGAAGAGCGTTTTGACCACCTCGTTGATGGCGACCTTGACGAACGGCGTGGTGTCATAGGGATACACAACCTTCATCCCCTTGGGAAAGTACTGGCTCATCTCGGCCATCTTGGCCTTGATGGCATCGGCCGTGTCCAGGGCGTTGGCGCCGGGAGCCTGACGCACCGCCAGGCCGGCCGCCGGCCGCCCGTTGTTAAACACCTGGACGTCGTAAAACTCGGTGCCGAGCTCGGTGCGGCCAATGTCGCGCACGCGCACCACCGAACCGTCGGGATTGGTTCGCAGCGGGATGGCGGCAAACTCCTCGGGGGTCTTCAGCAGATTCTGGACAATGATCGAAGCGTTCAGGCGCTGGCCCTCGACCGCCGGCGCGCCGCCAAACTGGCCGGCGGAGACTTCCACGTTGTAGGCCTTGAGCGCCAGCACCACGTCCTCAACGGTCAGGCGGTAGTTGACCAGCTTTTCGGGGTCCAGCCAGATGCGCATCGCGTATTGCGAACCGAACGTGGTCACCTCTCCCACGCCGGGCACCCGGGCCAGCACCTTCTCCAAATTGGAAACGGCGTAGTCGCGCAAATCATTGCCGTCCATGCTGCCGTCCTCGGAAATCAGCCCCACAATGATAAGGTAGTTGCGGGTGGATGTGCTGACCATGACCCCCGCGCGCTGCACCACCTCGGGCAGGCTGGTCATGGCGAGTTGCAGCTTGTTTTGGACCTTCGCCCAGGCCAGGTCCGGGTCGGTGCCCGGTTTGAAGGTCAGTTCAATGCGGGAAGCCCCTGCCGAATCGCTGGTGCCCGACAGGTAGATCATATCGTCAAACCCGGTCATCTTTTGTTCGATGATCTGGGTGATGCTGTTTTCGACCGTCTCAGCCGAGGCGCCAGGGTAGAACGCATCAATCGCAATCGAGGGGGGCGCGATGGGCGGGTATTGCGAGATGGGCAGATTGTAAATGGCCAGCCCGCCCAGGACCATGATGACAATGGCGATGACCCAGGCAAAAACCGGCCGTTTTAGAAAGAATCTCGAGAGCATGGCGGGTCTCCTTTACTTCGAGTTCGGGGTCGAAGCCGGGGCGGCGGCAGGGGCGACGCCAGCGGTCGCTTGTCCGGGCTCGCTGGCGGCGAGGACCTTCACGGTGGCGCCGGCGCGGGCCCTTTGCATCCCCTCGACAATCACGCGGTCGCCGGGCTGAAGCCCGGAGCTCACCAGCCATTTGTCGTCAATGGCTCGTTCCAGCCCCAGGGGCCGTTGCTCCACCTTGCCCTCGGCGTTGACCAGGAGCACAAAGGGGTTGCCCTTGGGGTCCCGGGCCACCGCCTGCTGCGGCACGAGAATGGCCTGTTCGCTGACGCCCTCGAGCACCACGCCACGGACGAACATGCCCGGCAATAGCACACCGTCCGGGTTCGGGAACACCATTCGCAGGATGACCGAACCGGTGGTGGGGTCCACCGAAACGTCCTGGAACTGCAGGGTCCCCTCGTGTGCGTAAGTCGAGCCATCCGGCAGGATGAGCCGAACCTTGCTGCCCAGCGCGCTGTCGCGTTTGAGCTGCCCGGCTTTGAGCCGTTGCTGCAAGCGCAGGAGGTCGGTCGCCGACTGGGGCACATCCACGTAAATCGGGTCCAACTGCTGAACGGTCGCCAGGGCCACAGGCTGATACGCCGTCACAATCGCGCCATCGGTGACCGACGACACGCCGATGCGGCCGGAGATGGGCGAGGCCACCTTGGCATAGTTCAAATTGATGCGGGCGGTTTCCACCATCGCCTTGTAGTACTGCACTTCGGCCTCGGCTTGTTTGAGCGCGGCCGCCGCATCATCATAGTCCTGCTGGCTGACGGCCTTGTCCGCCAGCGCCTGCTGATAGCGTTTGACGCGCGACTGAATGGCGGGGAGGTTCGCCTCCGCCCGCCCCAGCGCAGCCTGGGCATTTTCCAAAGCCGCCTGGAAAGGCGCGGGATCAATCTGATAAAGCTCCTGGCCCTTCTTCACGTCGGAGCCCTCGACAAAAAGCCGCTTCAAAATCAGGCCGTTCACCTGCGGCCGGATGTCCGCAATGAGGTAGGGAGCCGTGCGGCCCGGCAGTTCAGTCGTCAGCAGCACCCGCTCCTGCCGCACGGTGACGACCGCGACCTCCGGCGTCGGCGGCGGTCCCGCGGCCGCGGGCTGGCGCTTGCAGGCAGTAACCAGTGAGACAGCGGCCAAAAGGCCGCTGAGAATGACGAGCTTGAATCGGGAGTGCAAAGCGGGGGGTGTCATGGGAAAAAGAGAGGTTTCCAATACAGGGAGTTGAGAAAGGCTTTTCATGAAGAACATGGGGGAATGACCACTTTGGAATTTCATTGTGAGGGCGGCGGCGTTCCGAGTTTCGCGAGGATGGCCGCCTTGCTGGCGGTCCCGACAATGCGCGCATGGACTTTACCGCCGATGAACCAGAGCAGCGTAGGTATGGATTCGATGCCATACCAAAGACCCAGATCGGGATTATCATCCACATTCACGCGAACCACGCGCGCCTTGCCCTCGCTGTCTCCAACAATCTCAGTCAGGACCGACTTGAGAATGCCACAGGCCTTACTCCAAGAAGCCCCAAAAGCCACCAGAACCGGCAAGGGCGAGCGCAGCACCTCAGCCTCGAACGTGGCTTCGGTCACTTCCGGAATTCGCATAAACTGTTCATCAATCGTCATTGCCATAAGCACGGAACGGGGCAATCAACCCGTCGTGAATGGGAGATCAATTTTTGTGCCAGGCAACGTTGAGGAACATAAATCCTTTGTTACCAATTTTTTATGGATGTCAGATTCCCGGGTGGATGTTGCTTTAAACTTCGTATAATCAATTTTTCGTAGTACAACATTGAAAATTTCGTATTCGACATTACTCTGGTGAATATATGGAAGCGGTTGCGGATCGCCGGATAGACGTCAATCTCGCCAGCCAATTGCTGTTGGAAATGGCGCAGGAGAGGTCCCTGGACTTGCTGCTGCACAAACTGGTGTATCGAGCCGTGGCGCGGCCGGACATGGCTTGCTTGCAGATTTGGCTGGTGGATAAAGGGGACCGCTGCGGGAATTGCGTGCGCCGGCAGGAATGTGCGGATCAAAGCCGTTGTTTGCACCTGGTGGCGGGGGTGGGGAAATCCGCCACGGGCGAGATGGTTGAGGGCCCGCCGTTCAATGATCCGGCGGAGCGTTTGCCGTTGGGTCATGGTCTGCTGGGTCAGTGTGCGGTGAGTGGGCGGGAGATGATGGTGAGGGATTTGACCCAGGACACGGAAGCCGCGGTGGGAATGGGATGGCTGGAGCGTTATGAAGTGAAGGCCTGTGGCGTGACACCGATTCAGTATAAGGGAGAGATTTTGGGCGTGATGGCGGGTTTTGCCCGGGAAGTGGCGCCGGAAGAAGCGCGGTTGTGGGGGCGGATTTTTGCGGACCATATCGGGGCCGCCATTGCGAACGCCCGGGCGTTTGAAGAGATTGAGCGGCTGAAGGCGCAATTGGAGCAGCAGAACACGTATTTGCAGGAGGAGATCCTCGAGGCCAAGGCGTTTGGGAGTCTGGTGGGGCAGAGTGACGCGTTGCGGCAGATCATCAGCCAGATTGACCTGGTGGCGCCGACCGACGCGTCGGTGCTGATTCTGGGGGAGACCGGCACGGGGAAGGACCTGGTGGCCCATGAAATCCACCGGCGCAGTCCCCGCAAGGACAAGCCGCTGGTGCGGGTCAACTGCGCTTCGATTCCGCGCGAGCTGTACGAGAGCGAGTTTTTTGGTCACGTCAAGGGCGCCTTTACCGGGGCGCTGCGGGAGCGTGCGGGGCGGTTTGAAACGGCGGATGGCGGCACCTTGTTTCTCGACGAGGTGGGCGAAATTCCGCTGGAACTGCAGGGCAAGCTGCTTCGAGTTCTCCAGGAAAAGCGCTACGAGCGGGTGGGCGATGATCGCACGCGGCTGGCCGATGTGCGGATCATCGGCGCCACCAACCGGAACCTCAAGGCGGAGGTGGCTGCGGGACGATTTCGTCAGGACTTATACTACCGGCTGCACGTGTTCCCGATCCGCGTGCCTCCGCTCAAGGAGCGGATGGAAGACATCCCGCTGCTGGCCCAGCATTTCATTGATCTCTCCGTCCGGGAATTGCGTTGTCCCAAGCCCCGCTTAACGCGGGCCGCTATGTCGCAAATCCAAGCCTACAACTGGACGGGCAACATCCGCGAACTGCGGAATGTGATTCAGCGCGCCGTCATTCTTGCCCGGGGTGGCCCGCTGCGTTTCGACCTGCCCATGTCGCAACCACCGCCCCGGACGAGCTGCCCAAAGCCCGCCCCCGCCGGCGGGCCCGCTCGCAAATTCCTGACCGAAATCGAGATGCAGCAGCGCGAGCGCGAGAACTTGTTGGCGGCCTTGGAAGCTGCCGACTGGAAAGTGATGGGCAGCGGGGGGGCGGCGGAGTTGCTGGGGCTGAAGCCCACCACCCTTTTTTCGCGGATGAAGAAGTTCGGTCTTGCCAAACCCGGCCGCTGAAAACCATCCCAGTGGGGGGCACCGGAGGGATTTAGACGGTAATCGAGTTCAGGATCGCGCGATGGGCGTGGACCTTTTCGAAGGCCCTGGCAATGTCCTCCATGTCCGAAGCCGTGCCCAGCAAGAGATTCTGCTCAAGCCAGGCGCCCTGTTTGTAACAAATCGTCTCGCAATTCGGGCAGCGAACCTTGCCGTAATCCAACCGCCCGGACACACCGGCCAGGTAGGGCCCGAAGGCACGGTTCACAAAGAGCGGCTGGCGATAAAGCGGCACGGCGTAACCGCCAGAGACCGGGATGCCCTCCGCTTGGAGGGCCCGAAGCACCGCGGCCCGCGGCGCGCCGAAGGCGCGGGCATCCAGCCGGAAAAGAAACAAGTGGTAGCTGTGGCGCGTGCATTCAGGGCCGCGGCGCTGGGGGAAGACCCCCGGAATTCGGGCCAGGCGGGAGGCCAGCCACTGCCCGTTGCGGTCGCGGGTGGCCGTTTGCCCGGGCAAACGGTCGAGTTGCGCGTTAAGGACGGCGCCTTGGAACTCGCCCAAGCGGTAATTGCCAGACATTACATGGTGCTCATACCAGAGCCCGCCAGGAAGGCGCCCGCAGTTGTGGATCGAGCGGCAGGCCTCCGCCAGCCTCTCATCGGACGTGCAGACGATGCCGCCCTCCCCGCAGGTCAGATTTTTGCTGGACTGAAAGGAAAAGGAGCTGAGGTGCCCGAGAGAGCCAACCGGCGCCCCGTTGTAAGAGGCGCCGTGCGCGTGGGCCGCATCCTCGATAACGACGAGATTGTGTTTGCGCGCGATGGCCATAAGCCGGTCCATGTCCGCCGGCAGCCCGCCCATGTGGACGGGGATGATGGCGCGGGTCCGCGGCGTGAGGGCGCGCTCGACCGCGCCGGGGTCCAGGTTGAACGTCTCCAGGTCCACGTCCGCAAAAACGGGGACCGCGTTGGCCTCAATTACCGCCGAGGCCGTGGCCAGAAAGGTGTAGGGAGGGACGATCACTTCCCCTTCCGAGGGGACGCTGGCCGCCAGCAAGGCAATCCGCAGGGAAACCGTGCCGTTGACCACGCCGATTCCGTGTTGGCAGCCATGCATCGCCGCAAAACGCCGCTCGAATTCAGCCACCTCCTCGCCGTGCAACTTTCCCCACTTGCCGCTGCGCAAGGCGCGCAGCAGCCGTTCCTCCTCCGGCGCCCCAAAGACGGGCCACGCGGGAAAAGGCTTGTCGCGGAGCCTGGGGCCCCCAGCCAGGGCCAGCGGTTGTGCGGAAGGGTTCATAGTGGTTTGAAGTTAGGAGCCTGGCGTGGGCGCGTCAATTCCGGGAACCGCGGCACGGAGGCACCCGGCGGGGAGCATTTTCAAAGTTCAAGCGCTCCCTGTCCGCGCGTCGGCGCGTCGCCCAAATACGCTGGACATCACCGTTTTCGAGTGACAATCTTGCGCTCAGACTCGCAACGATAATTTGTTAAGAAACAAACCATGAATTCCGAAAGAATCCTCTCCGTGGCCGCCCTTGTTGTGTTGACCGCCCTTCCGGACGGGACGGGCGTTGCGGCCAACAATCCTCTGGTGGTACCCGATGGCAAGGCCTATCAGGGCAGGAAAATCATCGCCAAAACCTACAACTCGGGTTTTGCGCTGGGGCATGACAGTTACAATGCCATGGGCGCCGGCAGCGATGGGAAAATCTACTATGTGCTGAGTTCCGAGAACATTGACCAAGGCGCCCGGATGTTCTCGTTTGATCCGAAGACGCAGCAAATCAAGGAGCTGGGCGACCTGACGGAAGCCTGCGGCGAGAAGGGGCTCAAAGCCATTCCACAGGGGAAAAGTCACGTCAACTTCGTCGAGATGGACCGCAAGCTGTTTTTCGCGACGCACGTGGGCGTTTACAGCATTGTGGAGGGCAAGGAAACCATGGGGGTGCCGCCGCCGGGCTACAAGCCGTATCCGGGAGGGCATTTGCTGTCATACGACCTGCGGACGGGAAAGTTTGAGGACTATGGCATCGCTCCCAACCGGGAGGGGGTGTTGACTTTCAACATGGACACCCGGCGGGGCCGGATGTTTGCCCTGACCTGGCCCAGCGGCATTTTTTATCGCTATGACCTGGCCACGCGGCAGCAGCGGAGCTTTGGGAAAATGTGCGCGGAGGGAGAGGATGGGGTGGGCCCGACTTACCGCACGGTATGCCGTTCGATCGCCGTGGACCTGGACGATGGCTCGGCCTATTTCACCACTTCCGAGGGCACCATCCTCAGGTATGATGCCAAGACGGACAGTGTCGGGCCGGTGGTGGGGGAGGACATGAAGAAGGATTATTTCGGGCAGTACGATCCGACGTCGCCCGGACACATGGGCTACAACTGGCGGCAGGTGTTCTGGCGGGCCAAAGACAAGATGATCTATGGTGTGCACGGCAATTCCGGATATCTGTTCCGGTTCGACCCCCGGGCCCCGCGGCTGGAGTTGCTGGAGCGGATCACCTCGGAACCCTCCCGCCGCTGTGGCATGTTTGACCAGTTCAGTTATGGCTACCTGGGATTCGCCCTCGGCCCGGACAACAAGACCATTCATTATCTCACGGGCGGCCCCATCTACGTTGACGGCAAGCGATTGGCGGGAAAGGCCACCACGGCCATGGGCGAGGCCAAAGGTCTGGAGAATCTGCACCTGGTGACGTATGATATAGAGAAGCAGCGTTATATGGACCACGGCGCGGTCTTTTATCCGGATGGCCAGCGTCCGTTGTACGTCAATGCCATCGCGCTGGGCCGTGACGGCATGGTCTATACTCTGCCGCGAATCACGGAAAAGGGCAAAACACGGTCCGACCTCGTCGCTTTTCCGGGTCCGCTCAAACGGTGAATGGCCGGTGGCAGACTGCAAAACTGAAACCTCGAGGAACACGCTATGAAACCGCATTCACGACGCACCTTCATCAAGACGGGGGCCGTTGCCACCGCCGGGTTGACGCTGGCCGATTACGCTTTCGCCGCACCGCCGGCTGAGCAGCTCGCCCTGGCCGGCGGCCCCAAGACAGTCAACGTCCCCACCGCCCGGTTCGCGGCGCTGACCAAATGGCCCCGCTACGGGGAGGCGGAGAAGAAAGCCGTGTGCGATTTGCTGGACAACAACAAGTATTATCAGGAACTGCCGCTGTTCGAAAAAGAATGGCAGGAATATACGCAGTCACCGTTCGTGAAGGCGCACATGAACGGGAGCAGCGCCCTCACCAGCATGTATTTCGCCTTGGACCTGCCGCCGGGAAGCGAAATCATGGTACCCTCTTACACGTTTGTCACGGCCTCGCTGGCCATGCGGTTTTTCGACTGCGTTCCCATCTTCGTGGATATTGACCCCCACACCGCCACCTTCGATCTCGAGGACGCAAAACGGAAGCTGACGCCGCGAACGCGAGCGGTTGAGGTGATGCACTCCTGGGGGCTTCCGTGCCAGATGGACACCATTGGGGTGTGGGCGAGGGAGAAAGGATTGATCCTGCTGGAAGATGCGGCGCATGCGCACGGAGCCTCGATGCAGGGCAGGAAGATGGGCACCTGGGGAACGATGGGGATATTCAGCTTCCAAACCAGCAAGGTCATGCCCTGCATCGAAGGGGGGATGGGAATGTATCAACAACGGGAACATTACGAGCGAGCGGCAGCCTTCGGAGAATACACCGACCCGGTGAAATTCCCGAAAGACAGCCCGATTCGGGCTTACGAAGGCACCGGTTTTGGCCAGAAGTATCGCATGCATCCGTTGGCCGCTGCCTTGGGCCGCCAGCAGCTCAAGGGGCTTGACCGGCTCAATGCGCTGGTCGAAAAGAACGTCAAGGCGCTGAACCAACACCTCACGCAACTCGAGGGAGTCACCGAGCCGGTTTGCCGGCCCGACCAGCAGCGGGTGTACTACCACCGGAACATGCTGTTTGTGGATTTCAAGAAACTGGGCTTCACGCGGGACGCCCTGCTCAAGGCGCTGCGAGCCGAGGGCGTGGACGTGAACTTTTGGGACTATCCGGAGCAGCACAAGCTGAAGATCTATTCCGAGGCCAAATGGTGGCATCATCCGCCGGCCATTCCAGCCTCGATGCCGGGCAACGCCTACGTCAACGCCAACCACATCTTCCTGCCGCTGTTTTACGAGGAGGCGCCGGACGTGATCGAGCAATACGTCAAGGCGTTCCAAAAGGTCTGGAGCCATCGCAAAGAGCTGGCTTGAGCGCGGCCGCCTGGACGCGGCAGAGATTCCGCCGCCCCAAGCGGGGCCCCGTGGTGGCTGGCGCGGGCGCACCGGCCCGTTCGAGCGGGGGAATGCCCGTCTGGCGGGCGGCGCCCACCGGGGGGACCGCTCAAATGAACTGCGTCCGGGTTTCCTTCAGGTGCCGGGACTCCAGGAGCGCGGCGATGCGCCGGACGATGTTGCGGCGCAAATCCAGTTCGACGGGAACGTTGGGGTCCTGGTGCGCCTCGTTGATGCGGGTGCCGACCAGGAAATGCACCACGTCGCTCTGCAGCATCAACTCGAGCAAATCCCCGGCGGGACTGCCCGGCTTGGGCTCCCCTGCCCCACGCTCGAGCAACTCCGCCACCCGGGCCAGGGTCATGGTGCCCTCCGTGACCAAGTCCACGCCATCCATGCGGGTGGCGGGCGGGATGTCGGGATCGAGGTTATCCAGCAGGCTGACGACGGGGCGGTTGAGAAGGCGGGAGATGATGTTGGCGGTGGTGCCGCCGCAGATGGCAACCCGCCCTTGGAACTGAAGAACCTGCGCGGCCAGTTCGGCATCCCGCTCGCGCGCGAAGGGGGGACCCGTAATGACCAGGAGGCGGCGGGGGCGGCGATAATAGATGACGCCGCAGGTCAGGTCGTCCTTGGGCCGGCCCTCGTCGTTGGCCCAAGCCTCCTCAACCACCTTCCGAGCCAGCTCGCGGGAGGACAGCTCCGGAGCTCGGACGATTCGGGCTTGCAGCAGCCGGGTGACGTTTCCCATGCCCCAGCCCAGTGGCATTCCTCTTTGTCCCAGACCGGACTGGGTGATGCCGTCCGTAAGGCAAACCAACCGGTCGCCGAGGCGGAGGCGGAATTCGCAATAATGGAGGAGACGTTCGCGCCAGCTCTCGAGCGTGATGGCGGTGCGGTCCAAGGCCACCGATTGGGCGCCGCGCAGAAGCAGCACCGGGGGGTTGCCGTGCTCGATGACCCGGGTGTGGCCGTTCTCGTGGAGGTCCACAATCGTGAAGGTGGAGTAGCTGATTTTTCGCACCTCGCAAACGGGGAGGGTGTTCATGATGGTCTCGGCGCTTTGCCGGACATCCACGAAGGCGGAAGTGTAGCGGAGGGCCATGGTGGCGGTGAGATTGGCCAGGACCCCCGCCTTGACGCCGCTGCCCAGGCCGTCCGAAAGCACCAGAACGATCCGGCCCTCCTCCCGGAGGCGACGGGAAAGAAAGGCGTCGCCGGCGACGACCTGGCCGGCTTTGGCGCGCTGGCAGAAGTCCACGTCAATGAAGCTGTCGGCGGCGGCGGTAATCGCCGACGGGTGAGGACTACAAACGCTGGACGCGGGCATAGGCAACCGGTTTGAGGGATTCAGCGTTTGTACAGCGTCCGCCAATCCTTTTCCTGCCGCGGCTCCTCGGGTTTGGCCGGGGTGAAGGATTCGATGATTGAATTGAGGGTGATTTCGGACGCCGCGGCGTTTTCGCCGAGCAAGCGGGCGATTTCCTGGGTGGTGGCGAGGCTGCGTTGAATGACCTCGCGGGCCTTGCGGATGACCTGTTCCTTCCGAACGGCGGGCTCGGTAATGTCCTGGAGGATGCCGCCGACAACCGAGTGCTTTTCAATCGTAAAAATCGTGGCGTGCAGGATGGCATTCTGGTGGCGGAGATCGCGCTCAAGCACCTCCTGCCCGCTCTGAAGCACGCTGTGGAAGAGGGGCGCAAAAGGCATCACCTCGGCCAGCAGAACGCCCTCGAGCAAAGGGGCCCCACCCTCGGGCGGAAGGGGGTCGCGGCCCACAAGCCTGGCGAAGGCGGCGTTGAACTCGAGGATGCGCAGGGCCTCATTCACAATCACCACGGCGGAAGGCATTTTCTGGAGGAGGGCGTTGGCTTTCTTGAGGGCGAGCTTCCGCATGTAGGTAACGCACATTGAGCGTTCGGCCTTCCGGTTGAGCAGTGCCTCAGCGAAAGCGCGGCACGAGTCGTAGCCGCATCCGCCACAGTTGAGCTCGTCGTCCCGGGAGAATTTGCCCACCATCCGCAGGGCCTCGCGGAGCTGGCTGTCGGGAAAACGCAAGGGAGCGGCGGTGGCGACGGGGACCACCGAACGAATGTCCAATCGCGGCGGGCGGGGCAGCGCAACCGGCGGCGGCTGGCCATAGCGCAGCACGCGGCACCGTTTGCCGGCAGTCCCGCTGCGTTTGGCGGCGCGGGGGCCGTTGACGCAGCCCCCCTCGCATGCCAGCAGCTCGAGAAACAAGCTGCCTTCCGGCCGCGGGTCCTCCAGGTCATCAATGGCCTTTTCAATCGCGCGGATGCCGGAGAAGGCCATGAACGAGGCGTCGTTGACGGGGCAAACCGGCTTCATGCCCGCGATCATGCCGCCGTCCACGGCGTACCAGGCGCCTTCGGCCGCCCGCTCCGGGACGAACTGATCGCCCGGGTCCTCGGTCAACGAGCCTGGCGCGAGGCCTTCCTGTTCCCACCATCGGCGCAAGTCCGCAAAGGTCAGCACCACATCCAGCAGTTCCGGGTGGGCGGCCGCCTCGAGTTTCTTGGCGATGCACGGCCCAATGAACACGATGCCGATGTCGGGTCCGTATTGCTGCCGAAGCAGTTTGCAGTGCGTTAACAACGGCGACATCAGGGCCGTGAGACGCGCCGAATCCCCGGGCCGATGCCGCTGCAGATAAGTGACCACCGTGGGACAGGCTGAGGAGAAGAGCACCCTACCGGGATGGGTGGCCAGGGCGGCGGCGGCATGAGCCGAGACTTGCTGGGCCCCGAGGGCGGTTTCGGACACGCCGGCAAAACCCAGGCGGAGCAGCGCGCGAATGATCTGTCCGGGCCGCCAGTCGGGGAACTCGCTGACGAAGGAGGGCGCCAGCGAGACAAACACGCGGCGTTTGGAGGTGAGCAATTGGCGCGCCTGCGGCAGGTCGTCACGGACGCGTTTGGCGTTGTTGGGACAAACCTCGACGCACTGCCCGCAGTAGATGCAGAGCTCGGCGATCACGGAGGCGTAACCGCCTTCAATTTTGATGGCCTTGACCGGGCAATGGCGGACGCACTTGTAACAGTCCTGGCACTCCCGCCTCTCGGTGTAGATGGGATTGAGATAGTTCATGAGCGGTTCCGGCCCAGGTAATGCTTGAGCAAACCGAGAATGACGACGGGATCCACCTGGTGGTACCTCTTGCCGTTGATGGTGAGATTGGGCCCCAACGTGCAGTGTCCCTCACAGAGGTGGCCGGAGAGTTCGACTCCCGGGGGCAGGCCGGTGGTTCGCAAATAGTTTTGGATGACCTCGATGTTCCGGTTGTTGCCGCGCATGAAGCACGAGCTGCCCATGCAGATGGCGATCGAGGTCAGGCATTCGGGCGTCATGGTCACCTTTCGCAGCATTGGAGCACTTGCGCGGCCGGGGCGGGGGCGGCCGCCGGGACGCGCTTTCGCGATCCCGGGCCAGAGCCAGCCTGGCGTCCCAGCGCGGCAAGGCGCTCGCGGAGACGACGGTGGGCGGCGTCAGCCGTTTCCTCCAGGCAGGCCTTGGCCGGATAAATCTGATAGAGGCGGCGGTAAGGCATTGGCGTCAGGTTCGGCATCCAGACGTTGCCCCCCCGCTGGAGGCCCAGTTCCCGGCCGTCGCGTTTGTTGATCGTGGCCAGGGCGGTCGTGCTGGGGATGTTGGCTTCCGGACAAAGCAGGCGCGCCAAGGCCAGGACTTTGTAAACCATCCCCTCGACATTAGGCACTTGCTCCCCCGCCGGCGCCGTGCTCACCCGTCCACGGCCCAAAGGCGTGTCCGGATGCGGGATGTAGGGACCGATGCCGATCATGTCCAAGTCCAGCTCGCGGAAAAGTTGGAGGTCCCGGGCCACACTCTCGAAGGTTTGCCCCGGGATGCCGATCATGATGCCGCTGCCGATCTCGTAGCCAAGCTGGCGAAGCCGGGCGAGCATGGCGAGGCGGTCGGCCGGCGGGCCGCCTCGTCCGGGGTGAATCGCCTCGAAGAGCGCGCGGTCGGAAGTTTCGAAGCGAAGCAGGTAGCGGTCCGCCCCCGCTTCGCGCCACTGAGCCCACTCGGCCTCGGTTCGTTCGCCCAAGCTCAGCGTGACCGCCAGACCGGTTTCAGTCTTGATCCGGCGCACGACGCGGGCCACCCAGTGCCCTTCCAATCCGGTGTCTTCGCCCGCCTGGAGCACCACTGTCCCATAACCCAGAGCGCATGCCTGCCGGGCCGCCGCGACAATTTCCGTTTCGTTCATGCGGTAGCGCGCCAGCGCACGGTTTCCAGCTCGCAGCCCGCAGTAGGCGCATTGCCGGACGCAATGGTTCGAGATTTCAATCAGGCCGCGCAGGTGCACGGCATTGCCGACGCCGGCGCGGCGGGTGTCGTCGGCAAGCCGCCACAGCGCCTCCAGCCGCGCCGGATCGTTCTCGCGCAGCCAGGCCAATAGCCGGGTCTGGTCCATGTCACGATTCATGCCGCCACGTCGCGGGGAGCCGCCGCGGCCCGCGGTGCGAGATTCCGCCCCGGCAGCAACGGCTGGGTTCGTGCCGCGCCAGCGTCGCGGGAGTTGCGAAGGGCTGCCAGGGCGGCGGGGAAAGGCTCCAAGGCGCGCTCAAGAATCCCGAGGCTGAAGGCAATGGCCAGACCGTAGTTGGTGACAGGCACGCCGGCTTGCTGGCAATGCAGAATGCGGGTCAACATCTCCCGCCGATTGAACATGCAGGCCCCGCAGTGAATGACCAAGCGGTAGTCACGGAGGCTGGCCGGAAAGTCGTGGCCTTGGACGTGGTCGAACCGGAGCTCGCCTCCAACGTGACGGTTTAACCAGCGCGGGATTTTGACCCGGCCGATGTCTTCGCCGATGGGATGATGCGAGCACGATTCAGCGACCAGCACCCGGTCACCCGGGCGCAATGAGTCAATGGCCAGAGCGCCTTCGACCTGGGCGGCCAGGTCGCCTTTGAATCGGGACATCAGAATGGAAAAGCTCGTCATGGGCACGTGGCGCGGTGTGGCCGCAGCGACTTCCTCAAAGGCCTGCGAGTCGGTCACGACGAGGCGGGGCGGGGACTTCAAACCGTCCAAGGCCTGGCGCAACTGGTGTTCCTTGACCACCAGACAACAGGCGTCGTGGTCGAGCAGGTCGCGAATGGCCTGAACCTGGGGCAGGATCAGACGCCCTTTGGGAGCTTCCTTGTCAATCGGGACCACCAGCAGAACCAGTTCGCCGGGGCCGACCAAGTCGCCAACGATGGCCGGACTGTTGATGAATTCCGCCGGCGCAAGGTCGAGCAAGGCCTCGCGGAAGCGGTCGAGTCCAAGGCCCTGCGCGGCGGCGGTTTCGACATGGCGGATTTTTTGAGCCGTCAACCAGGCGAGCCGCGCCGGTTCGGGAGCTGCCACATCCACCTTGTTGAACACCACCAGGATCGGCACCCGCCGACGCTGGAGCTCGGCGAGGATTTCCGCTTCAAACCAGCCCCAAGTGCCGGCCTCGGTCACCAGCACCCCCAGATCAGCTCGATCGAGCACCTGCCGGGTTTTGCGAACACGCAACCTTCCCAGCTCGCCTTCGTCGTCCACACCGGCCGTGTCAATGAACACCACCGGACCCAAGGGGAGGAACTCCATGGGTTTTTCGACCGGGTCGGTGGTGGTGCCGGCGACGGGGGACACAATCGAGACCTGCTGGCGGGTGATGGCGTTGAGCAAGCTGGACTTGCCCACGTTGCGCCGGCCGAAGAAGGCGATGTGAAGGCGCAGGGATTTCGGGGCCGGCGCGGCATGACTGCCCGGCCGCAGCGCTGCGGTGTCGTGCCGGGTCTGAAGCGGGGTGGGGTTCATACAAAGACATCGCGTTGGTTGGCCCGGACCTCGGCCACGAGGCGGCGCGAGATTTCGCCGACCGACGGTTCCAGGGTTGCGAGTTCGCGTTCAACCAGTTGTTCGCCTGCGCGGCGCGTCTCGGGCCGGGCGTAGTCCAGGAGGTATTCCATGCAACTGGAGAGGGCGTTGGGACCGCAGTGGTGCTTGATGAGACCGGGTTTTGCAAGGTCCATGAAGTCCGCGCCGGTCCGGCCCAAACGGTAGCAGGCGGTGCAGAACGACGGAGTGAACCCCAGCCCGGCCAGGTCGCGAACAACCTCGTCCAGCGAACGATGGTCGCCCAGTTGAAACTGTTCGGCTTCGTGGCCGTCCTTGGGTCCGCCGTAGCCCCCCGGATTGCAGCGGCTGCCGGCCGAGATTTGCGAGACGCCAAGCTGGAAGGTGGCGCGGCGCGTGGCGGCGTTTTCGCGCGTGGACATGATGATGCCGGTGTACGGCACAGCCAGCCGGAGTATGGCAACCAGCTTCTTGAAGTCCGCATCCGACACTGGATGCGGCGGATGAAAGGCCAGGTCCGACCCCAGCGCGGGTTCAAGGCGGGGAACGCTGATGGTATGCGGCCCGACGCCGAAGGTGTCTTCGAGGTGCCGGATGTGTTGTTGCATGGCCAGCATCTCGAATTTCCAGTCGTAGAGCCCGAACAGCACGCCGATGCCCACGTCATCAATGCCCGCCTCCATGGCGCGGTCGAAGACCGTAACCCGCCAGTCGTAATCGCGCTTCGGCCCGCCGCGGTGCACCGCAGCGTAGGTGGGACGGTGATAGGTCTCTTGGAAGAGCTGATAGGTGCCTATTTTTGCGGCTTTGAGCTGTTTGAATTCGTCCACGGTGAGCGGCGCGACGTTGACGTTGACTCGCCGGATTTCCCCCCGGCCCACGCGGGTGCGGTAGATGGTTTCGATGGCTTCCAGGACATAATCAAAGCCCTGCCCGCGGGGATAGGATTCGCCGGCCACCAGCAACACGCGTTTATGGCCTTGGCCGATCAAAATCCGCACCTCGGCGGCGATTTCTTCCTGCGTCAAGGCCCGGCGAACGAGCTCGCGGTTACCCGCCCGGAAGGCGCAATACGCGCACTCGTTCCGGCACAGGTTCGATATGTAAAGAGGTGCAAAGAGAACGAGGCGGTTGCCGTAGATCTCGTCCTTCACCTTGCGAGCGGCGGCAAACAACTCTTCGGCCAAGGCCGGTTCTTCGATCCCCATGAGAACGGCAACCTCGGCGGCGTCCAACCCTTCCAGTTGGCGGGCCTTGGCCAGGATGTCGCGGACGCGGGTGGGCTCGGGGTTGCCCGCCGCGCGGAGTTGCGCGGCGATGGCGGCTTCATCAATGAAGGTGGCAGGGACGGTTTCACGTGGGGTCTTCATAAAGTTCCATGCGCTGGGGGTTCCGAGGGGGCCGGGGAACGGCGGTTTTCATACCGAGTGTGCAGGAGTTGATGGGCTTCATGCCCGCCCACCTCCCCCAAATGCCTTTGATAGCAGCCGGTCACAAACGGGTTCTCCTGCGACTTGTGCAGCTCCAGGTGTTTGTCGGCGTCATACAAACCGCGGGCGCGCGATTGGCGTGCTGCGGCGCCGCGGCTCACCGGCTGGCCGGCGCCGCCAACGCAGCCCCCGGGACAGGCCATCACTTCGATCAGGTCCAGGGCATGCTCCCCCCGGCGCACTTTTTCGGCGAGAATGCGCGCGTTCTTCAACCCGTGAACCACCGCCAGCCGCAGCCGGGTGTCATGGACACTCAAATCCGCGAAACGCACCCCCGCCTCACCGCGCACCTGGTAAAAGTCCGGGTTGGCGAGGGATTGACCGGTGAGCTTCTCAACCGCGCAGCGCAGCACGGCCTCGCTGACGCCGCCCGAATTGCCAAAGATTATTCCCGCACCGGTTTTGAATCCCAGGGGGAGGTCGAAGGAGCCGGGCTCGAGGTCGGCAAACCGCAGGCCGGCTTCTTCGATCATGCGTCCCAGCTCCTGCGTGGTGAGGACGTGGTCCACGTCGGGCAGGCCGTCGCGGGCAAATTCGGGCCGTTTGGCTTCGAATTTTTTCGCCGTGCAGGGCATGATCGAGACGACAACCAGATCGCGCCGCGGAATGCCCAGCTCCGCCGGCAGGATGGCTTTGCAGAGGGCCCCCAGCATTTGCTGGGGGGACTTGCAGCTCGAGAGGTTCGGGAGCAGGTCGGGGAAATACTGCTCCGCAAACTTCACCCACGCGGGGCAGCAACTGGTAAATTGCGGCAGCCGCTGGCCACTGGCCTTGCGCTGGAGAAACTCGTGGGCTTCCTCGACCACGGTGAGGTCCGCGCTGAAGGCCGTGTCATAAACCTTCGCGACCCCGAGCCGGCGCAACGCGGTCACCAGTTGGCTGCTGCTGACCGTGCCGGGTGGAAGGCCGAAAATCTCGCCGAGGGCCACGCGCACGGCGGGCGCCACCTGCGCCACCACCGTCTTGGCGGGGTCATGAAGGGCTTGCCAGACGGCGTCCACCTCCGGCCGCGGAGACAGGGCGCCCGTGGGACAGACGGCCGCACACTGGCCGCAATTGACGCACTCGCCCTCGCCCAGGCCCAGGCCAAAAGCCGGCAGCACCGCGGCGTCATGGCCGCGAAAGGCGAAATCAATCGCGCCGATACCCTGGATTTCCGCGCAAAAGCGCACACAATCGCCGCAAAGCACGCACTTGCCCGGGTCGCGAACCAGGGACACCGAAGTCTCGTCCAGCGGTTCCGGCTCATGGAGCGGTTTGAAACGAACCTTGCGGATGCCGAGTTTGCGCGCCACATCCTGAAGCTGGCAGGCGGTGTTCTTGGGACAGGTCGGACACTGCTGGTTGTGGTTGGCCAGCAGCAACTCGATGGCGATCTGCCGGATTTCGCGAATCTCCGCCGTCTGCGTCCGCACCTTCATCCCCGGCTCGGCCGGCGTCGAGCACGCCCCCTGAATGCCGCGTCCCTCGATCTCCACCAGGCACAAACGGCAGGCGCCGTACACGCTCAGGTCCGAGTGATAGCAAAAAGTAGGGAGGTCAATCCCGGCCTTGCGGATGACTTCAAGGAGGTTGCGCTCGCCGTTGATCGGGACTTCGCGTCCGTCCACATTCAAACTTCTGGTCGTCACGTTCTGGTTCATACGCCTCAGGTTTCTGGGTTGCCGGTCACACCCCCACCACCGCTTCGAATTTGCACACCTCGGCGCACACGCCGCATTTGATGCACTTGGCGGGATCAATCTGATGCGGCTGTTTCTTTTCACCGCGAATCGCGCCGACCGGACACTTGCGGGCGCAGGCGGTGCAGCCTTTGCATTTGACGGGGTCAATGGCGGGCTTGGCCAGCGCCTTGCACTGGCCGGTCGGACAGTGCTGGTGGAAGACGTGCGCGTCGTACTCCGCGCGAAAATACCGCAGCGTGGACAGCACGGGATTGGGCGCCGTCTTGCCCAGGCCGCAGAGCGAGCCTTTTTGCACCGCGCGCGCCAGTTTCTCCAGCAGGGCCAGGGTTTCCCCGTTCGCCCGGCCTTCCATGATGTCGTCGAGCATGGCCAGCATTTGCCGGGTCCCCTCCCGGCAAAGCACGCATTTGCCGCAGCTTTCCCGCTGGGTAAAGTCCATGAAAAATCGGGCGATGCTCACCATGCAGGTGTGCTGGTTCATGACCACCAGCCCGCCCGAGCCCACCATCGCGCCGGCGCTCCGCAGCGAGTCGTAGTCCAAGGGCAGGTCGAGGTGCTCGCGGGTCAGGCAGCCCCCCGAGGGCCCGCCGATTTGCACCGCCTTGAAGCCGTCCCGGCTGGCCTTGCCCCGGCGGTCGGTGACTCCGCCCCCGATGTCGAACACCACCTCGCGGAGCGTGGCGCCAAAGGGCACCTCGACCAGGCCGGTGTTGACCACGTGCCCCGTCAGAGCAAACGTCTTGGTGCCGGGCGAGGCAGGGGTGCCGAGCTTGCGGAAATTCTCCGCCCCCTCGCGGATCACCCGCACGACGTGCACCAGGGTTTCCACGTTGTTGATCACGGTGGGCCGGCCCCACAGCCCGCTTTGGGCGGGGAACGGCGGTTTGGGCCGGGGCATGCCGCGCTGGCCTTCGATCGAGGCGATCATGGCGGTTTCCTCGCCGCATACAAACGCGCCGGCGCCTTCCATCACTTCGCAGCGCAAGGCCAGTCCCGAATCGAACACGTTCGATCCCAGGAACCCCGCCGCTTCGGCATCCGCCACCGCTTGGCGCATGCGTTGCACCGCCAGCGGGTATTCAGCCCGGACATAGATCAGCGTCTCATCCGCGCCGATGGCCCGGGCGGCAATCATCAATCCCTCCAGAACGCTATGGGGGTTGCCTTCCATCACACTACGGTTCATGAACGCGCCGGGATCGCCCTCGTCGGCGTTGCAGATGACATACTTCTTCGGGCTGGCCTGGGTCCGGGCCGCCTCCCACTTGCGGCCGGTGGGGAATCCGCCGCCGCCGCGTCCGCGCAGACCGGAGCGGACGATTTCCTGGCAAATCTGTTCCGGGGTCAGTTCGCGAAAGGCCTTGCGGGCCGCGGCGTATCCGCCATGGTGCACATATTCCTGGATGCTGCCCGGATCCAACAGGCCGCATTCGCGCAGCACATATCGCTGCTGCCTTTGATAAAAGGGAATCTGCTCAGGCCCCCGGCAGCGCCGCCGGGTGGCCGGGTCCACATAGAGGAGCCGTTCCACCCACTCCCCCTTGAGGAGCGTGCGCGACACAATCTCGGCCACGTCCGCCACCTTGACCCGCGTGTAAAGGACCCCCTCCGGCAGGAGGGTGACCAGCGGGCCCATCTGGCAAAAGCCCTGGCACCCGCTCGGGTTCAGCCGCACGTCGTGGCCGTTCGGCTCCGGCCGGAACTCGGTGACCACGCTGAGCCCGGCGGCGCGGATTTGCGCGGCAAAAGCCTGAAAAACGTCGTAGGCGCCGCCGGCCACGCAGCCGGTGCCGGCGCAGACCACCACGCGCCGGGCAGCAGGCGCTCCCGGCGAAGGAGCGGGCGTTCTTTCCGCCCTCATGGCGCCACCTCCCGGGCAAGCACGTCTTCAATGAGCTGCACCGCGCTTTCCGGTGTCATCTGCCCGTGCACCTGGTCGTCAACGACGACCACCGGGGCCAGCCCGCAGGCGCCCAGGCAGGCCACCGTTTCAACCGTGAACAGCCGGTCGGAGGTGGTCCGCTGACCCGCCTTCAGGCCCAGCCGCCGGCGGATGGCTTCGAGAATGGGAATCGAGTCTTTGACGTGGCAGGCGGTGCCGTCGCAAAGTTTCACCAAATGCTTCCCTTTGGGTTCGATGGCGAAATGCGAGTAGAATGTCGCAACGCCAAACACCCGCGCGGGCGAAACCTCCAGCGCGGCGGCCACCTCGGTGAGGACCTCCCGCGGCAGGTAACGGTACTCCTCCTGCACCGCTTGCAGGATGGGCACCAGGCGCGAGGCCCGGCGCCCGTGCCGGTCCAGGATGTCGCGGATTTTCGTGAGACGTCGCCCGGCACAGTCGGGCTTGGGTGTGTGTGTCATAGGCATTGACTCCGGTTGTGGAGGGTTGAAGGCTCAGGCCGCCGGCGTGGCCGCCGGTGTCCGGGAGCGGCGGGCCGGTTCGGCCGCCAGGGCTGCCGCCAGCTTTTGCGAAAGCGCAGCCAGCGAGCAGTACAAATCTTCGTTGTGCACAATGATCCCTTCGGGCAGATGCAGCCGTACGGGGGCGAAATTCCAGATGGCGCGGATACCCCCCTCCACGAGCAAATCGGCCACGCCCTGGGCGGCCTCAGCCGGCACGGTAATGATCCCGATCAGGACGTGCATGCGCCGCGCCAGCCCCGGCAGCTTCGGCAGCGCCAGCACGTGCGTGCCGTGAATCCTGCGCCCGACCCGCGCCGGGTCCGCGTCGAACGCGGCAACGATCTTCAGGCCGCATTCCTCGAACTTGCGATAGCCCAGCAGGGCCGAGCCCAGGCTGCCCGCGCCCACCAGAAAGGCCTCATTGACCTTTTTCCAGCCAAGGAACTGCTCGAGCTGGTCCACCACATCCGTCACCGCGTAACCAATGCGCGGCCGGCCCGCCACTCCGGCCGCCTCCAGGTCCTTCCGGACCTGGGTCGGGTCCAGGGCCAGCCCCGCGCCGATTTCCGTGCAGGAAACCGTGGGCCGGCCGGCGGCGAGCAACTCTTTAAGCAAACGATGGTAAAGGGGGAGCCGTTTGAGCGTCGGCTCCGGGACCGGTTTGGCGGCCTGGGCAGTCATGGAACAGGTCATTATTCGCGATTTTTTACTCGATATTCTCTTATCGAGAATTATTTCTCGATACAATAATAGCGACTCGTCCGCCCTGTCAACACCCTGGTTTCATTTTTTTTATTTTTTTTGTGCGCCCGTTTCCCCCGCCCCCGGACGGCATCCCCGGCGTCGCGAGCGCCCCCCGGCTGCGGCAGCGGGGAAAAAGGATTTGCGGCTGGCGGCGGCGGCTGGTTAACGTGCGGCGTGGCTGTTCGACTGACGATTTTGGGGAGCGGCTCCGCAGGCAATTGCGCTTACGTGGAAACGCCGGAATGCCGGCTGCTGGTGGACGCGGGATTCAGCCTGCGCCAGATCCGGCAGCGGCTGGCGGGCGTGGGGCGAAGCGTGGAGAGCCTGACGGGGGTGCTGGTGACGCACGAGCATTCGGATCACGTTCAGGGGCTGGGCATGTTGACGGAGAAGCTGCGGCTGCCGGTTTACTGCAACCAGCTTACCCGCGAGGCGATTGAGCAACAAATGCAGGTCCGGCTTGATTGCCGGATCTTTGCCACGGGGTCGGCGTTTGAGGTGGGCGATGTGCTGGTGGAGACATTCAGCCTGCCGCACGACGCCCAGGACCCGGTGGGGTTTCTGCTGCGGACGCCGGGGGGAAACATCGGATTTTTGACCGATCTGGGGCACGCCACCCGGCTCGTGCTCGAACGCGTCCGGCCGGCGCACGTTCTGGTCCTCGAATCCAACCACGACATCAAGTTGCTGCAAGACTGCCCGCACCGGCCGTGGCCCCTTAAACAAAGGATTCTGGGCCGTCACGGCCACCTTTCGAATGAAGCGGCGGCGGACGCGGCCGAGCAGGTGATGTCCGGCGACTTGCGGCATCTCTACCTCGGCCACCTGAGCCGCGAGTGCAACCGGCCCGAGCTGGCGCACGAGGTCATGGGCCGGCGACTCGAACGGATCGGCGCCACCCATGTCTCCCTGACAGTCACCTCGCAGTCGGTCCCCTGCCCCACCCTGGAACTCGGCTAGAACTCCGCGAACCGACTCTCCCCCTCCGTATGATCCAACGGCGGCTCATTCAGTCACTGGATTTACCGGAGTTGCAACCGTACCGGACGATGCGGCGGCAGATGGAGCACCGCAAGCAGGGCCTTTTTGTGGCCGAAGGAGAGAAGGTGGTGAGGAGATTGTTGGACAGCCATTTCCCGGTGGTGTCGGTTCTACTGCCGGAAAAGTGGTATCGCGAGCTGGAGCCGGTTCTCGAGGCCCGTCCCGAAACGATTCACGTGTTCGTCGCCGAGAAATCGCTGCTGGAGACGCTCACCGGCTTTTCCATGTATCAAGGGCTCCTGGCCCTCGGACGCATTCCTCCCGGACCTTCGCTCGATCAAATCCTGGACCAGACGCCACCTCCCCTGTTGCTGGCAGCCGTCGAAGGGCTCTCGAGCGCGGAAAATCTTGGGGCCGTGGTTCGCAACTGCGCCGGGCTGGGGGTTCAGGCGCTGGTGGTGGGGGAGACCTGCACCAGCCCTTATCTGCGCCGCGCGGTGCGGAGCTCGATGGGCGCAATTTTTGAGTTGCCCGTGATTGAAACCGCCAGCTTGGTGGAAACCTTGAAGCAGGTGCGGCAACGGGGCGTCCGGTGCGTTGCCGCCCACCCGCACACGAACGGCCACACTCTGGCGCAAGCCAACTTGCGGGCATCGTGCTGCATTGTGCTGGGCAGCGAAGGCAACGGGCTTTCCCCGGCGGTGCTGGAAGTCTGCGACGAGGCCGCGGCGATTCCCATGCCGCCGACGGTGGACTCGCTCAATGTGGGCAGCGCTGCCGCCATCTTTTTTTATGAAGCCAAACGACAACGAAACCAAATCTGAGTCCTTCCGCGACCTGCCCGTCGCGGTCAACGCCAACCCCGACCGCCGCGCCGGAAGTCCGCGCCGCACGGCTTTGGAAAGGCTGGCGGCCGTGCTGGCCGCCCTGCTCTTTCCCTGGGCTGGCCCACCCGCCGGCGCGGCCGAACCAGCCGACCTGCCCCCCAACACGCTGTGCGTGATGACGTATAACCTTCGGTTTGCCAGCCGGACTCCTCCCAATGCCTGGCCTGACCGCCGTCCACTGATGCGCGAGTGCATCCAGCAGGTGAACCCGGACGTCTTCGGCACGCAGGAGGGACTCTATTGGCAGCTCCAGGAACTGAGCAGCGATCTGCCGGAATACCAGTGGATCGGCTTGGGGCGGGATGGGGGCAGCCGCGGCGAGTTCATGGCCGTGTTTTACCGCAAGTCACGGCTCGAACCGCTGGCCTTCGACCATTTCTGGCTCTCCGACACCCCCGAGGTCATCGGTTCCTCCACCTGGGGAAATTCCAATCGCCGCATGGTGACCTGGGTGCGATTCCGCGATCTGAAGACGAAAAAGGAATTCTATTTCTGGAACACCCACTTCGACCACCTCATCCAAGCCGCGCGCGAAAAGAGCGCCGACCTCGTCCGCGAGCGCGTGGCGGCCCTCAACACCGACCGGCCGGTGCTCCTGGTCGGGGACTTCAACGCCGTCGCCGGGCGCAACAAGGCGTATGACCGGCTGGTCGGCGATGGGTTTTTCACCGACACCTGGTCCCAAGCCAAGGTGCGCCACAACGAGGAATACAACTCCTTCAACGGCTTCAAGTCCCTGCTCAAGGAAGGCAGCCGGATTGACTGGATTCTGGCCCGCGGCCCCGTGGTGACCCACCGGACGGAAGTGGTCATTTTCTCGAAGAACGGTCAGTTTCCCAGCGATCATTGCCCGGTCGTCGCCTGGATCGAACTCGAGCCGGATTAAGGACTGATTCTGAAACCCTTGGTGGCCGCACTGCGGTGCAGGGGGCATTAGCCGCGCCAGATGAAGGCGATGAGCCGAACGAGAGGGCACCGGGGAGAAAAGCAGTGGGCATTCGGGATGTCCCGGCTTGATGCATTGAATTATTGGTCATGAGCTGCAGTAGCAGTGTCAATAGCGTCGCAGTTCTACCGGGTGTCAGGCGATCAGCGGGTTCTTAAAAGTTCGGCAGTGTCGGCGCCTGTTCCGCAGGTCAGGTGATGGGGAGGACGTCAAGTCACCCTGATCATCGCCAACGCCAAGCACCACCGCGCGATCCTGCGTCGCGAATGGCGGCGGGCGCTGGAACCGGATTTTTGCCTGGCCTACCTTCCTCCGCACAGTCCAGATCTGCCCCCCATCGAGCGAGGGTGGAAGTTGGTGCGGCGGCATTGTCTGCACAACCTTTGCGTTCCCCGGTTGGGGTGGGTCATAGGGGCGGTCGAAGCGCAATTAAGACGATGGGCCGGGGATAGGTCGGGATTGCAAAGGCTCTGGACCGGGCCGTCGAGCCAAAGATCAGCCGCGCAGCAGTCGGTACAAGCGGGCGCACAAAAAGCAGTTTCTTGCCAATCCAATTTCTCCGCGGGAGGATGGAACAAGCTCAAAGGCGGACGTCTTCGGGGCGGACTTCGAGACACTCGTCCTGGTCTTCCCAAATCACGGCCGGGTAGTGGTCAAGCAGCCGGACGGCGAGGTGTCCGGCTTGGGCGAGCAATTGTTCGGCTTCCTCCGCCGCTTTGTCAAAGGCCAGGTCATAGTCACCCGCCGCCCGGCGCTGGCGGTCGTCCCAGTGGGCGACGGCATGAACGGCCGCGTAACGCTGGGCCCAGCGGCCCAGCTCGTCGCGCGCGGGCCGGGGAATTTCGTCGAAGGGAACGAGGGTGCCGTTGCAGTGCTGGCAGATGAGGCCGGCATCGCGGACGTCGCGGGTCAACAAAGGCAGGAAAGGGGCGCGGCAGCAGGCGGCTTCGGCATAGGCCAGCGGGGGTGTGGCCAGGCGTTTGAGCCAGGTCTGCCGTTCATGGGCGAGCTGGGCGGCCAGCCGGTAAGCGCCGATGAGCGGATGGGACAGGCGCCACGCCCGCCCCTCGAGCTGCCCGAGGGTTTGGGCCAGCCACCGCGCCAGAGTCAGTTCGTCGAAAGCGCTGAAAGGCTCGCCATATTCCTTCCACAACAAATCCAGGGCGGACTCAGGTTCGGTTCCCATTCGGGTGAAGTCAGGAGCGGGGCAGCGGTTTAAACATCACGACAAAGACCGGCCCGCCCCCCGGGTTGGAAGGGCCAACGGGAGTTGGGCCGGAGAGCACACGCCTTGGCCGCCGCGGGTTAATCCACAATGCGGAGAATGTAGGTTGGGGACGTGGCGCTGTCGGGCTTGGGGCCGCCCATGGCATTGTGTTCGAAATCGAACTTGTAGCGGTAATGGACGACATTGGTTCCCGGGGGAACGGGGATGAGGCCTTCCCAGCGATTGGTCAGGACGGGGGTGGGGCGCATCGGATAGAACTCGGTCCCCACCATGATTTGGGGTTTGATACTCTGCCAGCGGAGCGTCTGCTGACGGGTGGTCAGGGCCACCTCGACGGGATACAGGTTGTTGGCATTACGGGTCTGCTGCTGGGGAGTGAGATTGGTGAAAGTGGTTGCGCACCCGCCCAGAAACAGTGGCAGGAGAAATAGCGGCAGCATCTTCTTCAACATAATGGCGGGAGCCTGACAAACGCCCTGGGCGTTGTAAAGGTGGTTTTCGTTTCCATCTCTTCCGCGCGGCAGGCTCCGGCAGGTCATGCCTGGCAGCGTTCCTGCCCCATTTCCGGCCGCCAGAAGAGACTCGCCGGCTCAAGCGCGATTCGCGCCAGCACTCGTTTTTGCGTCAATTCCGCTCCATTCCCGGCTTGACCCTCGGCGCCCAAAAAGGTTAGGTTCCGCACTCTTATACCGAATTAAGATTATGTTTGGGACGATTCGAAAGCATCAGACCTGGCTCTGGGTGGTCATTATTACCCTGACGATCATCAGCTTCGTGATCTTCTTTTCGCCATACACGAAGCTGAACCCGGACGCGGTGCGCCAAGGGAATTATGGCACGATCAACGGCCAGAAAGTGACGGAGGAAGCCTACGCCCAAGCCCAACGCGAGGTGTATGTGCGGTATCTGCTGATGACGGGGTCGTGGCCGAATGAAGAGGCGGAACGCCGGGGGTTTGACCCAATGCGCGAGACCTACCAGTGGCTTTTGCTGAAGCAGAAGGCGGCTCAAATGGGGATTGACCCCCATCCGGACGCGGTGGCCCAGCAGGCGCGCCAGATGTTGCGGCCGTTCAGGGAGATGGGGGTGGACTCCCCATCGGTTTTCATCAAGCAGGTGCTCGAGCCGAAGGGCTTCCGGGCCGAGGATTTCGAGCGGTGTGCGCGGAGCATGCTGGCGTTGCAGGAGTTGATTGGGGTAGTGGGAGTGACGGGCAAACTGGTAACCCCCGAGGAGGGCAAGGCGCTTTATGAACGGGAACATCAGGAAGTGGCCACGGAGGCGGTTTTCTTTTCGGCGTCGAACTACCTGAGCCAGGTCACGGTTGCGCCGGAGGCGGTGGCCCAGTTCTACTCGAACCGGCTGGCCGTGTATCGAATTCCCGAGCGGGTGCAGGTCTCGTATGTGCGGTTTAATCCGTCGAATTACCTGGCGCAGGCTGAAACGGTGCTGGGCGCGACAAACCTCAACGAACAGGTCGAGACGGCGATGATCCGCCTGGGCACCAATTTTTACGGGGGGGCCAAGACCGCGGAGGAATCGAAGGCGAACATTCGCCAAGAGATTATCCGGCAGCAGGCGCTGCTTGAGGCGCGGAAAGCCGCCACGGAGTTCGCGCGGCCGCTCTTCGAGTCGGAATCGTTGAAGGCGGAGGCGCTGGAAACCGCGGCCAAGGAAAAGGGGCTGGCGGTCGAGCTCACCCCGCCCTTCAGCCGGAACGAGGGTCCGCCGGGTCTGGGCGTGGGCCAGGAATTCGCCCAGGCGGCGTTCGCCTTGAGCGAGCAGGAACCCATTTCGCGGCTGGTATTGTCCGAAAACGGCGTTTACCTCCTGGCCTTGAACAAGCGCATTCCAAGCGAGGTGCCGCCCTTGGAGCAAATCCGGGAGCGAGTGACGGAGGACTACAAGTTCAGCCAGGCGCTGAATCTGGCGCGGCAGGCCGGACAGGCGTTCCACACCACCGTCACCAACGGGCTGGCGGAAGGGAAAACCTTCGCCGCGATTGCGGAGGCAGCCGGATACAAAGCGGTGGAACTGCCACCGTTTTCGTTGAGCACGCGCAGCCTGCCCACGGTCGAGGAACATGTGAATTTGAATCAGTTGAAGCAAATGGCTTTTGGGACGCAGCCGGGCAAAGCCAGCACTTTTCAGCCCACGCAGGAGGGGGGAGCGATTCTCTTTGTGAAGGCCAAGCTGCCGCTTGACCCCGCGCGGCTTCAGAAAGAGCTGCCGGAGTTCGTGAGCTACGTGCGGCGAACGCGGCAGGAAGAGGCCTTCAACGATTGGTTCCGCAAGGAGGCCGAGCGAGGCCTGCGGGACACGCCGCTGGCCCGTCCGCAGACCCCGCCGCCAAACATGCAAAGGGACACCTCCCCGTCCTGAGCAACGGAGTTGGAAGCGGCTCTGATCAAGCTGTCCTCACCGGCAACCCGGGAATACTGGGAGATCCCGGTCCTGTTGGAGGATGAGCGGTTGCTGGTGGTGGCGAAGCCCGCCGGGCTGGCCGTTTCACCGGATCGTCTGGCCCCGGACCGGCCCAGCTTGCTGCCCCTGCTCCATCAAGGGATAGCCGGCGGGAAACCTTGGGCTCGCGAGCGCGGAATCACTTATCTGGCCCCCGTCCATCGGCTGGACCCCGAGGCGTCGGGCGTGCTGGTTCTGGCCCGGAGCAAAGCGACTCTTATCCATCTCCTCAACCTGGTGGCATCCGAGAAACCTTTTATCACCTACCTGGCGCTGGTTGAGGGGGCAGCGGCGGACGACCAGTTCGAAGTGGATGCCCCTCTGGCAAGGCGGCCGGCCCCGGCGGGCTTCGTCAGGGTGGACCCGCGACACGGCAAAAAGTCCCGCACCCGATTCGAGGTCGTGGAGCGATTCTCCAACTGGACATTGCTGCGGTGCCAGCCGTTTTTCAACCGGCCCCACCAGGTTCGGGCGCATCTACGCCACGCCGGTTTTCCCTTGGTGGGCGATTCGCTCTACGGCGGTCACCCCCTGTTGCTGTCACGGCTCAAGCCCGATTACCGCCTCAAGGCGGGAGCCGTTGAGAAGCCCTTGATTGGCCGGCCCGCGCTGCATGCGGAGCGGGTGGACCTGGCGGACAGTCCCTCCGAACGGGCCATCGCGGTGACCGCTCCGGTGGCGAAGGACATGGTGGTGGCTCTCAAATACCTCGGGAGGTTTGGGAAAGGCCGCACCCAGGAGCACGGGGAACCGACCGCCGGGGGATGAAACTTCAAACCTGAAACGAAAGGCGCCGGACCGCCCGAAGGGAGCGGCGGGCATGAGAGGCAGGGGTTGAAGTCGCCGGGGTGAGGATTGGGATGGAGGACCCTGCACTGCGACAAAAAGGGCCGGCTCACCGAAGCCCCAACCCCCGGCCCAAGCTGCAGGTCAGCCCACGAGCCACTGCAGGACAGCTTTTTGAGCATGCAGACGATTCTCGGCCTGGTCGAAGATGGTGGCGGCGTGGGCTTCGAACGTTTCCTCGTCAATCTCCTTGCCACGGTATGCCGGAAGGCAGTGCATCACCAGCGCATGGGGCTTGGCCAGCTTAAGGAGCGTGCTGTTGAGCTGGTATCCTTTGAGCTGCTCGAGGCGGCTGGCCGACTCGGCTTCCTTGCCCATCGAAACCCAAACGTCGGTATAGAGGACATCGGCACCGCGGGAAGCCTCGAGCAGGTCTTCGGTGCAGGAGACCCTCCCTCCGGCGCGCTTGAGGAGGTCGGAAGAGGGCTGGAACTTCTTCGGCGCGGCGATGCGCAGTTCAAAGCCGAGTTTTGCAGCGGCAAAGACCCAGGAATTGACGACGTTGCAGGCGCCGTCGCCGATGAAGGTGACGGTTTTGCCCGGGATGGGACCAAGTCTCTCCTGGACGGTGAAAACGTCGGCGAGAATCTGGCAGGGGTGCTCCTCGTCGGTGAGAGCGTTGATGGTCGGGATGTTCGCGTAACGGGCAAATTCCTCCACGTCAGCCTGGGCGAAGGTGCGGAATACGGCGCCATGAACCATCCGGCCAAGGACGCGAGCGGTATCTTTGATGGGTTCGCCACGCCCAAGCTGGATTTCACTGGCGGGCAGAAAGATTACCTGGCCGCCCAGCTCCCGGATGCCGACTTCGAACGAAACGCGGGTGCGAGTCGAGGCCTTCGAGAAGATCATTGCCCAGATTTGGCCCGCGAGCGGCTGGCGCGGGTGATGCCCGCGCTCACGCTTGAGAACCGCGGTGTCGGACAGAATCTGCTTCATGTCGGCCGGCGACAAAGACTCAATGCTCAATAGATGTCTCATCTTCGAATGCCTGAAAGGTGGCTTTTGGGGTGGGAAAAAGGTTAACCGGCGAGGCGGGACGCAACAATTTCCAGAATGCTCAGGCCTTCCTCCGCCTCGGAGCGCCGGAGGTTGAGGGGGGGCAACAGGCGGACAATGTCCGGCCCGGCGGGAATGGCAAGCAAGCTGTTGGCATGCAACATGTTGACAAATCGGGAGGATTGCATCTTGGAGGCATCGCCCGGCAGGTTTTGAATGTTGGGCGCCAGTTCAATGCCCAGCATGAATCCAAGCCCCCGGATGGACCGCACGACAGCCGGGTATTTCCGCGCAAGGGCCTCGAGGCCTTGCCTGAGGTAATCGCCAACTTTTCGCACGTTGTCCGCCAGGTTTTCCCGTTGGATGACTTCAAGGATTCTAAGCGCCACGGCGCAAGCGAGAGGCGAACCGCCATAAGTGGTGCCATGGGTGCCGGGGCCGAGCAGGTCGGCGTAAGGCGCCCGGACCCAGAACGCGCCGATGGGATAACCCCCGCCAAGCGATTTGGCCATCGAGATGGCATCAGGCAGAAAGTCCTGTCCACCGGGCACGGCCTCGAGAATGCGCTGGAAGCTCTGGAACCGTCCGCTGCGGAAGTGCCCGCATTGGACACTGTCCATCAGCAGCAGGAGCTTCTTTTCGTCACAAAGCTGCCTGAGTCCGAGGAGGTACTCGGGGGTCGCCGGGGTGACACCGCCCTCGCCCTGGATACCTTCGATGAGGATGGCGACGGTGGCGGGGGAGATTGCATCCCGCACTGCTTGGAGGTCGTTGAACGGGACCTGACGGAACCCCGGAACCAACGGCTCGAATCCCTTCTTAACCTTGTCCTGCCCTGTGGCGGAGATGCCTGCCAAGGTCCGGCCGTGGAAGGAATTCAGGGTGGAAAGGATTTCAAAGCGGCCTTCGTCATGGCCAAACTTGCGCGCCAGCTTGAAAAGGCCCTCGTTGGCCTCGACGCCGCTGTTGCAGAAGAAGCACTTGCCCGGACCAATCAACTGGACCAGTGCCTGGGCCAGGCGCCCCTGCGGTTCATGGTAATAGTAGTTGGAGACGTGAACGAGCTTGCGGGATTGCTCGACCAGGGCCTCGGTGATGGCGGGGTGCGCATGGCCGAGGGAGCTGACCGCAATGCCGCCGCCCAAATCGAGGTAGCGTTTCCCGGCGACGTCATAAACATAAGCGCCCAAGCCGTGGCTCAGCACCAGGTCGAACCGGCCGTAGCTGGGCACAACATGCTGCTGGAACAGGGCCTGCACCGCCGCCGCTTCATTCCGAACCACTGGCGGCGGGGATGGAACGATCTCTTTCATGTCTAATTCATCCCAACCAACGAAAGAGCAAACTTTAATA
>JARKQH010000233.1 GCA_029974925.1 Verrucomicrobiota bacterium
CCAGCCCGCGTCCACCGCGGCGCTGGCCGGGCTCACAACTCCAGTTTCACGCGGTGCACGGTCTCGGGGGACTTGTCCGCGCGAGCATAGGATTCGGCAAAGGCGCGGGCGAAGCGGCCGGAGCCCGCCCGCAGGCGCACCACCCACTCCGGCGGGATGGGCTGAAACAAACGGGCCACCTCGGCCCGCAAACGGCCGGCCGTCCCCTTCAGGTCAATCCGATAGGTCACGCGGTCGGCGCCGCTCCCTTTCCGGTTGAAGTTGGCATCCTGTTCCGCCCCGCCGCGGATGCGCGTATCGGCCGCCCCTTGGCCGGTGTTGGAGAATCCCCGCGGCGGCAGGCGGTTGTCCTTCAAATACGACCGGGCACTGAGCAGCGACCCGGTCGGGGCGCCCCGGCCATCGCCCAGGATCGCCTGATAAATCTGCACCTGGCCCGGCTCGGTGATTTGGTCGTAATGCGGCGCATACCCCTCTGTCAGACCGCGAATTCGACCCTGCTCGTGGCCTCCCGACTCGAAGACCCTGCGCCCGTCCGCATCAGTGATCCGGACGTGCAGCCAGGCGCGCCGATACGGATAGCCGGTCGGGAATTTGTGTCCCGCCAGGTTCTGAACTTCAACTTCGAGCACGGCCTGGCCTTTGTCGCGGCTGGCTCTCACCCGCAGTGTGGCCGCGCGCTCAAGCTGCTGCCGCGCCGCGGCAATCAGCGGCTCGAATTGTTTAGGCTCCGCCAGCGTGTCCAGTGCCGCTCCTGCTTGCGCAAGCACCCGGAGCATCAGCGTGTTGCCGCCGACAAACTGGTGGCGCCAAAACGGCTTTCGGGACCCCAGCCAGGGCGGACGGGCGCTGATTTTGACCGGCTCCTCAAGCCGGGTCATGTGGCATTCCTGGCAGGTCTGGCCGCGTTTCGGATAGAGGCTGTTGCGCCACTCGAGGTAGGGCGTCTGTTCGGGGAACTGGCCGGTCACCTGGCCCGCCTCATCCCATATCGGCGTGTAGAGAGTATGACAGGTCGCACAAAGCTCCGATGCCTGCGTGTGCCGGCCAAACTGCGGCGTGTATTCGACATGCCGCTGCATCGGCATCGCGACGACTTCGTCGTAGGGACCGAAGATGATTCGGTTGGCGCCGATCATGTAGCAGCCGGAAAAGCTCGCCGGCCGGCCGAGGTCGTGGTCTTGAACCTGGTGGCACAGGGTGCAACTGACTCCCTCGACCGAGAGCGGGTCGGCGAGGCCCGTGGAAAAGGCCAGCTCGCCGGCGCCGTCGTGCCGCGCCTGCGTGCGCGCCATCGGCGCATGGCAGGTCTGGCATTTGTCCTCGATGAACGATTTGAGGTGCGGGTGCTCCTTGACCTCGGCCTCGAGCCGGGCCCGCCAGAAGGGGTCCTGAAACGCGTGCGCCATCATCGTGCCCCGCCAATCGCCCACAATCGAGAGATCGTTGCCTTTGCGATCCCTCAGCGCGCCGCCCCCCTGGTCATGGCAAAACGCGCACGGAGCCGAGCCACTGAACAGCGCGGTGGTGTGGTCCGAAAGGCCGGCTCCCCGCATTTCCGGAGGCGCCGCCGCCAGCCCGAGGGCCAACGCCAGGGCCGGGAGAAAAAACCGCTCGACCGGCAGGAAGACCAAGCCGGCCCTGCCGGCGCTCTGCACAGCCAGGCTCATAAGTCCATGAGACGTCTCCGAACGCAAATCGTCAAGGCCACAACTCGAAAGCGTTCAACGTCAAAGCCTCGATGGAATGGCGGCTTTGGCGGGGCGATGAAAAGCCCGGGGTTCGTCGGACAGCCGGGACGATCACCCGGCGGCAGGGGGGAACCCGGCCGACCTTTCCGCGCCCGGGGTCCGCAAAGGCCGCCAAGCTCGCCTTGCACTGGGGGCCGGGTGCCGCTAGGCTTCGCCGGAATGCGGCTGCTCGACCGTTATCTGCTGCGCGAATTGCTCGTTCCGCTTGGCTACTGCCTCAGCGGATTTTTTATTTTTTGGGTTTCGTCGGACCTGTTCGCCGAGCTGCGGAGTCTGCAGGAGCGCAAGCTGGGCTTGGGGGACATTGCGGAGTATTACCTGGTCAAATCGCCGGAGTTTGTGGTGGTGGTGCTGCCGGTGGCGCTGTTGCTGGCGCTGTTGTACAGTCTGACGAATCACGCCCGGCATCACGAGATTACGGCCATTCGCGCGGCCGGCATCAGCATCTGGCGGCTGGCGCTGCCGTATTTCGGGGTGGGTCTGGTGTCCAGCCTGGCGCTGCTGGCGCTCAACGAGCTCTGGGTGCCGGACAGCAGCGACCGCGCAGAGCAGATCAAGGAACGGCACGTCCCGCCGCCGCCGGGCGCGCCCGGAAGGGACCAGGTGCTCAAGCTGGGCTTTACCAACGCGCGCGAAGGGCGCTTGTGGCAAATCCCGGTTTACAACCTGGAGAGCGGGGAGATGTTCAATCCGCAGGTGATCTGGGCGCAGCGAGACGGGACACGGCTCTGGATTCGGGCCGAACGCGGGTGGTGGACGAACGGCGTGTGGGTGTTCGCCAAGGTTCGGCTGGACCGCGAGCCGGCCCAGACCAACTCGTTGCTGGTGCCGGTGCTGCAGACCAACGTCATGGCGTTTCCCGAGTTTAGCGAAACGCCGGAGCAGATTCGGAGTGAAATGAAGATCAGCCAGGGCATCTCGCTGCGGGGCGCGCGCAAGGCCGACATTCCGGTGGCGGCCATCCTCAACTACCTGCGGCTGCATCCGAATCCTTCGGCCTCGGACGCGGCCTGGCTGTTTACCAAGCTGCACGGGCGGCTGGCGCTGCCGTGGACCTGCCTGGTGGTGGTGCTGATCGCGATCCCATTCGGGGGGGCGTCCGGCCGGCGCAATGTGTTTGTCGGGGTGGCCAGCAGCATTGGCATCTGCTTTGCCTACTTCGTGCTGCAACAGTTGTGTCTGGCGCTGGGCACGGGCGGTCATTTGCCGCCCTGGCTGGCGGGGTGGCTGCCCAATCTTGCCTTTGGCGGCGCGGGCCTCTGGCTCACCGCCAAAGTCCGTTGACCGATGCCCCTCGACCCCCAGGAACTCCAAGCGCGGTATGACCGGCTCAACCGGCTCTACCGGGTCGGGCAGGTCATCCATTCCACCCTCGAGCCGCAGCAGGCCCTCGAGTTGATCATCCGCGAGGCGGTTGGGCTGGTCAACGCCACCAGCGGCTCGCTCGCGCTGGTCAATCCCAACACCGGCTTTCTGGAAATCCACGCCGCTTGCGGGCTGCCCCCGCGCGCGGCGCAGTTGCGGCTGCGCGTGGGCGAGGGCATCACCGGCTGGGTGGCCCGCACCGGCAGAGCCGCCCGGGTGGGCGATGTTGCGGGCGACCCGCGCTACGTCATGCTGCGGCCCGAGGTGCGCTCCGAGCTGGCCGTCCCGCTGGAAGTGGAAGGGGAGGTGCGCGGCGTGCTCAACGTGGACGCAGACCGGCTCGAGGCGTTCAGTGCCGGGGACCAGGAATTGCTCGAGGCGCTGGCGGCGCAGGCGGCCCAGGTCATCCATCACACCTGGCTTTACGAGCAACTGCGGCTCAAAGTCCGCCTGTTTGAGTCGCTGGCCGCCGTCAGCCGCGCGATCAACTCGGCGCTGGGCCTCGATGAAGCGCTGCAGGTCATTACCCGCGAAGCGTGCGGGCTCATGCGCGGGCGGCTCTGTTCGGTGATGCTGCTGGATGAGTCGCGCGAATGGCTCGATCTGCGCGCGTGTTTTGGGGCGGGCGAGGACTACCGGCGCAAGCCGCGGCTCAGCGTGGCCGAGAGCCTGCTCGGGATTGTCGTGCGCCGCCGCAAACCGGTCCAAATCGAGAACGTCCAGACTTCGAGCCGTTATCAGAATGTCGAGGTCGCCCGTCGGGAAGGATTGGTTTCGCTCCTGAGTGTCCCGCTCACGTTTGAACGGGAGGTCCTCGGCGCGCTCAGCGTCTATACCGGCCAGCCTTATACCTTCTCCAACGAGGAAATCCAGATCCTGTCGGCGCTGGCCGAACTGTCCGGGATTGCCATCCAGAAGGCCCGCCTGTACGAGCGCGTCGTCGAGGTCGAGGAACAACTGCGCCACCACGAGAAACTCTCCGCCCTCGGGCTGTTGGCGGCCGAAGTCGCCCACGAAATCCGCAACCCGCTGACCGTCATCAAAATGTTGTATCACTCGCTGGACTTGCGGTTCGACGCGGCCGACCCCCGCGCGCGGGACGTTCAAATCATTGGCGAGAAAATCGAGCAGTTAAACCGGATCGTCGAGCAGATTCTGGATTTTGCCCGCACGGCGGAACCGACGTTTGCGCCGGTGGACCTGAACCAGTTGCTTGACGAATTGGGCTTGCTGGTCCGGCACAAATTGCAGCAGCAGAACATCCGGCTCGAGCGCCGGCTCGAGCCCGGGCTCCCGCCCATCCCGGGCGACGCCGCGCAGCTTGCCCAGGCCTTCCTGAACCTCATGCTCAATGCCACGCAGGCGATGGCCGAAGGCGGCACGCTGACCGTCACGACCCGCCCGGCCCCGCCCGCCAAATCGCGGGGCGGTCCGGCGGTTTTCATCGAGTTCCAGGATACCGGCTCGGGGATGACTCCCGAGCAATGCCGGCGCGCTTTCACGGCCAGCCTGGCCACCACCAAGGTCAAAGGCACGGGTCTGGGACTGGCCATCGTAAAGAGAATTGTGGAAGCTCATCACGGCCGGGTGGCGCTGCGCTCCCGCCCCGGTCACGGCACCACGGTTTGCATTTCGCTCCCCCTCGGGCCCGTCCCGGACCCGACCACGGCCCCGGAGTAAACCCTCCGCTCAGCGCCCAAGTTTTTCCAGGGCGCGACCCACCGCGCGGCGGTGCGCCTCGATCGGCGCCCCGTCGGGGGCAAACTGCGTCAGCGTCCGCGTAATGGTTTCGGGGACCTCGAGCAGTTTCGCGAAGGTGGCAAGGTCCGCGGCGGAGAGGCGGGTTTTGTGCTGTTCGAGCCGCTGGCGCAAAAGGCAAAGGTATTCGTAATCCTCGATGCCATCGCGCAGGTGTTCCCAGCGGATGGAATCCACCGGCCCGGCCAGGACCGGGGCCGGCGGGTTGGCGGAGGCGGCGGCCAGCGGGGGGTAAAGGAAGCGGCCATCGCCGTTGCCCCAAGGCAGGCGCTTGCCCGCCGGCGTGCTGTAGCCTGAGGTCCAGCTCATGGGGTCTTCGTAAGGATTCTGCGGGCGGCCGCGATCGGGGTAGGCGGCGCTGCTGGTCCAATAGTTGATCTGCCACACCAGCAGGCCGTTGATGCCCCGCTGCCAGGTCTGCCACACCCAAATGCGCATCTCCGGCGCAGGGTGGTCAATGAACAAACCCGCATAAGGCGCTTTGGGACCGGTGCAGACGTACCACCAGAATTTCTCCCCCAGCGCCTGCCTTTCGGCGGCGCGGTCGGGTTGAAACTCGTTGCTGATGGGGCACCAGAGGTTGGGGCCGCCAATCAGTCCGGGCTCGACTTGTTCAGTCAGCATGCGGGTCAAGCCGGGCGCGCAGCGTTTGAGTTTGGCGAAACCGTTCATGACGAAGGGGTATTGATCCGGGCTGGGCTCGTCGAACCAATAGACGAACGCTTTGTCCAGCCAGCCGCGCTCGCGCAGGTGCGCTTCCAACTGGCTTCCATACGAGGCCATCAGCAGCGGGTATTCGGGGTCGTCCTCGCGGAACCCGAGGAGACTGGGCGGGTCAATCTCGTGGAAGGTGCCGCCGCCCAGGCCGGGGAATGGCACTTGAAACGAGTTGAAGTGATAGGTGTTCATGGCCCGCTCCATCGCGCGGTCCCAATCGCGGAAATCGAACTCGACTTTCAGCTTCTCCGCGGCGACAACCGGTTCGGTTCGGGGTCGGCGCTCGAAATCGCCCCCCGACAGGCACTCGCCGCCGGTGCCCAGGTCGGTCAGGGACAGGTCATCAAACCAGACCAGGCCGACGTGTTCACCCGCGTCGGTCCACACGGTCGCGCGCAGGTGAAGGCGGACGAACGCCGCGCCCTCCGGAAAACGGGTCAGCCGCTCCTCAATGGCCTGCCATTGGCCCGTGCCGGCGAAGGCGAGGTCGTTGTTGCGCCCCGACATCCACTGGCGGTTGGCGTCGTAATGGTTGAACGAGAGAATGAACCGGTGCCCGGGCACGGCCGTGCGGAACCAGGCGCGAAAACGAAAACCCTTTTCGGGAATGGGAATCAGGGGTTCATACGTGACGGTCACATTTTCGCCGGGCTTGTCGTCGTAAACCAGGAGCGCACCCCGGCCCGAATGCACCTCGTTGGTCACAATGCGCAATCCAGCCCAGTCATCCCAGGGCGAGCGCGGCGGCCGAACGTCCGGCCAGCGGACCTTGAATCGGTCCAGGGGCGCGGGGTCGTAAGGCGAAACGTGATGCGCCGCCAGGTTGGCCAGGTATTTATCCAGAACCAAACGCTTGTCCGGGTCGGTTTTCAGGCCGTGATAGCGGAATACTTCTCCGGCGGAGAATCCAAAGGCCGTGGTGCAGGTCATCCGGTCCGGCAGCGTAAAATCGTAAACGACCAGCTCGAGCGGCGCCTCGGCGGTGCATTCCGCGGCGGCGAGCCGGACGACGCCGCGATAGGCGCCCGCCGGGGTTTCCTTCGGCACGAACACGCGTATCCAGAACACGTGGTTCGAGCCGGCGCCCAGGTTGAGCGGGCCTTCGATGGGGAGCAGCGGATCGGGCCACCAGCCGGGCTGGGAGTGCCGGTCCGTGGCCTGAGTGATCTGGAGATACCTGACTTGGAGAAACTCGAGGTGCTTCGCAGGCAGCACCCCCCCTCCCGGTCCGGCAAGCGGGCCCGCCGAAACGCTGACGCCGGTCAGAGACCGGGCCGGGTTGACGACGAGGCAGGCGGCCTCGTATTCGTTGCGCGCGCTGTGGAGGGTGATCGCGCGGCCCGGCTGTTCGGGAGCGGGAGTGGACGGCTGGATTTTGGCGGCGCTGGACAACGCCCACCACAAGGTCAGACCCGGAGCATCGGCTGGCAGCCGTTCACCGGAGACAAGGGGCGCGGCGGGCGCGCCAAGGCCTGCCAGAGCAAGAAGCCACGCGGCTGCCTGCCAACGAAGCTTGAATTTCATGAGCACCTCCGCGTTCGCGTGTCTTTCAGCGTTTCGCTTCAATTTCCGCCCGCGCCTTGTCCAGAACCTCTTGGAGCGTCACCTCCGCGCCCCCGCGGCGTTTGCTTTCGTCAGCCGCCTCCATGAACGCATACAGCTCGAGCGTTTCCTCGAAACTCACCGGCGTTTTCCCCGTCCGAAACATTTTCACGATTTCGATCAGGAGGGGATCGTAGCCGTCGTAGGTGCCGACGTCGGCCTCGCCCTTTTCACCCCATGCCCGGCCGCCGTAACCTTTCCGGTCCGTTCCGTTGGCTTCGCGGTAAATGCCGGTTCGTCCTCCCTCCCAGGCGCCGATCACTTCGATCTTTCCGTCCGTCGTCGTGGTCCGCTTCACAGACTTGCAGCCGGTGCCCAGGAGGGTGAAAAGAACCTCGCAGCCATGGACGCCATACCAGTAAAGATCGGGATGGGTGGGCTCGAGGTTGGCGGGGCTGAAGGCCTCGACCCGGCGGACTTTGCCAATCGCGCCGTCGCGGACCGCCTGGGTGCTCTTGCCGAACCGCAACGCGGAGGAGCAAAACATGGGCACGCCCGCCCGTTTGGCTTCCTCGACGATGCGCAGCGCATCGGCCAGGCTGCCGGCAATGGGCTTGTCAATGAACACCGGCTTGCCCGCCCGAAGCACCGGCCGGAGTTGCTCGAGGTGCACCCGGCCGTCGTTGCTCTCGAGAAACACCACCTCCACGCGCTGCAGCAACTCGGGGATTGAGTCCACGATTTCAACCCCGAGTTCCTTCACGCGGGCCGTGTACTCCGGCACCCGGCGGGTGCTGGACTCGATGTCCTTGCTGCCCTGGGGGTAGGCCGCCACCACCCGCACACCCGCCAACTCTGGCGGCGGAGACGTCCGGTTCAGGCTTCGGGTAAAAGCCAGCACATGGGATGTGTCCAATCCAATGATGCCCGCCCGCAAAGGCTGCGGCGCGTCTCCCGAAACCGGCGCGGCCAGCGCACTGAGGGCGCCGCTCAACAGCATCAACCCGGCCAGGCCGCTCTGAAGGAACCGGCGCCGACGGCAAAAACTGGATTGGGAGGCAAGGGAGCGGAGTATTGTCATGCTCATTTGAGTTGTTGTTGGTTCGGACGATTTGCGGGGACGGCTTATTCGGGCTCACCAAACCGGCCTTCGACCGTTGATCTCCGCCAACCGCCTCCATGAAACCGCGGTGTCGCGTTAAAGACAAGACAAACAACCTGCATTGACGCGCCGGGACGCAAAGCAGATTGCCGCCCGCCCGGCCGCGCTGGTCCAAGCGAGCACAAAAGTATCAGAACTGGGCACAATTGGCGGAGCCGCCGGTTCGGCCTTCATCCAGACTGGTTCCTGACTCGGCAGACAACCCATGAATCCCGGAAGAAGGCAAGCGGAAACGCCCGCTGGAATAATGAGAATTGCCTTGCGATGCCTTTGCCTCCCGTTGTTGGCGCTCCCCACCGCGGCGGCGCAAACTCCAAGCCCCCCGGTCCCCGCCGCCATTGACGCCGCCAGGTACCCCAGCCTCCAGGCCGCCATTGACGCCCTGCCCGAAAGCGGGGGAACGGTTCAACTCCCGCCCGGCCGCTTCGAGATTGTGCGGCCGTTGATCCTCAGCCGCGGAGACTCGCGCCTGCAAGGCGCCGGCCCGGCCACCCACATTGTGAATCTGAATCAGGCCGGCCAGCCCGCGTTGATTGTCCGGCCGCCCAATGCCGACAAGGATTCGAAATCGCGCCTCTGGCGGGTGCAACTGGACAATTTTCGCGTGAGCGGGAATCCCAAAAGTGGCGCGGGCCTGCTGGCCCAGGGGATTAATGAACTGAACCTGCACAACCTCTCGGTGGATCACCACGGCGGCGATGGCATCTTGATGGTGGACTGCTACGAGGACCCGCGGGTGGTCCAGTGCATCATCACCTACAACGCCGGGGCGGGCCTCAACCTCCTGACCAATCACGACATTGTCGTCAGCGCCAACCAGTTCGAGGAGAACCTGGATGCGGTTCGCTGCCTCGATTCCTTCAATCTTTGCTTCACGGGCAACAACCTGGATGATCACCTGCGCCATGGGGTGGTGATTGAGAATACTTACGGCTCGGTGTTGTCCGGCAACATGATCGAAGAATGCGAGGGCGCCGCCGTGGTGCTGGACCGCGACTGCTATGGCATCACCTTGAGTGCGAACGTGATTGCCCATCACCGGGGCGGGGGGATTCACCTGCTCGACGCGTGGGGCTGCGCCGTTTCCGCCAACACCTTTACGCTGGTCCACTCCAACTCGATCCTGGTCTCCTCCAACAGCGGCCGGATCACAATCACCGGGAACAACTTCTGCAACAGCTACATCGGAGGAGGAGGAGACAAACGCCCCGCCACCCACAAAAATCCAATGAGCCGGGACGAGGGCACGGGCATCCTCCTTCAATCCACCACCGGGATCGTGATTTCCGGCAATGTCTTCTCAGGGCTTTCCACCTCCGCCATCCGGGCCGAAGGCCCCTGTTCCCGCCTCAACATCACGGGCAATGTCGCAACCGATCCGCGCCGGCAGGCGCTCGGTCTGCCCGCGTTTGACCTGCGTTCGGTCACGAACAGCATCATCGAGAACAATTTGCAGCCTTGATCCCACAATCAACACTCTGGAGCTTATGAATCAGACGCAAATGGCTTGCAGCCGGAATAGCCGGCGCATCCTGGCTTTCACGCTCATCGAGCTGCTGGTCGTCATCGCCATTATAGCGATTCTGGCGTCCATGCTGCTGCCGTCACTGGCCAAGGCCAAGAAAAACGCCGAGCGCGCCAATTGCGTTTCCAATGTAAAACAGGTGGCGTTGGCGATTCAGATGTACGCCAACGACAACGAGGATGTCCTGCCGGGGCCCAATTGGAACGGCCAATATGTCCGCTACCGCGCCGGCCAGGATTATCAACTGGTCAATTATCTCCACACTTACCTCGCGCTGCCGGCGCCCACCAATGTCTATCAACTGGCCCGCGTAATGGCCTGCCCGAGTTTCATGAAATACGCCCAGAGCACCGAACTGTCCTGGACCAGCATCGTTTGTTATGTGACCGCGGAACGGGTGCGCGTCGCCGGCAATCTGGTCTATCCTCTCGGGTATCCGCAGGATTCCGCCGGCAAACGCTGGGAACCAATCAAGCTCTCGACCATCCCCAGCCCGTCCACCAACTGGTTCATGAAGGACGCCGACAAAATGAACTGCCGCATCAACCCGTGGTGGGTCAACCTCCCTCTGAATCCGGTCCACGGCAAGCTGCGCGTTCACGGTTACTTCGATGGCTCGGTCAACTCGGCGGTGGGGTTCCAGTATGCCACCCCGCCTTGACCCATCTTTTCGAACCGGAAACCCGATGGGATGATCGCTGAGTGACTGCCTGGTCGAAGGGGACCTGCGGTTTGATGCCGTGGCAGTCCGCGCCCCTGACAACGCCCCCCCGGCCGGCGGCTCCTCTGCCACGTGACCCGTCGCTCATCAAAACCGGTTTTTGGGCCGGGTGCGCTACCCCTCGGCCCGGGGTGAGCGGATTTGACTCGATGCCAGAAAGACACCCTCCTGCCCCGAGGGCGTTACCCATTGTTGCCCAATCGCCAGGCCATGCCGCCCCAACTGTTCCCTCAGCCGGCTGGGAGTATAACGATAGGAAAAAAACAGCCGTAAGTCCGCGCCAGCCTCGAATCGCACCGCCTCGTTTTCGACCCAAACCTCGCGCGGTTGGCCGAACTCGAACCGGGCGGTGATGCGGCGCAATCCGGTGGCCGGGTCCTCCTCGATGACAAAGCGAAGGTGGCCGTCGGAGGGCTCGACGCCAAGGTCGGCGAGGAAAACCATCAGCCAGTCGCGCGTGAGCTCGTTGTCGTATTGCGGCAGGACCTGGAATGTCCCTTTGGCATAATCCGCGCCGGGAGCCAGGTTGGCGCTCAGCAGCAGCGAGTCCGCGGGACGGGTCAGGGCCGCCAGGCGCGGCAGGATGTGCGCGGGGTCAAAATTGGGCATCATGCCAAAGAAGGTGAGGATGCGATGCGCTCCCGGCGGTTCCTGGCGGGTGAGGAGGTCATCCAGGCTCGCGGCATCGGCCGTGCCCAGATCGCAGACCACCGCGTGGCAGCGCGCCTCCGGCACCTCGGCCTGCGCCGCCTCGCGCGCCACCAGCACCATTGGCAGGCTGACGTCCACAGCCGTGTAGCCGGCGTCGCGGCCTTCCCGCCGCAGGCGGCGCAACAGCCGCACGTCCTTGTGCCCGCCGCCACACCCGAGCCCAATCAGGTGAACGGGGCCGGGCGCCAGGCGCTTCAAAACCGCGGCCAGGCCCTGGTCGTAGATGGCCTCGCAGGCGGGGTCGTTGCGCGCGGGCGAAAGGGCCTCATGCAGCCGCAGCCATTTGCGGGTTTGCTTGTAGCTGTCGTAATGGAATTTGGGATTGACGTTGCGGGACCGCAGTGAGTCCAGGAGCTGGGCGCGGACGCGTCCGGGAAAACGGCTGCAATGCACGGTTACAAGGGCCGCAGAGGACATAAAGAGTCAAGGGTCATGGCGGCTGCGGCGGGCCGCACCGCGCCGCTCCCCAAGCCGGCGAGCGGTTCGGTTCGGCGCGTGGGGCGAGCCGCCGGCGAACGGCGAACGCTCGGCACCAGACTAAGGGCCGGAGTCCACCACCCGTTGCGCCGCCGTTGCGTGCTTTTCATGGGCCAAAACTGATTCCAGGTTCCACCAACCGGGCAAACTGGTCCCGTACGATTTCGGCAATTCGCCGGGCCCCGTCGGCATTGGGATGGAGATGGTCGGGGAACCATTCCGGATGGTCTTTCAGCCCGGTCCAGAGGTCAAGGGTGTCGGCGCCGGTCAAGTCGGCCGCCTGGCGAATCCGGCGGTTGATTTCCTCCACCCCTGGCTGCCCGTGATAGGGTTGGCCGGGGAACAGGGGAGCCAAGGGCTGCCACAGGAGGATGCGCGGCGCGGTCGGCAGCGCGCGGTAGGCGCGAATCAGCTCGACATAATCGCGCACGAAATGACGGCGATGCGGATCGGCAAAGGTCGAGACGTCGTTGATTCCGAGGTTGCAGATCACCACGTCCGGCTGAAAAGCCAGGGCGTTGGTGTGTTCCGGCTGCCGGACGTAACCCCGGGGCCACCGATTCGTCGAGTCGCGCGTTACCGTGCATCCGCTTCGGCCGAAGTTGCGCACCGCGTAATCCGGCCCGAGCAGTTGTTGCAACCGCGCCGGGTACGTGGCGGCTGGGTCGTCCAGACCATGACCGAAGGTAATGCTGTCGCCGATGCAGGCCACCCGCACGGGACGATGGGTCGTGATCCAGCGGTCTGTGCGGAAAGGGGAGGCCGGCAACCCGGCGGCGTTGAAAAAGTTCAGCTCCCCCGCCGGCACCCATGCAAACCGCACCGCCACCGGCTCGGCCACGGCCGGCGAAGAAACCACCACGGTGTTCTCGACCACCACGGCTTCCGCGGGCAAGAACCGGCGGTCGGCGCCGGCGATTTCAAACAGGCGCAGGGGTTGCCCGTCCGAGGAAACCAGGCCGCCGGCGACATGATCAAACTCGAGCACGATCCGCGAGCCCTCGACACGCTGACGGCGGAAAACCGGCCCGGAACTCTCGACGTCCTGGCCATAAACGCGGGCGCGGGCAAGCCAGGCCAGCCGGTCGGCCACGGGGCGTTTGTTGGAGGGATGAACGTTGGCCGGGTCGCCGAGATCAAAAGCAACCGCCATCGCCGTTTTCGGGATGGCTCGCGCGCACTGCAGTTGGCTTTCCCGAAACCACGGCCAGGAGGGCCGGTTCAAACGCGGAAGCTGCACGAAACAGACCGGCAGCGAGGGCTGCCGCCAGGCGGTTCGCCAGGCAGCGACCAGGGCCTCAAACGCCTCGGTGTGCCACCGCGCCATCAGACCGTAATCAAAGTCGTAGAAGTCCGCGTTGGTCTCGCCCTGATACCAGAGCAGGCCGCGCAGCGCAAAGGGCGCCACGGTCCCCAGCCCCAGCCGCCAGCAGGCGCCGGGCTTGTAAGGATGCTCGGGCATCGGCTCAGGGCGCCCGTGGGCATCCCATTCGGCGAGGTTTCGCAGCACGCGAGTTTTGACGAAAGCCGGCACCCGGTCCGATTCCAGGAAATGCTCGGCGATGGCACGGAGCCGGGGATGCGAAGCGATGGCCTCGGGCGGCAGCCAGCTTTCCAGGGGCGTGCCGCCCACCGTGCAATCAATGAGACCAATCGGCACGTCGAGGTTCGTGGCCAAGTGATGCGCAAACCAATAACCAATGGCGGATACGTCCCGGGCCGAAACCGGGTCACTCGCGGTCCAGGCCCCGGAAAAATAAGTCTCCGGCCGCAGGCGGGCGACTTCCCCGGGCGACCAGGGCCGGTTGTCGGTGCGGGGCGCCTCGGCCAGGTGCAGGTAGCGGATTAGCGAGTTGGTGGCGGCCGCGGCAAAGGCCGGACCGCCGTCCGCTGCCGCCAGCGGCCAGTCGGCGTTGCTTTGCCCGGCAATGAGCCAGACCTCGCCCACCAACAGATTGGTCAGCACCAGCGTCGCACTGCCGTTCACCGTCATGGACTGGGGCTGGCAGCTCGCGGACAAGGGCTCGAGTTCAACCAGCCAGTCGCCATCCGGCCCCGCCCGGGTGCTGCGGCTCTGGCCGGCAAAGGTGACCGTGACACTCGTGCCGGGAAGGTCCACCCCAAAGACCGGACATTTGCAGCCGCGCTGGAGAACCGCATTGTGGGTAAAGGGACGCGCGAGTTTGAGCGAACCATGCGCTGCCGGACCGGCCGCATCCAAACCCGACGGTCCCTGGACGGACGCCGCACCGGCCAGCCCGCCGGCCAACCCCAGCAGACCCGCCCCGAGCCCAAGACCGGCCAGATACCCAGGCCACCGGCGAGGCCCCGCCGCCAAAGAACCCGCCATCCGACAAAACCGAGTGTCAATCATCACATCCATGAGCCCGTTCATCCTGCCGGTCACATTGCATAAGCACTTGCTCATTGACCGCCGGCAAAATGTTCCTCCCATTCTCCGTCGAAACCCGGCGCCGAGTCAAAACCGCGCGGCTTGTCCTTTTGTCGGACAGGGCCGACGGCCCGTCAGAATCCGAGCAACGTGTACGGCGCCACCGTGTCGGCGCCGACCTGGTAGCGTGGGAAGGCCTTCAGCGAGAAAGTGAAGGCGGCGATGAATTCGGGGTTGTCCCCCAGGTTGTCGCGCAAGCCGCAGGTGAGGGCCGCCGTCCAGCTCCGGAGGTCGCGGTAGAGGGTGTAGAGCTGTTCCTGGAGCCGGCCGTCGCGGACGTTGAAGTAATGCGACGCGCGCGCGCCCCAATCTTCATTCAGCCGGACGAAAAAGGTGCTCATCAGGTTGTTGTTGCCCAATCCCAGACCGCGCCCCGGCTCCGAAAGGTCGTCGCGCAGGTAAAAGTGTGTCAGGCCCCAGCTCCAGACTTCGTTGGGCTGGAGGCGGAAGGAATGCAGCGCCAGACGGAACTGCCCGCTGGCCACGTCGTAGCGCGTGAGGGACTCCAGCGTCAGCCATTGGCGGGGCCGCAGCAGCACGTCGGAGAAAATGTCCGGGAAGGTGTCCTGGTCGGGGCGGGGCCGCAGCCGCCAGTCGGTGTAAAGGTCCCACGAGACGACGTCCACAACCTGCCCGCGCCGTTTGGTCTGGAGGCGGTTCCGCAGGCCGAACCGCACGGCGTTCTGGCTGTCAATCGAGTCAATGGCGTTGTAGTCGGGAAACTCAAGCGGCAGCAGGCGCAAAGTGGGCAGTTCCATGTCGAATTGCGGCAGCTCGGGCGGCCGCGGACTGGGACGCGGAACGTAAACGTAATTGACCGAGGGCTCGACAATGTGCCGCAC
>JARKQH010000256.1 GCA_029974925.1 Verrucomicrobiota bacterium
GCAGCCCGGAGACCGAACTTCTGCCACGGACTGGCAAGCTGTTCGGGGAGCCAGGGGTCCAGGCGGAGGAAGCGGTCACGGAGTTGCTCGAGCACCGGCACCACCAGGGCGATGCTCAGAACCACAAAAAAGGACAATTGAAAACTGGCCCCGAACAATTGTTGGGGGTCCCAAATCAGGATGACGAGCGCGGCCCCGGCCAGCGAGTTGACCAGGTCCGAGGGCCGGGCCAGGCCCCAGCCGGCGATGATGACGGTCATCATGATGGTCGAGCGGATGGCGGACGGCTGCCAGCCGGTGGCCAGGGTGTAGAACCACAGCGCCGGGATGACCAGGATTCCGCAGTAGAGCCGCGGGATGCGCAAGACGCGCAGCAGGGCCAGGAGGATGGCGGCGATCATCGCGATGTGCAGGCCCGAGATCGCAAACACGTGCATGGTTCCCGACCGGATGAAGGTGGTGGAGATTTCGGGGGTGAGGGCGGTTTTCCAGCCCAAGGTCATGGCCCACAGAAGCTCAAGGGGGACATCCCGCTCGGGCAAACCCAGGGAGAGAACCTCCTGCGCCCAGGCGGCAAAGCGGCGGGCGAGGGGCGGCGGGCGGGCGGCGGAGAGCCGGCGCCAATCCTGGGGGGAGTCGGCGCGCAGTTGGAAGTAGATGCCCTGCTGCCGCAGGTAGGAGCGATAGTCGAACAGCCCTTCGGCGTCGGGCGCCGGCGGGGGCTCGAGAACGCCGGTGACCTCGACGGTTTGGCCGGCGAAAAACCCGGGGGGCAGCAGACCGGGCGTCTGGATGAGCACGCGGCCGAAAGCCGGTTCCCAGCAATCGCCTTGGCGGTTGATCCGGGAGACGCTCAGAGGCACCAAGGTGCGGCCGCGTTCGGCGGGGTCCTGGCGCGGGGGATGATGGACGGGGGTGGCCTCGAGCGTTCCCTGCAGGGTGGCGAGCGCAGGCGTTGGGCCCTGCAGGAGGCGCAGGTCGTGGGGCGAGAGAATGGCGGTGCGGGAAACCAGGGTGGCCCAGCCGGCGAGCACCCAGAGGGGCACCAAAAGCCAGGGCCGGCCGCCGGGCCACAACAGGGCGGCGCCGAGCAAGAGAAAGGCCAGGGCCAAAAGCAGCCCCAGGCTGGCGGGAAAACATGTCCCGAGCACCAGTCCCCCGGCGAAAAGCAAGGTGACGGTGACCAGGGGCCGTTTCATGCCGGGGGTTGGGACCGTTGCCGCCAGCGCACGACAAGCCAGGCGATGGCCAAAGCGAGGCAGGCGCCGGCCGTGTCAATAACCACATCGGCCAGCGACCCCTGCCGGGAGGGAATCAGCGATTGGTGCAGCTCATCCAGCAGAGCGTAGGGAATCACCACGCCCAGCGTCGCGGCGGCATGGGACCATTGCCAGGGCGCGCGAATCTGGCCGAGGGAACCGCGGAATGCGCGCCAGACCAAAGCGGCCAGCAGCGCATATTCGGTGACATGCGCCCCTTTGCGCGCGGCGACATGGATGAGGTGCAACTGCTGGGGGGTCAGGCGCGGGAAAAGCCAGCGCACCAGCGGGCCGAGGACGCGCGAGGAATGCTCGAAGGACAGCCGGTCGCCGGAGGCGAAAAAGATCACGGCCATCAGCCCGAGCACCGGGAGCCAGTATTTGAGGAATGAGCCAAGGCTCGGCACGGCGCTTAAGGAACAGCCGGACGGGCGCCAAGGCAATCCCAAACTTGATTTACTCGCGGAGGATTTGGACGCCTTCCGGCGCCTGGAGGTCGGACTTGATCCTGCCGTCGGGCAAGCGTTCGTGCCGGATTTTAATAATGCCGCGGGGGGTCGGGTAGGTTCCTTCCACCCACTGGAGGTCCCCGAGGCGGGGGGCGATGCGGACGGCGCGGCAGCCGGGCTCGACAATTTTGACGCCGAGGACGTGTTCGCTGAGCCAGGCGGTGGGGCCGCTGGCCCAGCCATGACACAGGCTGTGGCGGAACCCTTTGTAGCAATAGGCGCCGAAGTCGCCGTGAATGTCCTTTTTGCCGGGCGGCACAAGCTCGTCAATGCGGGCGGCGTATTCCGTCCACTCGAGGTTGAAATCCTCCCAGAAGGTGGTGGCGCCGAGGTCGAGCATGGCGCCCCAGAACTGGCGGATGTTGTCGAGAGCGCCCTGGACATCGCCAGCTTTGGCGCGGGCCTGCAGCACATAATAGCCGTAGAAGGTCGAGAGGCCGTGGGCCCCGTTGCGGGCCAGAACGTCGCGGTTGAGGGCGGCGGCGTCGCGCAGGCCGGCCAGCGCCAGGAGCGCGGCGGCCTGTTTGCTGCCGCCGGGGTCGGGGGCGTGTTGACGGAGCCGGGCGAGGGCCTGGGCGGACTGGGCGGCAGTGGTCTTGTCCTCGAGCGCCCTGGCCATCTCGGCGCCCGCTTCAAAGGCCATGACCATGAGGGACTGGAGGCCGGCATGGATGGCCTGTTTGTTCTCGCTCGAGGGCCAGTCGAGGAAACGCATCTCCGGCAGCGTTTCGGCGCCGTCCGGCCCGATGTGGCGGGCAAGGGCGCGCAGGAGGCCGGCCAGGTAAGGCTGCTGCTGGCGGAGATAGTCCAGGTCGCCGGTTTGGCGGTACCAATCCCGCTGGATGAGGACCCACCACAGGGAGTAGGAACTGATGCCGTTCATCCATTTGGGCAGCGGGGTGTCGTCGCGGATGAGGTCGAGGCTGGCGTTGACGACGCGCACGGGGCCGAAGACGGCGCCGATGGTGCTGGTTTCGGGGTGCATGTCGCCGATCCAGACCAGGCGGTCGCGCTTGATGCCGTCCCAGACATAGTCCTGCAGGTTGAGATAGACGGTGTAGGCGCCGGTGTCCCAGATGCGGTTGAGGCGTTCATCATTGCAACGAAAACCGCCCAGCCGCGGCAGGCCGCGGTGGAGATAGACCGCGCGCACGGCTTTCAAGGTCAGGGTGGTGTCGGGCTCGACCAGGTCGAGGCGGACGAAGCGGAAGCCGGTATTGCCGAATTCGGCGGTGCCCAGCCACGGAAGGCGAATCTCGTCATCCCGAACCGCATGGTCGTTGGTGGCGTTTTTCTCGCCGCCCAGGTCGCTCATGGCTTCGGCCACCGACTCGCCAAAACGGAGGCGGACGCGGACGGTCTTGCTTTCGGGGGTGGCATTTTTGAGGTCGGCGACGGCGATTTGGACGCCGCCGTGAAGCTCGCGTCCGAAATCCAGCAGGAGGCCTGGCGGCTGGCCCCGGTGGCGCAGGACGCAACCCGCGCGGTTGTCGAGGGTAATCTGGCCGGAGAAGGGTTCGAGCAGGCGCTGAGCGTCCTGCACGCTCCCGCCTTCCCCGGCGGATTGCCAGACAATGCGGGTGGGCGCGACGTACTCGCGAACCCGCGGGTCGGGCGTGGCCGCGGCTTGAGACAGCGGGACCGGCCCGGCCAGCAGGCACAACGCGGAGAGGAGCGAAGCCGGGGCTGCCCGGCAGGAAAACAAAACGGTCGGTTTCATGGGGATGACAATGGCATGGGCGCGAGCCGACGTCAGGGAAAGCGGTCCTTGTCGGTGTGCGGCTCGAGCCGGGCGATGGCCGCCATCAGCTCGTCGGCCACTTGTTGATAAATCTCTTTCAGACGCGGCTTGGAGCAAACTTTGGCTTCGGCGCGCAGGGCTTGGAAGTCGAGGGGGTAACCGTATTTCACCGCGACGCGATGCAGCCGGGGGAAGCGGGCCTGCCGGCCGAACGCTTCGTAAGTGCCGAAGACGCGGACGGGAACGACGGGGGCGTCGGACTTGATGACGGCCAGGCCGATGCCCGAGCGCGCCGGTTGCAGGCGGCCATCGCGGGTCCGAGTGCCTTCAGGAAACATGATGATGGCGCCGCCGGCGCGCAGGCGCTCGAGGATGGGCCGGAGGCCGGAGGCCGTCCCGCCGTCACGGTCCACGGGGACCGAATTCCACTTGTGCAGGACCCAGCCGACGATGGGGAAGCGGAAGAGGGTCTTTCGGGCGAGATAATTGATCGGGCGCCGCAAGCCGGCGCCGACGAGCGGCGGGTCGAGGAAACTGGCGTGATTGGAGGCGAGGATGACTCCGCCCGAGAGCGGCACGCGCTCGGGATTATGGACGCGCCAGCGGAAGTAAGTGGCAAAGAGAGTGCGGAAGAAACACCAGCCCAGGAAATAGAGCCAGTTCATCCGGCCGGGGTCGTCCGGCGGGCGGGGGGGCGCGGCCGGCCGGGTGGAGGCGGGGGTCGGAGCGGTTCCGCTGGTCGCCATAATCGGGCGTCGGGTCACCGGGGGTTGACGGCCAGTGTCCGGCCCGCGGCTTGGAGGCGGGCCTGGATGTCCTCGATGATGAGGCGGCTGGTCTGCTCGGCGGTGAGGTTCGAATTGTTGATGACCTTGGCGCCCAGGGCGATCATGAGCGGGGCGGCGGCGCGCTGGCTGTCGCGCTGATCGCGGGCGGCGAGATTTTCCTGCACGCCATCGGCGGCGCGGCGCCGCGACCGTTCCTCGAGGTGGGCATCGAGGTAATACTTGAAGTCCGTCTCGGGAAAGATGTGGGTGCCAATGTCGCGGCCTTCCATGACGAGGTTGCCGAAGCGGATGCAGTCGCGCTGGGTCTTCTTCATCCACAGGCGCACCTTGGGGATGGCGGCGACGTGGGGGACGGCGGCGCTGACCTCGGCGGTGCGGATTTCGCGTTCGGGATAATAGCCCTCGACCAGGAGGCGCACCTGGTTGTCCACGCATTGGAGCGTGGTTTTCCACCGGCGGCAGGCGGCGGCGACGGCTTTTTCGTCCTGCACATCAATGTGGTGCCGGAGGCAGTGCCACGCCAGGGTGCGGTACATGGCGCCGGTATCCACATAAACAAAGCCAAGGGCCCGGGCCACCAGGCGGGCATTGGTGCTTTTGCCGCTGGCGCTGGTGCCATCAATTGCAATGACGATGGGTTGTTGAACGCTGGCCATGATCAGTTGAGACGAACGGATGTTTCGAACCGCTTTGCGTCGCTCCAAGAGGCAACTGGAAATGAGCCGGTCTGGCAAGCCTCATTCGGCCTGCAGGTCTGCCGGCGTTAACGGCCGCCGGTCGCGGCCATCGAGTATGCGGGCGCCCAGACCGACGGGCGGCGGCGCCGCGAGCTTCTGGAAAAAGCCGGGGAAGGTCTTTTTGACGCAAGCCGGATTCCGGATGCGCAGGCCGGGCAGGGCAAGGCCGAGCATGCCGAAGCACATGGCCATGCGGTGATCGTTGTAAGTCTCGATTTCGGCGCCGTGGAGAAGGCCCGGCCAGACGCGCAAGGTGTCGCCCTCCTCGACCACGCGGGCGCCGCATCGCTCGAGCTCGGTTCGCAACGCCTGGACGCGCTCGCATTCCTGGAGGCGGAGGCGGCCCAAATCCGTGAATTGCAGGGGCTGGCCGGCCCACGGCGCCAGGACGATGCCGGTCATGATGCTGTCGCCGAGGTCGGTCTGCCGCGAAATCTGGCCAGGAGGGTTTTGTCCCCCCGGAGGGAAGAACTTCGGGAACTGTTCATCCACCTGCCAGCCGGTGGCGGGCCAGTGGCGGACGCGGATGCGGCTGGGATGACTGCCGGCGGAGGCCCGGGCGGCAAGCCACGCTGCGCCCCAGAAGTAACTGCCGCTCGAGGCGTCCGGTTCGATTTGGAATTGGCCGCCGGCTTTCGGAAAAACCTGGATGAGGCGGGTCGTCATGGCCACGTAGGGCGATTCCTCGGCGTTTTCGCCGGTGACCTCGACGCGCCACTGTCCCACCGAGGCGCCCAGGAGCAGGGCGGAGGCGAACTGGGAGCTCTCGGCGATGCTGACGCGGCAGGCGGCCGGCTTGGGGCCCGCGCCGTGAATGACGGCCGGCAGCCGTTGGTTGGGCGAGTCCACCTGGTAACCCAACTGACGCAGGGCGTCGAACAGGCCCGCTTGGGGTCGTTCGTGCATTCGCGGCACACCCTCCAACCGGTAACAGCCCCGGCCCAGGCAAAGGAAGGCGGCCAGGAAGCGGGCTGCGGTTCCGGCGTTGCCCACGTGCAGAGTCAGCGGGGCGTGGGCGGGGCCGCCTGAGGGAATCACGCCGCCCCGGCCATAAACCGTCAGGGTGCGGTTGCCGGGTTCGGCCGGGTCCGGCTCGACGCCGATCATGAAGCCGAGCGCCTGGAGACATTCCACCATGACCTGCGTGTCCTCGCTCCAGAGCGCGCCGCGAAGGACGGTTTCGCCCTCGGCCAGCGCGGCAAGGATCAGCGCCCGGTTGGTGATGCTCTTCGAGCCGGGCACGGTGATTTCGGCATGAACCGGTTGGTCCAGGGGCAGGATTTCGATGAGCTCGGGCAGGGGCATGCGCGAAAAGGTCAGCCGCGGCGGTCCTGCCAGTGATCGCGGCGGGCTTTGGCTTCCTGGAGGAAGGTCTCGATGCGCCGGGCGTTGCCATCCCGGACGAGCCGCCGGACCCGTTGCAGGTCCCGGATCAGTTCGCCGAGAGCTTTGGCGAGGGGGCGGCGGTTGGCCAAGGCGATATCACGCCACATCTCGGGTGAACCGGAGGCGACGCGGGTGGTGTCGCGAAAACCGTTGGCGCAAAGGGTGGATTGATGTTTCGGGCGGCGGGGGTCCAGGACCAGCCGGGCCAGGGTGGCGGCGGTGAGATAAGGCAGGTGGCTCGAACGGCTGACCAGCTCGTCATGTTCGTCCGGCGACAGGCTCAGGACCCGCGAGCCGACGGAGACCCAGAGGTTTTGAATGGCGCGAAGGGCGCGGGCATCGGTCCGGCGGGTGGGGGTGACGACCGTCACACTGTCGGCAAACAGGTCGGCGCGGGCGGCGCCGACGCCCGTTTTTTCGGACCCCGCCATGGGATGGCTGCCGACGAAGTGAACACCGGCCTTTTGACTGAGAGGTTCCAGGTCCCGCACGACTGTGCCTTTGACGCTGCCGACATCGGTCAGCAGCGCCCCGGGTGAGAGGGCCGGGAGCAGTTTTTCCGCCAGCGCGCCCATCTGGCCGATGGGCGTGCACAGGACCACCAGCTCCGCCTCGGCGACGGCCTCAACCAGCTCGAGCGTGGCGGCATCCACCGCGCCAACCCGGACCGCTTCCGCAAGGCTGGCGGGACGGCGGACATAGCCGACGACCCGTCCGGCCAGGCCGCGGCTGCGGAGGGCGAGGCCCAAGGACCCGCCCAGCAGGCCCACGCCCACCAGCGATACTTTCTTCCACTTCACCGCGGGATTTTCGGCGCTGGGCAAAGCCGATTCAAGCGGCAAGTTGCAGGCGGCGCCCGGAGCAAGCGGTGAGGCGGTGCCAGGGGCCGCCGGCGGGCAGGCCAACGCCCGTTCGGCTCAGTTGCCGAGGGATTGGATGCGCTGGCGGCGCTCGCAGGTTGGCCGGTCCAGGCTGGCCAGACAATCAAACAAGCGCTCCTTGAAAGTGCCGGGGCCGGCGCCCTGCTCCGCGGCCAGTTCGGCGGCGATTTCGTAACAGGCCAAGGCGGCGGCGGCCGCGTTGACCCGGTCCGACTCGACGGCGGCGAAAGCGCCGATGACCGATGCGGCCATGCAACCGGTGCCGACCACGCGGGTCATGAGGGGGTGGCCATTTCGCACGAGAACGGCTTGACTGGCCCCGGCAACCAGGTCCTGGGGGCCGGTGACGACGACCGTGGCGTGCCGGGCGCGGGCCAACTGCCGGGCCAGGGCGGCCAGGTCGCCGGCGACCTCGGTGGCATCCACGCCGCGAGTGCGGACGCTGGCGCCGGCGATGCGCGCCACTTCGCTGGCGTTGCCTTTGATGACGTCTATGCGAACCGCGTCGAGGAGCTCGAAACACTTTTGGTCGCGGAAAGGAGTGGCGCCGGCCCCGCACACGTCGAGGATGACCGGGATGCCTTTGGTGTTCGCGGCGCGAGCGGCAAGCTGCATCGAGCCCACGAAGTCGGAGGTGAGCGTGCCAATGTTGAGGACCAGCGCCGAGGCGAGTTGGGCCATGTCGGCGGCCTCCTCGGGGGCGTGCGCCATGACGGGGGATGCGCCGAGTGTCTTAACCACCTGCGCGCAATCGTAGATGGTGACCCAGTTGGTCAAATGATGGACCAGGGGCTTTTGTTCCCGCACCCGCTCCAGCAGATCATAAGCAGAGATGGTCATGCGGCGGGGAGCATAACGACCGGCCCGCCGCCGGCACCACAGCTTTTTTTTCCGGTTTCGCGTTTGCCGGGTCGGCGGGTCCTGCTACTCTGGCCGGGCATGAATTGCAGAATCGGGTGGCGGCCCCGGCTGGGGGCGGTTGCAGGCGCGCTGTGGTTTGGCGCGAGCTGTTGCCTCTCGGCGCAGGGGGCGGACCCCGCCGGCGCCGGGGCGGCGGCCGTCGCAGCGGCGGGCAAGACCAACGCGCGCGCCGCGCTGTGGCCGGCGCCGGAGGGAGTGGTGATTGAGCGGGACGTGCCCTACCTGGCGCCCGGGCGCGCAGAGAAGCTGGACCTTTACCTGCCGGCGAATCGTGCGGCAAATACGCGCTCGCCGGCCGTGGTCATCATTCATGGCGGCGGCTGGACCGGCGGCGACAAGGCGGCGGCGCGCGAGTTTAACATCGGAACGACCCTGGCGAAGGCGGGCTACGTGTGCGCCAGTGTCGAGTATTTGAAGGAAGGGCCAAACAAATGGCCGGCCAACCTGCACGATTGCAAGAACGGCGTGCGTTTCCTGCGCAAACACGCCGACCGGTACCAAATTGATGGCGACCACATCGGCGTGATTGGCGGCTCGGCCGGCGGCCACCTCGCCCTGATGGTCGCCTACACCGCCGGGCATCCCGAGTTGTCCCCCAGCGAGCCGTACCCGGGGATTTCGGACCGGGTCCAGGCGTGCGTGGACCTGTATGGCATCACCGATTTGCTGACGCGCCAAGGCACCGACGCCCAGGGCAACCCCAACGGCCAGCTTCGCGGCGCCGGCCTCTTTGCCGACACCCGCGAGGCCAACCCGGAAAAATGGAAACTCGCCTCCCCCGTGTATCATGTGACGCGGGAAAGTCCGCCCACCCTCATCCTCCACGGCTTGGCGGACACCACCGTGGACCGCGACCAGTCGTCGGAGCTGGCCAAGGTGCTGGCCCAACACGGCGTGGAGCACGAGCTGTTGCTGCTGGCCGAGGTGGGCCACACGTTTGACTTGGAGAAATGGGGCCGGAAACCGCTGCCGCGCGATTTGCGGCCCGTGGTTCTTGGCTTTTTTGACAAACACCTCAAACCGCCGCGTTCGCCCTGATGCAAACCCCAAACTCAATGAACCTGAACCTGCCGGCTGTGGTAATGACCCGGAGATTGTTCCTGTCCGCAATCCTGGCGGCGCTGGTGGCCCTGGCGGGCGCCGGCTGCCGGACCTTGCCGCCCAACACGCTGGCCACGCACGATTCGTCCCGGTGGGAAAAGGACATCCGGGCCTTCGAGGCGAGCGACCTCACCAACCGGCCGCCGGCGGGCTGCATCCTGTTTGTCGGGTCCTCCAGCATCCGCTTGTGGAAATCGCTGGCCGCCGACTTCCCCGGCCTGCCGGTGGTCAACCGCGGCTTCGGCGGCTCCCAACTGGCTGACTCGGTCAACTTCGCCGACCGGATCATCCTCCCCTACCGGCCGCGCCAGGTGGTGATCTATGCCGGCGGCAACGACTTGAACGCGGGCAAAGACCCCGACCTGGTGTATGGGGATTTTGTGGCGCTGGCGCGGCGGATTCGCGCCGAGCTGCCGCGGACGCGGATTGCCTACATCGCCAGCGCGCCCAATCCCGCGCGGTGGGCACAGGTCGAGAAGGTCAAGCGGCTCAACCAGTTGGTCGAGGCGTACTGCCGGCGGCAGGGGATGGACTTTATCAACGTGTTCCCGCTGATGCTGGGCCCGGATGGCCTGCCCAAACCGGACATTTTCGTCGCGGACCGTCTGCACATGAATGAGAAGGGCTACGCGATTTGGAAAGAGGCCGTCGCACCCCACCTCGTTCGGAATTGAGGGGCGCCGCGCGCCCGGGCGCTGGCGGCGGGATTAAAGGAAGGGAGTGAGCAAGCGCGCCGCGCCGTCGCGCAGGCGAACCGGCAGGCTGCGGCTGTCCACTTCCTCGAGGGACGTGGGGCGGCTGCGGCGCAGGAGATCATCGAAAAAGGCGGCCAGACTTTCCGCCAGGGGCGGATCGTAGGCTTCGACGTTGAACTCGAAATTGAGGCGCAGGCTGCGCGGGTCCCAATTGGTTGAGCCGAGCAGCACCCAGCAATCATCCACGATGAACAGCTTGGAATGGTCGAAAGGAGGCGGGCTGAGCCAGATGCGGCAGCCGCGTTCCAACATCTGCCACCAGTGGGCGGTGGAAGCCCACTGGACGAGCGGGAGGTTGTTTTTGGCCGGCAACAGGATGTCCACCGCCACGCCGCGCAGCGCCGCCAGGTTCAACGCCGAGATGAGGGTGGCGTCCGGCAGAAAATAGGGTGTGGCGATGCGGATGGATTGACGGGCGACGGTCAGCGCGGCGCGAAGGGTCCAGTGGAGTTTTTCGAAGTCCTCATCCGGCCCGTCGGCGATGCCGCGGGCGATGACGGGGCCGGCATCCAGGAGGGGCGGGAACCATTTGGGACCGCGGAGCGCCTCGCGGGTGGTGAAGAACCAGTCGTCGGCAAACACTTCCTGCAAGTGGGCGACGACCGGGCCTTGAATTCGGAAATGGATGTCGCGAACGGGGTGGCGCGGGTTCTTGGCCAGCCAATGGCCCACCCGCAGGTTGAGCCCGCCGGTGAACCCGACGCGGCCGTCCACCACCAGAATTTTGCGGTGGTTGCGCAGGTTCATGCTGACCAGTTGCCAGACGGGGAGGGTCGAGAGGAACCGCGCGTAAGGCACCCGCTCCCGGCGCAGCACGCCGAGGATGGACGGCCAGGAATAGCGCGTGCCGGTGGCGTCAATGAGCAACCGCACCTCGACGCCCCGCCGGACGGCGTCGCCGAGGGCTTTGGCGAAGGTCAGCCCGGCTTCATCGCGGTCGAAAATGTAGGTGGAAAGGGCGATGGAATGCTGCGCCTGGGCCATCGCTTCGAGCATGGCGGGGTAGGCGGCGTCGCCGTTGCGCAGCGGCTCGATCCGGTTGCCCGGCAGGAGCGGGCGGGTGTGGACCTTGGCGGTGGCCACGGCAAGCGCGGCCAGGTGCCGCCGGGCCGCCGGGAGGCGGCCGGCAAGCTGCTCGTCGTCGCATTCCGGCACGTGTTGCCTAGCTTCAAAACGCTCGAGATCGCCGCGGAGGAGAATCGCGCGGCGTTTGATGCGGTTGACCCCCAGGATGAAATAGAGCACGGGGCCCACCAGCGGCAGGAACAACGACAACGCCACCCAGAGCACGGCGGCGCGGGAATCCCGCTTGTAGAGCAGCGCGTGGCCGGCGGCCAGGACGGCCATCAGCAGGGACAAGGCGGCCACCAGGTACTGCCACACCCTGGCCAGGTATTCGAGCCAGTCCATACGGGTTGCGCCCGCAGCATAACCGCCGCCCGAACAAAAGCGAGGCCGGGATTTGAGTTCCGCCGATTCCTCACCTTCGCCAAGACCTCGGCGGTCCAACCACCCACCTCGACTATCCTCCTTGGCTTGGCACCGGATTGCTGGCACGCTCACACCCGGATGATCGAGCGCGATTTTGATGTGCCCTTTGTGGCTGACTTGGCTCTGCGGGAGAAGCAGATCCAGCAGAATTACCGCCCCATCATGGCGGTCCACAAGTGGTTTGCCCGAAGGCCGGGCACGCTGTTCCGCGCTTTGATTCTTTCTGAATTCGTCAAGGGACCTCTGCGGGAAGAGTTTTACCAAAACCAGTCCCTGAGGTCTCTGCGCGTCCTTGACCCGTTTATGGGAGGAGGGACAACGCTGATCGAGGCCAACCGCGTTGGCTGCGAGGTCACAGGCTTGGACATCAACCCCATGGCATGGTGGATTGTCCGCCAGGAAATCTTGCAGGTCGATCTCCACGCCTACCGCCGGGCCGCGGAGGCGCTTCGACAATCACTCGGTCAGGACATAGGCCGCCTCTATCGGACCACTTGCCTTGAATGTGGTTCCCCGGATGCTCACGTCAAGTACTTCCTCTGGGTTAAGTCGCTTCCCTGCCAGTGCTGTGGCCGCGATCTCGAACTCTTCCCCAATTACCTCGTTGCAGAGGCGGTCCGCCACCCAACAAACGTTTTTGTGTGCCGGACTTGTGGCGAACTTTACGACAGCCCTTCACCCAAAGAGGCGCCGCCCTGCCCGCACTGCAAGACACCGTTCGGACTCGAGTACACCGCAAAACGCAACCGCTGCAAGTGTGGGCATTGCGGCCATGTCAATACCTACCCCACCCCCTCCGCCGGTCCCCCCAGCCACAGACTTTTCGCCATCGAGTACCACTGCGAAACCTGCCGACCTGCGCACCGGGGGCGGTTTTTCAAGAAACCTGCGCCGGAAGACCTTGCCAAGTACGAGGCCGCCGCCAAACGATTGGCCTCGCTTCGCCCCTTATTTATCCCCGAGGACGAAATCCCCGCTGGAGACGAGACCGACCGGCTGCACCGGTGGGGCTATCGCTTTTATCGCCAGATGTTCAACGCTCGCCAACTGCTGGGATTGGAACTGATTTGCCGCTTGATCAGCCGTGAAAGGGACTCCCGCATCGCCGATGCGCTTGCCACCAACCTTTCAGATCTTCTTCGGTACCAGAACATGCTTTGCCGGTACGACAGCATGGCCTTGAAATCGTTGGACATTTTCTCGGTTCACGGATTTCCCATTGGCCTTATACAGTGCGAGTCAAACCTGATCGGGCTCTCTGGCAAGACCGGCGCCGTTGGCAGCGGCGGGTGGTTGAACATCACGGAAAAGTTTTATAAGGCAAAGTCCTTTTGTGAACGGCCGTTTGAAATCCGTCACCAGGGCTCGCGCAAGATACAGATCCCAATTCTCGATGAGTGGATCGGCGACAAGCGGAATCGCACGCGCCCCCCTGAGACCAAGCGTGTTTCCCTGGGATGCGCTGACGCTGCGAAAGCCGATTTGGAAGGTGCGAAGTTTGACATCATCCTGACCGACCCTCCCTACTTTGGTAATGTCCAATACGCGGAACTCATGGATTTTTGTTACATGTGGCTCCGCAAACTCATTTCATCCACCCATCCCGAGTTCAGGCGTGTAACCACGCGCAATGCCAACGAACTGACCGGCAATGTTAGCATGGGCCGGACGCTTGAGCATTTTAGCGAAGGATTATCACGCGTCTTTCGCAAGATGGCCAAGGTCCTGAAACCTGGCTCGCCGCTCGCTTTCACGTATCACCACAACCAACTTGACGCCTACCTGCCTGTTGCCGTCGCGATGTTGGACGCCGGCTTGGTGTGCTCGGCGTCCCTGCCGTGCCCCGCGGAGATGGGTGCTTCCATCCATATCAACGGTACCGGCTCCTCTATCGTAGATACCGTCTTTGTCTGTCGGTCCACGGGCAGCTTCCCGCGACGGTGGCTCGCCACCACTCCCGCCGCACTGGCCAAGATAGTTGCCGACGACCTCACGCTGCTTCAACAGGGCCGCGTCAAGCCAACCCAAGGCGACACCCGCTGCATCATCTTCGGCCACCTGATTCGCCTCGCGGTGTGGAACCTTCGCAGCACTTGGAACGCGAACGTCAGCACACCCGTCCGCCTGGTCGCGGTGCGCAAGTGGACCACCGAATTCGGTGGGCTCGACGCCGTCCTCAGAGAACTGGGGAGCACATACACAGCCGCCCAAGCTCGCCAGCGTTGGGAGCTTCGAGAAGCTTCCGCGCCTTACTCAACAGAAACCGATGAAGTATCCTTTTGAAGCCGATTTTCAGGAAATCCTCGCCGATCCCGACAGCTTTGTCGCCGCCTTAGTCTCCAGCCTCGCCTCCGAGTTTCTCACCCTCCCCAAGGGTGAAGGATTCGTGGAGTATGCGCAGTTCGAGGCGGGATATGAGGCCTTGAAGCGCGTCACGGCGAACTTTTCAACCTTGCCGCGCCGCGAAATCAGGGAACTCGCAGTATCCACGCCGATCTGTCTCATTGTGATCCGCTCTATCCTTGGTTTCACCCCCTCCGAGTGGGCGTACCTCGCGAGCCAGCGCCGAGGGATCCCAGTCACCCAGGGCTTCGCGCGAAGCTTGGATCGAAACGTGAGAATGCAGCCACTTAAGCCCCTGAAGGGGGGCCCCTTAGCGCAGGAAAGACTCCAGGCCATGCTCGACGTCGCCTGCGACCTCATGCAAGAAGGGTGTCCACCGCCAAACGGTGACACCATTCACCGCCTCGACAAAGCGGACACGAAAGCCGGCTTGGAATCCATCCGGTCCCTTGCCTGCATGGGCGCTCCATACGCCATGCTGCTGTACGAGCGCTTTCTCGGGCGCCCTTTTGCCGGACACCGCGACTCTGTCAGTGAGTTGGTGGGCGACAACCTCGAGTCCGCGATCGAGGATGTCTTGTCGAAGGCAGGCGTCAGCTATCGCAAGACCAAACGGGCCGAGCGCATCCCCAACTTTGACCAAGCGCCAGACTTCATCATCCCGGACGAGTTCAACCCGCAGGTTGTTATCGAGGCCAAGGTCACGGAAGACGACGGCACCGCCAGGGACAAGGTAACCCGCATCCAACACCTGGGCGAACTCAGCACCGCAGGCGCCCCCCCGGCCTGCAGAAGTATCAAGTCATCGCCTGCATTGCCGGGAGGGGCTTTGGGGTCCGGCGTGAAGACATGAAGAAAATGCTCCTCGCAACGCGGGGGAAGGTGTTCACCCTGAAGACCCTCGGACGGCTGGTTGAATGCTCTGACCTCGCGAGATTCGCATCGAGGCTGCCCTAGCCAGCCAACGACCAGTCACCTGGGTTGTGCCCAATTTCGCTCCCGCAATCCGCGCACGCCTGGCAGACAAACGGGCCGGATTCCGACACGTATTTTTTCCAAGCATAAACCATTGGACCAGCTCGGCTCCGAGTGTAACAATCCAAGCGTATGGCTAAGCCGGAACGATTCAGATTGAAATTGTAATGCACCGTATGGCGAACTGTGGGATATATGAAAAACTCACGTTCCGAGCCTCGACAGGAGGCAAACCAAACGGTGCGGCTTCAAGTTGATACCAAAGACGGGGAGTCGTCCA
>JARKQH010000267.1 GCA_029974925.1 Verrucomicrobiota bacterium
GCCCTATCCCGAATGGGCTGTGCAGCTCCAGCCCGATGACGACGATTGACTGGCGGCACCGGGCGAAGCCGGACCTGGGGACCTGCCCGCCCGCGGGCTCAAAGCAGGCGTTTGCCGCCAAAGCCCGGGCTGGCTGCCTCGCGCCTCGAAGCCCGCCACCCCCCGGTTATCGCGGGAGAGAAAAAACTTGAAAACGGGGACTTGCAATCCGGCTGGATTCCCGTAGGCTATTGTCTGCTTTCAGGAAGCGAGCGTAGCTCAGTCTGGTAGAGCGTCACCTTGCCAAGGTGAATGTCGAGGGTTCGAATCCCTTCGCTCGCTCCATTTTCTTGAGGCAAGGCGGCACGCCGCTTTTTTCCTTCACCCTTGCTGCGAGAGGCGCAGTCGCTTGACCACAAGGGCCGGCGAGGTTTCGGCTGCCCGTTGTTGGAACCAGCGAAAGCGGGGCCGGCGGCTGGAGTAGAACAAGTGGCTGGCGCGGCGGCGGGGAGAGTCGGAGCATCCAAACCCCGGGATGGGGACGCGGAATTGGGGGGCGGCTTCCAACAGACCGGCCCACTGCGGTTCCAACTTCCAAGGCGCGGTGCTGAGCCAAATCTCGACCGGTCGAGCCACCCGCAGAAGATAGTCAATATGCCAATGGGGCCTGGCCGTTGATTCCAAATGGTGTCCCAGCCGGGCGCGAAGTCCCCCCGCGCCGAACGCGCTCCCCACGTAGGCGTAGAAACCCGGAGGAATGTCAAAACGGCCCAGGCGGCCAATCTCGACGCGCTTCATCCGCGGCGCCGACGCAATCAGGACGTAGGTGCCTTTTTCCTCGGGCAGGTTTCCATGCATCAGCCGGCAATGCGGCCGTTCCTGGCGGACCGCAGTTCGATAGGGCGGCCCTGGCCGGGCTCCGTCAACATCAGCCGAAAGTGCTGCCGTTCCATCCCCAGTTGCGCGCTTCGACATTGCTGAAGTTCAGGTACACGCGGTCCGCCGGGATTCCCAGGACGTCGCTGAGCAGTTTACTGACTTCCTTCGCCAGCTTGCGATTCACCTCGGGACTCAGGCCGCCGATGCTGCGGAGGTCCCCAAAGGCCGCCCCGTCCCCCCGGCCGGCCATCCAGAGGGCCGTCCGGGCGAGGGTGACCATGACGTATTGTTCGGGTTTGCCGAGGGCGTCGGCAACGGCTTTTGAGAGCGAGCTCAAGAGACGGTTCTGTTGGTCTTCCGCCAGGGCGACGTTGGTTTCGAGTTTCAAGAGCGGCATGGGCGGATTAAACCAAGAGCCGCGCCATGGACCAAGCTTTTGCTTGCGGGCTGTTCCTGCCCCGGGAAGTGTGGTAAGAGGCAAGAGTTGATATGACACTGCCAAAGCGCCCGTTGGGTTCCACCGGCTTCCACGCCACCGTTCTGGGCATCGGAGATTTGGCCGACCGCGCCGTGCCGTTCGAGCAATGCGTGGCCACCGTCCGCCGCGCCATGGATTACGGTCTGAACCTGATTGACACGGCGCCCGGCTACGAGAACGGCTACAGTGAAGCCATTGTGGGCGCGGCGTTGCGCGGCCGGCGGGAGGGGATGTTCGTGATTGACAAAATTGATGAGCTGGACCAGCCGGTGGGCCCCCAGGTGGATGCCAGCCTGAAGGCGCTGGGATTGGACGGGGTGGATTTGTTTGTTTTTCACGACGTTTCCGAGCCGGGCCGGTGGAATGAACTTGCGAGGCCTGGCGGCGGCATGGAGCAGCTTGGGCGGGCGGTCAGGGCGGGCAAGGCGCGCTTCCGCGGCCTCTCGAGCCACCACCCGGAAGTGTTGCGGCTGGCGCTGGAGAGCGGGCTTTGCGACGTGGTGATGTTTCCGCTGGGGCCCGTCTGTGACGACCGATACCGCGAGGAGATTCTGCCGCTGGCCCGGCGGAAAGGGGTGGGGACCGTCTGTTTCAAGACCTTCGGCGCCGGGAAGTTGTTGGGCGACACCACGGGATACAACCGGCCGTTGGAGGCGCGTCCCCGGGGCAAGTTCAGCTCGGGCGGCCGCGAGACCGCTGGCGAACCCGTGCTGCCCAGGCTGACGGTGGCCGAATGCCTCCATTACACGCTGACGCTCGAGCCGGATGTGGCCCTGTTGGGGCTGAGTTTCCCCAACGAACAGGACGCGGCTTTTGCCGCCCTGGCTGACTTCCGTCCCCTGAGCCCCGCCCAACAGGAATCCATTCGCCGGCGGGCCGCGGCCGCGATTGAAGGCAAGGGGCCCTGCTGGTGGAACCCGGTTTCGTCATGCGCCTGACGCCGATTCAAGTGGAGTGTTACGCGGGGATGAAGGCGGACGAGACGCCCCGCCGGTTCAAATGGGAAGAACAGTCCATCGAGGTTGCCGAGGTGCTTGACCGCTGGTTCCAAATCGAGAGCAAACCCGAATGGCCCCGCGCCGACTATTTCAAGGTGCGCGGCGGCGACGGGCGGGAATACCTGCTCAAGCACGACTTGGAATCCGGCGCCTGGTTCCTCGGCAAGGCATGGTGAGGCGGTTTGAGCCGGGTCTCCGGGTCACGAAGCACTGAATCGCCCTGGGGACGGCTCGCGAAAGGAGTCCGTTGCCCGGTGCTTGAAGGAGGGGGCGACCCGGCTCTCGAGACGGTCAGGCCGGCCGGTCGAAATCCAGGCTTCGACGCGGGGCTCAAGGGGATTGCGCGCGCGGGGCGGCGCCTTCGCTCAAGTGGACGAAAATGCCTTTCTTGTTGCTGACGATGACGTCGGGCCGGCCATCGCCGTTGAGGTCGGCCGTGGCGACCTGGGTGCCCACGCCGGAATCGTCGTCAATCAAATGAGGGATGAACCGGGCCTGGCCGCCGGGTTCCCGCCGCAGTTCGAGCCAGAACACGACGGCGGGCGCATCCGGCTCGGGGTCGCCTTGGGGGCCATGCGCCCAGAAACGTTTGCCCGTCACGACGTCCTTCAGGCCGTCGCCATTCATGTCCGCCAAGTCAAAGGCGTGCAACTGGCTCACGCGGAACGCCTCTGACTCCACCTCCGGTTGGGGCGGCAGGATGACGTGTTGCCGCCAGTCCGGCGCGGGGCCTTCGCTGCGCACCTGCTCCCACCAGACCAGGCCGTATTCATGGCAGTGCCAGGCCGTGACCAGGTCGGCCAGGCCATCGCCGTTTACATCGTAAACGAGCATCTGCGCGGCGGCTTGGGCGAATTGAAAGGGATGAAAGCTCCAGGGCTGGCTGGCCTGGGCCGGCTGTCCCCACCAGCCCGCCGCCTCGACCACATCCCCGCGGCCGTCGCCATTGATGTCTCCCACGCCCACGCCGTGGGTGAAGCGCTGATAGCGTTTATCCTGGTGCGAGACGGGGTGGAAAACCCACGGCGCCTCCGGTCGGCTGAAGTCTGGACCGGCGAAGCCAAGGAACCCTTCGTTGCAGAAAATCAGCTCCGGCCGGCCGTCACCAGTCACGTCGCTCCACAGCGGGGATTCGTTGCCAACCATCGGGTAGTAAAGGTGCGGCTTCCATTCCCCCCCTTTTCCTGCGGGGTTCGCATACCAATACCCTTCCCTGCCCGGGTACGGCACACAAATGATGTCGGGCCAACCGTCTCCGTTGCAGTCTCCGGCGTAGGTGAGAAAATTGTCAGAATACTCGGTTTTGGGGTCGAACTCCTTGACCGGCCGATACGCATGACGGGTGTTGAAATCGGGGCCTTCGAACCAGAACGGCCCGGCCACGACGTCCAGCCGGCCATCCCGGTTGAAGTCTCCAAAGTAAGCGCCCTCGGCGTAAAACTGGTCCGTCAACCGCAGTTTCCGGAAGTGGTCGCGAGGCGGCAGGATGGCCGGCTTTGGCACGGGCGGCGGTTGAGGCGCCTGAACCTGGACCGGCGGTGCGTTTTGGGGAACAACCTGCAACCCGGCGAGGGGCTGTCCGTCCGCGCCGACAATCCGGGCGCGGGCAGACCACCCGCCGCCGCCCTGGGTGATTTTGAGCAGCAGCGTGTTGGTGCCTTCCTGCAAGCGGATGGCAACCTGGTCCTGGTCCACCACCTCGCCCCGATCCACGTTGTTGGCGTGGATCAGCCGGCCGTCAAGCCAGGCTTTGACTCCATCGTCGGTGCCCAGCAGAAGCAACGCGTCAACCGCCGCGGGAGCAATCACCTGCGCTTTCAGATACGCCGCGCAATTTTCCTGGCCCGGGAAAAGCGCCGCCAGGTTCACGTGTTCGCCGGG
>JARKQH010000293.1 GCA_029974925.1 Verrucomicrobiota bacterium
TAGTGCTGTCCCGGATGGGCGACTTTGCCCGCCACCGGGAGCCCTGCGCGGCGTCTCCCTCATCCGCGAAATCCGCGAAATCCGTGGTCCATTCTTTGCTGGGTCACGCGTAGGGCGTTCTCCTCGGCTCTGCGTGCCGCACCTCAGCCTTCAGGCTTCGCGGTAGGGAGTGCAGGCCCGCAGAGCACGCAGACGGACGCAGAACTGGGCGGGGCCGGGCTTCCCCTTGAAAGACTGGGCCACGAAACCCGGCAAGACTTGGCTCCCCCGTGGCGCTCCCTCGTGAGCTTTCTTTCGCCGCCGCGGAATCGCGGAGCATCGCGATGGATTGGGACTGGCGGCTTGCGGAGACTCCGGGGTGCCACCACCCCCAACCCCCTCCGCGAGCGGAGGGGGCTGGAGTTTTGGGGGCGGGGGACCGGGGGTGGCGGCCTGGCGGCCTTACCCCCGGCTACTGTCTGAAACCCTGTCAGGGTTTTGAAGACGGGTTGGGGGATGGGCACAGGAGGAAGTCCCGAACTGATGACGAGCTCCGAAGTAATTGAGGGTCGGGATGGGGGCTGGGACGTCTCGTCCCAGGAAGTCTTGGGTTGCGATGGCGCGGGAGGTTTGGAGACGGGACGTCTCCAACCCCGAAACAATTAGCGTCTGGATGGGGGCTGGGACGTCTCGTCCCAGTAAGCTTTGGGTTGGGAGGGGGACGAGGGATTTGGGTAAGGACCTGTTCCACCAGGTCCCTGATATTTAAGGGAAGAACGGGGACGCGGTGAAACGCGTCCCTACCAACCCGTGGGAGGGGACGGGGTGAGGGGTGAGGGAGGGCCGCGGCGGCGGCGCCGAGACGTCGCCTCCCCCGAGGTAATTGAGGGTCTGGATGGGGGCTGGGACGTCTCGTCCCAGGAAGTTCTGGGTCGCGAGGGGGGCCACGGTGACGAGACGTCGCCTCCCCAACCTCTGAAATGGTGGCGCGCCGCGGCTGCCCCGCTTCTGGTTTCGGTTCGCCAGGCCAGCGTTTTGCTGACAGCTTCCGCCAGATTCGGCCGCGCCAGCGGCACCTTTGCTCTTCGGCCGGCAGTTCCCCATGGGCTGTGCATGGGGCTTTATGTGTGCCCTGCCGGGCGCACACAAAAAAGCGAGGCTGGTCGTGCACCAGCCTCGCTTGAGGTCTCAGTTCCTCCCGCCGTCTGCCTGCAAACGGCTTAGTAGTCCATGCCGCCCATGCCGCCGTGCCCGCCGCCCGCCGGAGCCGGTTTTTCCTTTTCCGGAATCTCGGTGACGAGGCACTCGGTGGTCAGCAACAGCCCGGCGATCGAGCTGGCGTTCTGCAACGCCGCCCGGGTGACCTTCTTGGGATCCACCACGCCTGCTTTGACCAGGTCTTCATAGACACCGGTGCTCACGTTGTAACCCTCGTTGCCCTTGCGCTTCTTGATCTCCTGCACCACCACCGAGCCTTCCACCCCGGCGTTGTCGGCCAGCGCGCGGGTCGGCGCTTCGATGGCGCGCTTGACGATGTCCACGCCAATGCGTTCATCATCGCTGTCGGTCTTGACCCCTTCAATGGCCGTCAGGCAGCGCAGCAACGCCACACCACCGCCCGGCACAATGCCTTCCTCGACCGCGGCGCGCGTCGCATGCAGCGCGTCCTCGACGCGAGCTTTCTTCTCCTTCATCTCGGTTTCCGTGGCGGCGCCGACATTAATGACGGCCACACCGCCGGCCAGCTTCGCCAGCCGCTCCTGCAGCTTCTCGCGGTCGTAATCGGAGGTGGTTTCCTCGATCTGACGGCGAATCTGGTTGACCCGGCCCTGGATTTCGGAGCTCTTGCCCGCGCCCTCGACGATGGTCGTGTTTTCTTTGTCCACGACGACGCTCTTGGCGCGGCCGAGGTCCTCGAGCGTGAGGTTCTCAAGCTTGATGCCCAGGTCCTCGCTGATGAACTTGCCGCCCGTCAGAATGGCAATGTCCTCGCACATGGCCTTGCGGCGATCGCCAAAGCCCGGAGCCTTGACCGCGGCGACATTGAGCGTGCCGCGCAGCTTGTTCACCACCAGGGTGGCCAGCGCTTCGCCCTCGACTTCCTCGGCGATGATCAACAGCGGCTTGCCCACCTTGGCAACCTTCTCGAGGATCGGCAGCAAGTCCTTGAGGCTGCTGATCTTCTTCTCGTAGATCAGCACGTAGCAGTCTTCCAGCCGGCACTCCATCGCCTCGGCGTTGGTTACGAAGTAAGGCGACAGGTAGCCCTTGTCGAACTCCATGCCCTCGACCACTACCAGGGTGGTCTCGATGGACTTGGCTTCCTCGACGGTAATGGTGCCGTCTTTGCCCACCTTGTCCATGGCATCCGCGATGATCTCGCCGATGGTCGTGTCCCAGTTGGCCGACACGGTCGCCACCTGCTTGATCTCTTCCTTGTCCTTGACCTTCTTGGCGATTTTGTCGAGGTGCTCGACCGCGGCGTTGACCGCCTTGGCAATGCCGCGCTGGATGCCAATGGGGTTGGCGCCGGAGGTCACATACTTCAGACCTTCGCGGTAGATCGCCTCAGCCAGCACGGTCGCCGTGGTCGTGCCATCGCCCGCCGCGTCGCTGGTCTTGCTGGCCACCTCGCGCACCATCTGGGCGCCCATGTTCTCATAAGGGTCCTCGAGCTCAATTTCCTTGGCGACCGTGACACCGTCCTTGGTCACCGTCGGCGAGCCGAACTTCTTGTCCAACACCACGTTGCGACCCTTGGGTCCCAAAGTGGCGGTGACCGCCTTGGCGAGTTTGGAAACGCCCTTCAGCAGGGCCTGACGAGCGGTCTCGTCAAAGAGGAGTTGTTTTGCAGCCATAAGTCGTAATTTCGTTTCTTTCTTGGGTTGATGCGATAACAGGTTCGGTTATTCGAGCACGGCCAGGATGTCATCCGAATTCAGGATTTTGTACTCCTTGCCGTCCAGTTTGATCTCGGTGCCGCCATACTTGCTGACCAGCACCCGATCCCCTTTCTTCACTTCGAAGGGGATTTTCTTGCCGTTCTCGTCCGTCTTGCCCGTGCCGAGCGCGACGACGATGCTTTCCATGGGTTTTTCTTTGGCGGTGTCGGGGATGATGATTCCGCCTTTCTTGACTTCCTTCTCTTCGACCGGTTCAACCAGAACGCGATCGCCGAGGGGTTTGATGTTCAGTGCCATAGTTTGATGTTCCTATTTCAGTTGTTTGATTGTGCGTTGAATCAAAATCCCGCCGCACTCGCTGCGGGAAAATTTCTCGGTCCGGAGGCCCACCCGCCCCTACTTGGTTTTATCGTCCACGACCTCCGCGTCTATGATCGGCCCTTCCTCGCTCTTTTCCCCCGCGCCGCCCCCGGCTTTCGGGCCCCCGGCCGTTCCCTTGCCGCCCCGGGCTTTTTCGCCGGCGGCCTTGTAGAGTTCCGCCGAAACCGCCTGCCAGGCCTCGTTGAGCTTCTCGCTGGCCGACCGGATCGCCCCCGTGTCCTGCCCCTTGAGCGCCTCGCGGACTTCCTTGATGGCGTCCTCGATTTTGCTTTTGTCGGCGCTGGACAACTTGTCCCCGGTTTCCTTGAGCATCTTCTCCGAGCGATAAACCGCGTTGTCTGCCTCGTTGCGCAATTCGATCTCCTCCCGCCGCTTCTTGTCTTCCTCGGCGTGCGCCTCGGCATCCTTTCGCATTCGCTCGATTTCCTCCTTGGTCAGGCCGCTCGAAGCCGTGATCGTAATCTTCTGTTCCTTGCCCGTGCCCAGGTCCTTGGCGCTGACGTGCAAAATGCCGTTCGCGTCAATATCAAAGGTCACCTCGATTTGCGGCACGCCGCGCGGCGCCGGGGGAATGTCCGTCAGGTGGAACTTCCCAATGGTCTTGTTGTCCTTCGCGAGCTCCCGCTCCCCTTGCAGCACGTGGATTTCCACCCCGGGCTGATTGTCCGAGGCCGTCGAGAAGATTTCGGATTTCCGCGTGGGAATCGTCGTGTTGCGCTCGATGAGCTTGGTAAAGACTCCGCCCAGCGTCTCGATCCCCAGCGACAGCGGCGTCACGTCGAGCAACAGCACATCCTTCACCTCGCCCTTCAACACGCCGGCCTGGATCGCCGCCCCCACCGCCACCACTTCGTCCGGGTTCACCCCCTGGTGCGGCGTCTTGTTCACCAAAGACCGGGCCGTCTCCACCACCTTGGGCATCCGCGTCATCCCGCCCACCAACACCAATTCGTCAATCTTGTCGGGCGTGACCCCCGCGTCCCGCAGGCAGTTCTTCACCGGCCCGATCGTCCGCTCGAACAGGTCATCGCACAGTTGCTCCATCTTCGCCCGCGTCAGCTTCATGCTGATGTGCTTGGGACCGCTGGCATCCGCCGTGATAAACGGCAGATTGATCTCGTAAACCTGGGAGCTTGACAGCGCAATTTTGGCCTTCTCCGCCTCCTCCTTGATGCGTTGGAGCGCGTCCGGCTGCTTCCGCAAATCCATGCCGTGCTCCTTCTTGAACTCCTCCAGAATCCAATCCATGATCCGGTTGTCCCAGTCGTCCCCGCCAAGATGCGTGTCGCCGTTGGTCGCCTTGACCTCAAAAACCCCGTCCCCAATCTCCAGCACCGAGATGTCGAAGGTGCCTCCCCCCAGGTCGTACACCGCGATTTGCTCGTCCTTCTTCTTGTCCAGACCGTACGCCAGCGAAGCCGCCGTCGGCTCATTGATGATCCGCAGCACCTCCAGGCCGGCAATCCGCCCCGCGTCCTTGGTGGCCTGCCGCTGGGAATCGTTGAAATAGGCCGGGACCGTGATAACCGCCTGCGTGATCTTCTCCCCAAGCCGCATCTCCGCATCGGCTTTCAACTTGCCCAGGATCATCGCCGAAATTTCCGCCGGACTGAACTGCTTCGGCTTGCCATCAACCTCCACCTCCACGTAGGCATCCCCGTTCGGCCCGGGCACCACCTTGTACGGCACCCGCTTCCGCTCCTCCTCCACCTCCGAGTATTTGCGGCCCATGAACCGCTTGATCGAATAAATCGTGTTGCGCGAGTTGGTCACCGCCTGCCGCTTCGCCGCATCCCCCACCAAACGCTCGCCCGTCTTGGTAAAAGCCACTACCGACGGCGTCACACGCCGCCCTTCTGAATTCTCCAGCACCACCGGCTCGCCACCTTCCATCACGGCCATGCACGAGTTGGTTGTGCCCAAATCAATTCCAATTACTTTTGCCATAAATAATTGCTCCGGACTTAGTAAATCCTCCACATCCTTTAGCAGCATAGGTGCCACAGCGTCACAGTTTCAACACAAGTGGCTTGAAATCATTGACTTGAAATTATTTTAGCCGCCCACACACCCCTTTCCGACCCATGCCAACCGTGTCACTATGGCACATTCTTTCGATTCCTGGCACACTTCTGTGGCACAACCTTCCTTCAAGCGTGTCCTCGGAATCTTGCTCCCTTGAACCCAATCCAGAACCTGTCCGAACCCATCCCCAATCCAGAACCTGTGAACCGTTGTTGGACCTGGCGATCGAGTTTGTCGGAAAACGCCTGACAGGTTAGGTTGAGCGGGTGATCTACGATAAGTCTTTGGACGATCTACTGGATAAGGTGTGGAGCGGGGAGCGCATTACCAGCGCCGAAGCCCTGCGGCTTTACCCCTTGCCCCTCGAGGAACTCGGAGCGCTGGCCGACCGGCGGCGTCAACTGGCCAGGGCATCGGCCTACGAGGGACGCGGCAACCAGATCGTCACCTACATTGTGGATCGCAACATCAATTACACCAATATCTGCAACGTTTACTGCAAATTCTGCGCCTTTTACCGCACGGAAAAGGATGCGGATGCCTACGTGATTTCCCTCGCGGAACTGGATCAGAAGATCGAAGAAACCCTCGCCTTGGGCGGCACGCAAATCCTTCTGCAAGGCGGGCACCACCCGGGCCTGACCAAACAGTGGTATCTCGACCTCCTCGCCCATATCCGCGACCGCTTTCCCCAGGTCAATATCCACGGCTTCAGCCCCAGCGAGTTCATCCACTTCCGTGAGGTGTTCAACGAACCGCTCGATCGGATCATCGCGGATTTCAAAGCCGCGGGGCTTGGCTCCATCCCCGGTGGCGGAGGCGAAATCCTGGTGGACCGTGTCCGAAAGCGGGTCTCCCCCCTCAAGGCGATGACCGATGACTGGCTCGGGGTGATGGAGGTCGCCCACCGCCTCGGGCTCAACTCCTCCGCCACCATGATGTTCGGCCACGTCGAGACCCTCGAGGACCGCATCGAGCACCTCGAACGCTTGCGCGCTCAGCAGGACCGCACCCGGGGCTTCACCGCTTTCATCTGCTGGACCTTCCAGGCCGAGCACACCCGGCTGCGCGCCCCCACCGTCGGCGCGCATGAATACCTCCGCACCCAGGCGCTCGCCCGCATTTATCTCGACAATTTCCCCAGCGTTCAAAGTTCCTGGGTCACGCAGGGACAGGAAATCGGCCAAATCGCCCTTAAATTCGGCGCCAACGACCTGGGCAGCATTATGATTGAAGAGAATGTCGTTTCCCAGGCCGGCGCCGCTTTCCGCATGACCGTGGCCGACATGCGCCGCCTCATCCTTGACCTGGGTTACGAACCCCACCAGCGCGACAACTGGTACCGCTTGCTGGACTGACCCCCGGCCCCCCCCACCCGCCCGCCGCCCCGCCCCCATTTTGACAAGGGGACGGCAAGCGGCTAAGTTTACTTACGCTTATCCCATGAATAAGGTTGTCATGCCATCGTTGCGCGGACGCTTTCCCGCCGCCGAAGGCGGGGTTCGGGGCTTCACGCTGATCGAACTGCTGGTGGTCATCGGCCTGATTGTCATCCTGGCCGGCCTGCTGCTGCCGGCGCTGGCGGGCGCCCGCTCTCGCGGCCAGGCGGTCGCCTGCCTGAACAACCACCGCCAACTTGCCATGGCGTGCCTGCTCTACGTCGCCGATTTCAACGACACCTTTCCTTACAACCTCGGGGCCTCGGAAATCAGACAGGCGGCCGCCCAAAATCATTTCTACAACTGGACCACCCCGGTGATGAGCTGGGAACTCGACTCTGACAACACCAACTCCGCTCTGCTGACCCGCGGCGGAATCGGCCCTTACACCGGCCCCTCGGCCGCCCTTTACCGCTGCCCGGCTGATCGCGCTCTGAGCGATCTCCAGCGCCAGGCCGGCTGGCGTGAGCGCGTCCGCAGCCTTTCCATGAACGCCATGGTGGGGAATGCCGGCCAGTTTTCCGAGAGCGGCGCCAACTCAAACAATCCCCACTACCGCCAGTTCTTCCGCCTGACCCAGGTTCCCCGGCCCGCCACCATCTTCGTCTTCATCGAAGAGCATCCCGACAGCATCAACGACGGGTATTTCCTCAACCATTTCTACAGCCGTCGCTGGACCGACCTGCCCGCCGCCTGGCATCAGGGCGCCGCCAATCTCGCCTTTGCCGACGGCCATGTCGAACGGCGCCGCTGGCTCGCGGCCAGCACCCGCCCGCCCCACCAACCCGATGCCGCCCGCCTGCCGTTTCCAATCCCCGACGGGCAGACCGAGGATTTTGACTGGCTGATGCAGCACACCAGCATCAAGCCCTGAGCCGCCCTACAGGTACTTCTTCACAAAATCCGGTTCCGCGGGACCCGCGAGAAAATACGTATTCCCGCCCTGGCTCCAACTGACGGTGGTCAGGTCCACTTTCCGCCCCACCAGCGGTGTCTCCGGCGGCGGATCCTTTACCGCCGCGCGCTTCATCACAAACAAAAACAGCATCTGCCGGTCCCCGCGGTCGAAGCACACCATGGTCACCGGATTATTCCGCCACCGGAGCAGCCCGCCTCCCGTCAACTGCAGCCGGGCCAGCCCGGGAGGAACGGCGTAATCGGCCGGCCCGCCCCGGGCCTGGACGAAGGCCCGCAACTGGTTCATATCCGAGGTCTCCAAGTCCATCCCGTATTGGCGCAACGCCGTGCCCGCCATGCGCTCCTGATAATTCGTGAAGCGATCCGGCGCCGGGGCCCGGTTCCAAATGGCCGCCACCGCCAGCAAGAGCGCCACCGCCGCCGCGGCGGCCCACACCCCGGGGCGCTGCCACCACACGGGCAACGACGAGACCTTCCCGCGGGCCAGCACCCGTTGCTTCAGGTCCGGCGGCGGCTCCACCGCCCGGAGCCGGGACCGGACAGCCGTCTGAAAGGCCAGTTCCCGGTCCAGCCAATCCCGCAGCTCGGGATCCCGCCGGGCCAGTTCCAAGGCGGCCTGGACCTCGGGGTCCTGCTGGTCGTTCGCCCAGGGCCGGTACACCTGCAACACTTTCCTGGCTTCCTCGCGGTTCACCTGCCGCCTCCTTCCGGTGGCGCGGGGGGGCCCCTTGACACCAGCCCCTTCAGTTGCGCCAAGCCCCGCGCAATCCGCGACTTGACCGTGCCCAGGGGGATGTCGAGGACCTCGGCAATCTCCGCGTAGCTGTAGTCCTCGAGGTAAAACAACGCCACCGGCGCCCGGTATTGCGTCTCCACTTCCCCAACCAACGCCAGCAGGGTCCGCCCGTCCAGGCGGTTTACCGCCTCGGGCTCTATGCTGGGCAAAGCCCCCTCCGCTTCCTCGAGTTCAACCTCCGGGAACCGCGTGATACGCCGCCGCCCTTCCAGAAACTTCCGGTGCAGGGTCGTGAACAGCCACGCTTTAGCCTTCGACGGGTCCCGCAAAGTCTGCCCCTTGGACGCCCAGACCAGGAACGTGTCCTGCACCAGGTCGCCCGCTTCGCTTTCGTTGCGCGTCAAACTCATCGCAAATCGGTACAGGGCGCCGTAATGCCGGTCCACCAGACTTTCAAAATCCCCCGGCTCGGGCCCGGCGCCCCGAATGTTAGAGTCATGACTGCCCACAAGGGTTCCCGTAAGTCTTGCGAAAAACCAAAGGCGCCCCTCCCGCACCCCGGGCCCCGCCGCATCCCGGCGGCCAATCCGCCCCAACCGCCTCCTCCGCCGGGCAAACGTGTTCCTCACCCTCACCGGGCGCTCCCCCGACAAACCCGGCCGTGGTCTTACTCATTCGTGGTGTTGCCGTCCCCCCCTTCCGCCCTGGCGGCTGGCGCGGATTGCCGGTCCAGGCAATCCCGCACGGCTTGGGCGAGGGTGACGTGAGTGTAGGGTTTTTGGAGGAAGACGGCGTGGGCCTTGCGCAGGGAGGACGAGTCAATTTCATCCATGCTGTAGCCGCTGGCAAACACGATCCGCACCATCGGCTTGCTGGCGTGCAAGCGGTGGGCGAGGTCCATGCCCGACATGCCCTCCGGCATGACCATGTCGGTTAACACCAGGTCAATGGCCTCCCGGTACCGCTCCCAGACCTTCAGCGCTTCAATCCCCGACGCCGCCTCCATGACCCGGTATCCGCAGTCCTCCAGGATCGTTCTGGCCATCTGTCGCAAAACCGCCTCGTCCTCGACCACCAGGATCGTCTCCTTGCCCCCGCGCACCGGCGCGGTCGGCGCCGCCTGCTGGACCTCGCCACCAGCCACCGCCTCGCTGGCGGGGAAGTAAAGACTGAAAGTCGTCCCGTGCCCGACCTCGCTGGCCACTTCAATCCATCCCTCGTGCTGCTTCACAATGCCGTACACCGTCGCCAGCCCCAGGCCGGTGCCCTTGCCCACCTCTTTGGTGGTGAAAAACGGCTCGAAGATGCGGTCCATCGTCGCTTGGTCCATCCCGCAGCCGTCGTCGGTCACGCTGAGGCAGACGAAGTCCCCCTCCCGCGACTCCGGATGCACCGCGGCCCGCCCGGCCGTGATCTTGACCGCTTCGGTCGTGATCGTCAGGTGGCCGCCCCGCGGCATGGCGTCCCGCGCGTTGACCGAGAGATTCATGATGACCTGTTCGATCATGCCCGCATCCGCGTACACCAAAGGCAGGGACGGTGGCGGGGAAAACCGAAGCACGATCGTCTCGCCCAGCAACCGCTCCAGCATCTTGTTCATGTTGGTCACCACTTCCCGCAAATCCAGCAGCTTCGGCTGCATGACGTTTTTGCGGCTGAACATCAAAAGCTGCCGGGTCAATCCCGCCGCCCGCTCCGCCGCGAAGTAAATCGCCTGGGTCGAGTCCGCCAGTTCCGCCGGCAGCATCCCCTTGGCCAGCAGCATCCCGGCATGACCCTGGATGATGGTCAGCATGTTGTTGAAATCGTGCGCCACCCCCGCCGCCAACTGCCCGACCGATTCCATCTTCTGCGATTGGCGCAATTGGGCCGCGAGATTCAAACGCTCCGTAATGTCCTCGACATAGGCGTGCACCACGTCGCTTTGACGCACGGGGTGGAACGACCACGAAAGGGTGCGCCCGGCAAACTGGGTTTCCAGGGGCATCACGGGTTTCCCCGTCTCCAGGCATTCGCGCACGATCTCCAGGACCTGCGGCGGCAGCAGGCCCCGCACCGACTCCTGGCCCACCGACCGCGCCAGCCGCACCGCGGCATCATTGAAATACGTAATGGTGCCGTCGCGCGCGATTTCCATCGCCGGGTTGGGATTCAACTGCGCGAAGGCCGCCAGCTTCTCCATCTCCGCCTCCGCCCGCGAGCGCGCCACCCCCATGGCCAGCACGGTGGCCACCGCCAGCATGAAATGCACTTCGTCCTCGTTGAATTTGCGCCGGTGCGTCGTGTGCGCTCCCAGCACTCCGAACGCCTTCCCCTGGCCCGAAATCGCCACCATGATCCCGCTGACCACTCCGTGCTCGGACAACAGCTCCGAACGATCGAAGCGCGTGTCGGCCGCCAGGTCCTCCACCACCACCGGTTCGCCCGCCAGCAGGCTGAATCCAAATTCGCCTTCCTGGCTCGCGTGGGCGCACACCGTGCCCGCAAGCCCCGTCTTCCATCCCACCCCCGACCGCAACAACAGACCCCGCCCATCCGGCTGCAATTCCAGCACGTGGCAATATTCGACCTCGAGCGTTTGGGCGACCAGCATGGCCGCCTGGTTCAAGAGCGCCTGCAGATCCTTGCTCACCAGCGCAAACTGGCCCAAGGCGCTGACCACCGTCTGTTGAAACGAGCGCGCCAGGAGAATCCGCGCCGTTTGTTCCCGCTCCTTCACGCGCTGCTCGAGCGCCTCCGCCATCGAGTCGAACGTCCGCGCCAGCTCGCCCAATTCCCCCGTCTCGCGCGCCAGCCCCGTCCGGACGCTCAGGTTTCCCGCCGCCAGTTGCCCGGCCGCGTTGCACAAAATGCGCACCTGGCGCAAGATGAAGCGTTCGCCCCCGAACCACGCGGCCCCCAATGCCAAAAGCCCCACCACAAACCCCGTCCAAGGCAGCTCGGTGTAATACATCAACACCCAGGCCGGCGTAATCGCCAGGAACACGGTCCCGACCAACCGGGCCCGCAAGCTGGAAAAACTTGTCATGGGCATTTGCTTGATCTCACCCCGAGCGTATCGGCGCAACCCCCCGCCGGTAAACAGAATTTCTGCACCCTCCCCGCCCACCAATGCTCCGTGTTCCAGCATCGGGCCGGCCGGCCCCGCCCCCGCGTCTGTGGCCCGAACTGAAAGCACAAGGCGAGACCATAGACCATAGACCCAAGACCATGGACCATGGGGGAGGGGACTAGCCGACTATGGGACTATCCGACTATCCGACTATCCGACTATCCGACTATCCGACTATCCGACTATCCGACTATGGGACCATGGGACGGCCGGACCGCGTGACCCAAAAACGGACTTCTGAGCCCTCACCTGGGACCGCTGAACTCAGACCTCCTCCCCCTCCACCTTCGCACCTTCCTACCTTCGCACCTTCCTACCTTCGCACCTTCCCACCTTCCTACTTTCGCACCTTCGCACCTTCCTACTTTCGCACCTTCCCACCTTCCTACCTTCCCACAAACCCATCACAAAACTCAGATAGCCTCTCCCGATTGATGCCCAAGCCCAAAGGCATCGGGGTCCTCGCCTGAGACTAGCGTGGCAGGCCGCCGCCTTCGAACGGCCCAAACCGCGCTTGAAAAAGTTCGCCCCGGAGTCAAAATGCGCACCATGAAATTTGGACGAACTCTGATTGCACTTCTAACCGCCACCTGCGTTTACACAACCGTCGCGCAACCCGCTCAGCCGGTGACCGGCGCTCAGCCTGCCCCGCCCGCCGCAACCGGGAAACGCGTCAACGCGGCAGTGGTCCCCGCCCCGCGCGACACCGACCGCGCCCGCCAGCGTTTCGAGGAGCTCAACCAGCGGGTCAAGGCCGCGCAAGGGCAGGTGGACCTGGTCTTCCTGGGCGATTCGATCACCCAAGGCTGGGAGGGCAACGGCAAGGCCGTTTGGCAGCGCTATTTTGCCCACCGCAAAGCCCTGAACCTCGGCATCGGCGGCGACCGCACCCAGCACGTCCTCTGGCGCCTGGAAAACGGCAACCTCGACGGCATCAAACCCAAAGTCATCGTCCTCATGATCGGCACCAACAACTCCAACCGCGACGACCACACCCCCGCCGAAATTCTCGAAGGAGTCACCGCAATCGTGGAGCGCCTGCGCGCCAAACTTCCCGAAACCCGGATTCTCCTCTTGGCCATTTTCCCCCGGGGGGAGACCTTTAATGATCAGCGCGGCAAGATTCTCCAGGTCAACCAGGCCCTCGCCAAGCTGGACGACAACCGCTCGGTGTTCTATCTCGATTTCGGCCACCGGTTCATTGAGAAAGACGGCAGCATTTCCAAAAGGATCATGCCGGATTTCCTCCACCTCTCCGAGCAGGGTTACCGCATTTGGGCGGAGTCCATCGAACCCAAGCTGGCTGAGTTGCTCGGTGACCAGCCTGTGCCCCCCGGCTCCTAGCGCGGATATTTCCGAGCCGGATCAAGTCCGTACCTGCCTCGTACCCACATGGGCAGGCACGGCACGGAAAAAGTGGGGTCCGACCTTCGCAAGAACGTTTTGCCCCACCCCCCGCTTTTTCTCCCTTGAAAGGCCCCCTGCGCCTCCCAACGCCGCCTCCAGACAGCGACCCGTTCCTTGCGTCCCTCCAAGCCCGTTAAGCAGGCCGCGGCAGAGCCGTTCGATTCCCTCTTGTCGCCCTGAGCACCTCAACGAGATTTGTAGCAAATCCCCCCCCCCCACCTTTTCTCAAACAGCCTGCCTCAAGCCACCGAAAAAAACTCAAAAAATTCGCTTCCGCACTTGACGTCCTCACCTAAATGGCTTACATAAACCATAGCAGTTTTCGACTGCCGTGAGGCCCTGAGCCTCGGAGCAAACTGAAACGCCGCAAGGCGCAGTTCGCTCACAGGGTGAGTTTACCCTTTGTCTGAAGCGCCATAACACGCTTCGCTCAGCTCTTTGACAGCGCGGCTCGTCCCGGGCAGGCCCGGTTCGAGATCAGCATGTAGGGCGGGGCCAAAATCCCCG
>JARKQH010000302.1 GCA_029974925.1 Verrucomicrobiota bacterium
GTGCTCAACACGCGGGCTCTGCTGCTGAACCCCGCGATTGACCTGGCGGATGCCGTGGAATTTCCCTCGTTCGTCCCCGAGTCCATGAACTTGCTCCAGCTTCTCAAGAGTCTCCAGCGCCAGCAACGCGGGCTGGCCATCGTCCTGGACGAGTTCGGTGGCACCGCCGGTCTGGTGACGCTGGACGACATCCTCGAAGAAATCCTGGGGCCCATGCGCCGGGACCAGCGTCCGCCGGGGTTCCTGATGGAACGCCTGGCCCCCGGCCGCTGGCGGGTGAGCGGGACCCTGCGCCTGGACGACTTCCGCCGCGAGTGCCCGGCACTCGAGGACGTTTCCGAAGTCGAAACCCTGGGCGGCCTGCTGGTTCACTTGCTTGGGGCCGTTCCGGCCCCCGGCGAGTCGGCCACCTGGCGCAACCTGCGCCTCACCGCCCAGGTCACCGACGAACGCACCGTCCGCGAACTGCTGGTGGAACTCATCAAATGACAACGCGCCCGCACCGGTTCCCATGACCTTCCTGCTCATTGCGTGCCTCGTTCTGTCTTTTCTCCTTTCCGGAATGGAAGCGGGCGTCTTTGCGCTGAGCCGGCTCCGCATCCACCAGCAAGCCCGCGCCGGCCGGGCTTCGGCCCGTGTGCTGCTCGGGTTCCTCGAGCAGCCCGAGCGCTTCCTGTGGACCATCCTGGTGGGCAACACGCTCGCCAACCTCATTATCCTCGGGGCCCTGGTGATGATTCTGCATGCGGCGCTGGGCGGGCACCCGGGGTGGTTTGTGGGGGTGTATGCCTTGGCGGCGTTCCTGTTCTACGCGCTGTTCGATCTGCTACCCAAAATGGTTTTCCGCACTTTTCCGAACCGCCTCTGCATGCAGCTTGCCCGTCCTTTCCGCCTTCTCTACCTCGTGCTCCGGCCCCCGGTGGCCGTGGTCGAGTGGGTCTCCGGGCTGCTCCTGCGGTGGCGGGGGGGCAAGGTGTTTACCGGACACCTGTTTGGGAATCGCGAAGAACTTCGTCTCGTGATGCAGGAGTCCGCCCAGGGCCTTTCGAGTGAAGAGCGCTCGATGATCAACCGCGTCCTCGACTTCCAATCCCTCACCGTCCGCCGCATTATGGTCCCGCGCGACCGGGTGGTCACGGTCCTGGCGGAAACCCCCGTCGCGGAGGTTCTTAAACTTGCCGCGGAACACAAACTGACCCGGTTCCCCGTTCTGGAGCTGCGCGACGGGCAACAACGCATTCGGGGGCTTATCAACACCAGCACGTGGCTCTACTCCACCTATCTCGATCCCGCCGCCCCCGCCGGGAAGTTCATCCAACCCGCCATCTACCTTGAAGAAGACCTCCGCCTCGAACTGGCGCTGCGCCGCTTTCAGCGGAGCGGGCAGCGCCTGGCCATCGTCCTGAGCCGCGACCGCCGCGAGATCGGCATCC
>JARKQH010000346.1 GCA_029974925.1 Verrucomicrobiota bacterium
GCAGATGCCAGCTCGATGGCGGGTGATCGCAACAACGACAGGCGCAAGACGAAGCGTCCGGACAAGACGCCAGGCGCAGGGGTCCGCTTGATGCTTCCCCGGCGCGAGTTTGTTCCCGCCTACCTCCAGACGTATGAATCCGGGCGGTTGAAGGAGAAGGTGGAAGCGGCGCGTTTGATGCTCGAGGGCTGCCGGGTTTGCCCACGAGAATGCGGTGTGAACCGGCTGGAGAATCAGAGCGGGTTCTGCGGGGTGGGGCGTTGGGCGAGGGTGGCCAGCGCCTTTGCGCACTTCGGCGAGGAGGACTGTCTGCGCGGGTGGCGGGGCTCAGGCACGATCTTTTTGAGCGGCTGCAGCCTGGGATGCGTGTTTTGCCAGAACTTTGAGATCAGTCAGCAGGGCGAGGGCCGGGGGGTGAGCACGGAGCAGTTGGCGGCGCTGATGTTGCGATTGCAGGAAGCGGGATGCCATAACATCAACCTGGTTACTCCCGGGCACGTGGTGCCGCAGATTTTGGAAGCGTTGCTCGTGGCCATTCAGGGCGGTTTGCGACTGCCGCTGGTGTATAACACCGGGGGCTATGACGGCATGGAAAGCATCCGGCTGTTGGAGGGAATCGTGGATATTTACATGCCCGACTTCAAGCTGTGGGACCCGGAGCGATGCGCCCGCTGCCTGCGGGCGCGGGACTATGCCGAAACCGCGCGGGCGGTCATCAAGGCGATGCACCAACAGGTGGGGGTGCTTCGGATGGACGAGGACGGCCTGGCCGTGCGCGGGGTGCTGGTACGGCACCTGGTCATGCCGGCGATGCTCGAGGATACTCGCGCCATTCTGAACTGGCTGGCCACGGAACTGTCACCGGACACCTTCGTGAATTTGATGGACCAGTATCATCCGGCGCACAAGGCGGCAGCGGAGCCGGCCTTCCGTGACATCAATCGGCCGTTGACCCGGGCCGAGTACCGGGAGGCGCTCGAGGCGGCCGCGGCGGCCGGCTTGTGGCGGGTGGGCGGGTGCGCGGTGGGCGGCCTTTGAGCCCGGGCGAGGTTATCAAGGACGAGGTGTCCCGATTGGCATAAGGCACAGCGGTTGCTCGTTGCCGGCGAGCCCAAGCACTTTGCTCACTTCCGCGTCGTCAAACGCGCCCACCACCACCGTTCCCAAGTCCAGGGCGACGGCCTGCAAATGGATGTTTTGAGCGGCGTGACCGGCTTCCATGTCCACATAGCGGCGGGCGCGCTGGCCGTACTTGCGCGCCGTGCGATCGAAAACCGCCGTGATGGCGAGGGTCAGCGGGGCTTGCGCCACCCATTCCTGCCCCAAGGCGGCTGAGGCCAAGGGGCGGCGCCGGTCGCCTTCGTGGACCAGCACCAGGTCGTGAGAACCGGGGCGGTAGCGGTAGATGCCGGCTGGCAGTTCGCCGGGGTTGCCGGCGACGACCAGCAATTCCAGGGGATACAGCGCTCCGGCTGAAGGCGCGGTGCGCCGGCCCTCGTTCCCGGTCAGGCCTTGCGCAGCCCAGAGAAGCTGTGACACCTGCGCAAGCGTCACGGGCCGGGATAGGAATTCCCGCACCGACCGGCGCCGGCGCAAAGCCGACTCAATCGAGGTCGGGCTGTCCAACCGCGGTTCGGGAAGTTCAATTCCGGCCAGGTTTTGCATGCGGCAGTGATAGCCAAAATCGGGCGATGATGCCAGTTTTGCCAGCTATGTGCCCGAGGCGTGTTTTGGAACTGACAGACCGGCCAGGGAGGTTTCTAATTGCGCCTGTATGACATCCGCGCTATCGGACGAACCTTGGAAACAGGATCGGGCTTCAAAGGCGGCCGCCACTCCCCGCCTGACTTCCCGGGAACGGATTCTTTGCGCCTGCGCGCATCAGGAACCGGACAAACTGCCGGTGGATTTCGGCGGCGGTTTTCAGACCGGCATGCACGTGAGCATCGTGTACAAGCTGCGGCAGGCGCTGGGACTGGACCGGCCCGGGACGCCGGTCAAGGTGGTCGAGGTTTACCAGATGCTGGGCGAGATTGCGCCGGACCTGCGCGAGGCGCTGGGGATTGACACCGTCAACGTAGGCGGCACGGGCACCATGTTTGGTTTCCCCCAGAAGGACTTCAAGGAATGGGTCCTGGCCGATGGCACGCCGGTGTTGGTGCCGGGCGGCTTTAACACGCAATACGAACCCAACGGGGATTTGCTGCAGTGGCCTGAGAATGACCGCTCCGTTCCGCCCAGTGGCCGGATGCCGGCCGGCGGCCATTTCTTCGACGCGATCATCCGGCAGGAACCCCTCGTCGAGGACCGCCTCGACCCCGCGGACAACACCGAGGAGTTCCAGCCGGTGTCCGACGCCGAACTCGAGCATTACCGCCGGCTGGCGGAGCACCTCGAACGCACCACGGACAAGGCCTTGTTTTGCACCTTCGGCGGGCTGACCTTTGGGGACATCGCGCTGGTGCCGGCGACGTTTCTGAAGCGTCCGAAGGGCATTCGGGACATCGAGGAATGGTATGTCAGCACGGTGTCGCGGCCCGCCTATGTTCACGCAGTGTTTGAGCGGCAGACGGAGGTGGCGCTGCGAAACCTGGAGCGGTTGCATGCGGCGGTGGGGGATCGGATCGCGGTGATTCAAACCAACGGCACGGATTTCGGGACCCAATCAGGGCCCTTCTGCAGCGTGTCCAAGTACCGGGAGCTGTACCTGCCCTACCAGCAGCGCATCAATGGCTGGATTCACCGCCACACGAAATGGAAGACGTTCATGCACTGCTGCGGCGGCATTGCCCCGCTGCTGGACGCCATCGTCGAAGCCGAGTTTGACATTCTCAATCCGGTCCAATGTTCCGCCCGGGGGATGGAGCCGAACGCCCTCAAGCAACGGTATGGCGACCGGCTGGTGTTCTGGGGCGGCGGCGTGGACACGCAAAAGACGCTCCCGTTCGGCACGCCGGATCAAGTCCGCGACGAGGTGCGCGAGCGCATCGAGATTTTCGCCGAGGGCGGCGGCTACGTTTTCTGCACCATTCACAACATTCTGGCCAACACCCCCGTGGAGAACCTGCTGGCCCTGTTTGAAGTCGTGCGACAATATCGCTGAGTATTTGGCCATGCCTGTGTGAACCCCCATTCTCTGACCTTGAATCACCCATGATCACCGCCACTCCCGCCTCGGCCCCGCCGGAACGCACCGCTCACCTGAATACCGCCTACATTTGGTCCATCTCGCTGGTGGCCGCCCTGGGCGGGCTGCTGTTTGGGTGGGATTGGGTGGTGATCGGGGGGGCCAAACCGTTCTTCCAACGTTATTTTCAATTGACGAGCGAGAGCCAGATCGGCTGGGCCAACAGTTGTGCCCTGATCGGGTGCCTGGTCGGGGCGCTGGCGGCCGGAGCGTTGAGCGACCGTTTCGGGCGCAAGCGCCTGTTGCTGGTGGCGGCGTTCCTTTTTGCCTTGACCTCGCTGGGCAACGCGCTGGCGCACAGCTTCACCGTCTTCGTGGCGTGGCGCATGTTGGGAGGCGTGGCCATCGGGCTCGCGTCGAACCTCTCGCCCATGTACATCGCGGAAATTGCCCCGGCGGGCATCCGGGGCCGGCTGGTGGCGGTCAACCAGCTCACGATTGTCATCGGCATCCTGCTGGCCCAGTCGCTCAACTGGTTCCTGGTGAGGAACCTGCCCGAGGGGGCGACCGATGAATTCATCCGCAACTCCTGGTTCGGCCAGCAAGGCTGGCGCTGGATGTTCGGGCTGACGGCCGCGCCCGCCCTGCTGTTCCTCGTCGGCATGACCCTGGTCCCGGAAAGCCCGCGCTGGCTGGCAAAATACGGCAAAGGCGAGCGAGCCCGGGGCGTGCTCGCCAAAATCGGGGGCGACCGCTACGCCGCGGACGCGCTGGCCGACATCCGGTCCACCCTCGCCAGCGAGGAAATCCAGCGGGTCCGGTTCGCCGATTTGCTGGAGCCGGGCATGCGCAAGGTGCTGTTGCTGGGAGTCGTGCTGGCTGTGTTCCAACAGTGGTGCGGCATTAATGTTATTTTCAACTACGCCGAGGAGATTTTCCGCGCGGCCGGCTACGATATTTCAACCGTGCTCAAAAACATTGCGTGGACCGGCTCGGTCAACCTGGCCTTTACCTTTGTGGCGTTGGGGACGGTGGACCGCGGAGGGCGCCGGCCTTTGATGTTGATGGGGGCGGCCGGTCTGGCGCTGATCTATTTGGTGCTGGGGTTCTGCTACCACCGGCAGGTGACCGGCTGGCCCATGCTGTTGTTGGTCTTGTCGGCGATAGGCTGCTACGCGATGTCGCTGGCCCCGGTGACCTGGGTCATTATTTCCGAGATTTTCCCCAACCGCATTCGGGGCGCCGCCATGGCGGTGGCGGTGACTGCGCTGTGGACCGCCTGTTTCCTCCTGACCTACACATTCCCGATGCTCAATGCGACGCTCGGCTCGGCCGGGACGTTCTGGCTTTACGCCGCCATTTGCGTCGGCGGTTTTCTGTTCATCAAATTCAAATTGCCCGAGACCAAGGGCAAAACCCTCGAACAGATCGAACGGGAATTGGTGGATTAGGATTGGCCGACAAGGCGCGTGACAAGGGGCAGGGGAAGGGAAGACGCTGGCGGTGAGGGGACGACCTCGCGAACGGGATTTGCCCCGGTGGCATGTCATCTATTTTGTTGACTGGCGGGGTGGCACGGTTTGTGCCATTTCCCAATCATGCGAACAGGCAACGTCTCCCGGATCGGCCTTAAGTGGGGCATGGCGGCTGGCATGTGGCTGGCGGCCAGTAGTCTCCCACTTTCCGCCGCGACGGACCAGACCATTTACACGGATTCGCTCCAGAACGGGTGGATGGATTGGGGTTGGGCTACCATCAATTACAACAACACCAGCCCGGTTCATTCAGGGTCGAAGTCAATTGCCGTCACCATCACGGCCGCCTGGCAGGCCATTTACATCGCCCACGCCGACTTTAACTCGAGTCCCTACACGAATCTCACGTTCTGGATTCACGGCGGCCCCAGCGGGGGGCAGCGCCTCAAGGTGCAAGGCCATTACTCGACCAACGCGGGGCCGGACGTGCTACTGCCGCCGCTGGCGGCCAATACCTGGCAACCGGTCAGCGTGTCGCTGGCCGCGCTTGGGATTGCGAACCGGACGGATGTCAATGGCTTCTGGATTCAGGATGCCATCGGCGGTGCTCAGGC
>JARKQH010000456.1 GCA_029974925.1 Verrucomicrobiota bacterium
CGCCGGACGGTGTCGGTACGCGAATCCCACGGGTACACGCACAGAAACCCCGTCAATGGGACGACCCGCGCTTCGTTCAGAATGAAGCGGCAGTCTCTGCGACCGAGATAGGCGAACAAGATTGGCGGCGGTGTCCGCCGCTCCATTTTATACCAAGGCCGGCGGCTCTGAATCAGGGCGCGCTCGTGCAGTTTCTCCTGCTCACCCGCTTCGAGATAGCATCGGAGGCGCGTGGGGAGGCGGTCCTTCGGGGTGGCGTCGAGGTTGAGCAGCCAGGTGGGACGTGCCTGCGCTTCCAGTTCGTCGAGGGTTTCGGCTCCCACGATGTCGCCCGGGCAGTCTCTTGTTCGGCCGATTGCCCGGACGAAATAGCGTGTGTCCAGGCCCAGATCGGCGATTTGCTTGCGCGTGAGGAAGAAAAAGTCGTTTGCTCCCGTGGCAATTCCCCGCACAACGCGGGCGAAATGCGACAAGGCAATCCCGTGCGACGCAGCGGCTCGCGGTGGCCGGGATAGGCCGGTTGTCAGGGCTTCAGCCAACTCACGTTCGTGGCAGGTGGCCGCTCTGGTGTCGCCATTTCCGGTGCTCTGGCCTTGCAGCGCCCGGCTGATGGCATTGGCATCCCGGTCATGCACCCGGAGCCATTGGATGCGCTCCGTCGGCGGTTGGTTTGAGATGAGAAACACCAGGGCATTGGTGTCCACCTTCGGGAACGGTGCGGCGGCTGGGTCAAAAGTCAGCACCGCTTGCAAACGGAACCGTTCACACAACCGGTTCCAAAGCGCCCTGGAAGAAACCCCCTCACAGACGTCCGCGGGTAGAAGAAAGGCCAGCCGGCCACCGGGCACCAGGTGCTCCAGGCACTTCAGCAGAAAGTAAACGTGCAATCCGACGCGGCCATCCAGCGGAAAGCCCAAAACGCGTTCGGCAATCCGGCGCAACTCCGCCTTGCGCTCCTGGCTGAGGCGGTGGTGGCGGATATAGGGAGGATTGGAAACGATCGCGGCGAAGGTGCCACCTAACCGTGCGCGGATGAAATCACCAACGACGACGCGCTCAAAATCAGCCGGCGAGAGGCCCAGCCGTTTGCCTTCCAGAAAGGATGCTTCGTGCAGTTCATAGCCGGCAAACTGCCCCGTATATCCGGCCGCCCGCGCGCCGGCAAAAAACGTCCCCGGCCCAACCGCCGGGTCAAACAGGGTCTTCGGCCCCAACTCCGTGACCCAAGCGGCCATGACCTTGGCGAGCCAAAGCGGGGTCCAGAACTGGCCTTTCTCCCTTAAGGCTTCACGTTCCGGGCCTGCGCCCGGGAGGGCTTGCGCCGGATGGTGTGCAACGGCGGCCTTCATTGGCGCCTCCTGCCGGCAAGCTGGCGAAGAACCTGGAGCGCTTGGCCGGACAGCTCCAACCGCCCGCCATCAAATGTCACGTAAGGTAGAATGTGCCCGTTCCTGTCCTCCACGAAAGCCGGCTGAAGCTTCGGCTCTTCCACGCTGCTGCCGAGTAGATAGCCGTGATGGTAGTAGTGTTTGAAGATTGTCTTCTTCGTGGTGGCGCCGCCCGGCGCCTGGAACGTCTGAACGGTCGGTTCCGTCAACCTTTGGGCGACCAGTTCCTCAGCGCGGTCAAATGGCAGGCCGTAGGCGAGATCGAAGAAAACATGCCAGATGTGAATGGGCACGCCGCGTGCCGCCTGCCATTGGCGGAGCGGTTCGCGGTCTTCTTCCTTGATGATGATCGTCGGCAGGACCGCGCCTTTCTTCAGGCCGGGTTTGCCGCCCAACCGGCGCTGTGGCCGCAACGGCGTCGCGTAATCCGGCATTTTCCGTGCCCGCCACAGACTGTTCTCGCACTCCACGGCCAGCAGCGCACGCCGCAGCACCCTCGCCAAACGCGGGTCGTTTTCGGCGGTGAACGGGAGTTCGGAAACTCCGCCAACCTCGGCAATCGCCTGCTCAACGGTCGCTCGGTCGCCGGCCCGGAAGATCAGCAAGTCCGGCCGCTTGATCTGCCCCAAGCCGGCGGCTTCCAGCCGCTCGAAATACAACTCGAAATCCCTCACGTTTCCGGTCGGAGCGGTTCCACTCGGGCCATAAGGAATGGCCAGATACTCCTTCGTTTCATTGACCGCTTCGATCAGGCGCTTTTCGCTCCAAACGCCCTGTGACCATCGCATCAGGAAGTCGCTGCCACGAAGCCGGCGCGGGTTCAGCCAGAATTCGAGCCAGCTCAAGGGCGACGGACTGGCCAGCACGCCCTCCAGTTGCGCCTCGCAAACTGCCAGCCAGGTTTCGAATGGGTGTCTTGTTTGTTTTGTCACTTTATGGTCTTAACACGGTAAGAACTCCACGACAATTCAAGTTCAGACAAACCGACTTCGATAAAACTTCCAGAGCCGCATGAACGCGCCGAAAGACACTGCAGATCCGGCCGTGGCCATCTCCGTGCATGATCGTGTTCATCTTGCTGGTGCGGGCCATGCGGTCGTTGGCGTCCGTCCCGTAGCTGTGGCAGTTGGACAGCTTCCAGAGGCGGGACTGGGTGTTCCTGGGATCGAGGTCGCGCTGCAGCCGCTTGTATTCCTTGCGGAGCAGTTCGGCGCGTTTGGCGGGCGGCAGGTTCTTCTTTCCCAGGCCGGCTTCGAACTTCGCGCAGGCGGCGGCCGCCTCGGCCAGCAGTTGCTCGCGGACCTTGGCGAAGAAGGGCGCGTCCACAATGCAGGCGTAGCTTTCGCCGTGGCCGTAGTCCTTGGGCGAAATCGTCACGTTGTCGGCCTTGCACTCGGCGACGATCAGCGGGGGCTTGGCGTCGCGCTTGTCCTGAACGGTGCGCCAGATGACGATGTCGGCTTCGGCGGACTGGCGTCCGCGCTGGACTTCCAGTTCCTCGCCCATCTGATCGAGGGAGAAGCCATAGTCGTTGACGAGCCGGCAGACGAATTCCTGCCGCACGACCTCTTCGGGGAACTCGGCGAACCAGTTCTGGCGGATGTAACTCCAGATTTTCCCTTTGCCGTCGCGGCGAAGGGCCAGAGGGGTTTTGGCTTCTCCGTTCAGCATGGGCGGAGACTACCGAGGCCCCGTGCGCTTGGCGAGACTTTTGCCGCCTATTCAAGGCTTAAATTTTCTATGCAGGGCGTTGCCTTGGGCTTTTTCTATCGGGCCGATGGCCCTTTGGTTTCGGCCGACAGCAGGGTCAACCCATGTATTATTGCCGGCTTCGCTCCTGTTCCAAAGGGTGCCGGGCTTGCCGCAGGAGGCACGTGGGAGGGGGGGAGGGTGGGAAGGTGCGAAGGTGGGAAGGGGTCCGGTCCTGAAATAGGTTGTCACCTTGTATGGCAACTCGATTAGGACAGAATCACGGAATCCGGTATAGTGAAGCGTTTAAGATCGCGGTCGTGCGAGAAGTTGAAGGGCAGGAGATGCCCTATGAGCAAGTGCGTCGAAAGTATGGCATCCGGGGCAGTGCCACGGTGCAGAAATGGGTGCGGAAGTATGGCAACGGCACCCGAGGAGAGAGGATCCGAGTGGAAACACCTGAAGAGATTAATCAAACGGAGCAGTTAAAGCGGCGGGTGCGGGCGCTGGAGCGGGCGTTAGCCGACGCCAACATTGATTTGGTGTTGGAACGGGCTTACACCAAGCTGGCCTGCGAGCGGGCCGGGATCCAGGATGTGGAAGGCTTTAAAAAAAAGCATCGTGGGGCGCAGCTCACCTAGGCATGGAGGCCAGTGCGGGGGAAGTCTTCGGGGTCACGGTCAGTGCGGTGTGCCGGCGGCTGGGGATGAGTCGGCAGAACTACTACGCGCAGCGGCGGCGTCGCCAGCGTCAGGCGGTGGACGCGGACCTCATTGAGCAGCTGGTGGTGGCGGAGCGCCGGCTGCAACCGCGCTTGGGCGGTCGCAAGCTTTACAAGATGCTGCAACCCGAGTTGAGGGCCGCCGGGGTTAAAATTGGACGGGACCGTTTTTTTGAAGTCCTGGCCCAGCGCGACCTGTTGCTGGAGCCCCAGCCCGCGGAATATCCTTGCACCACGCAGTCCCGGCACAATCTGCCGGTCTTTACCAATCGAATCAAAGGCCTCCAGCTGACCGGCGCCAACCAGGTGTGGGTCAGCGACATCACGTATCTGCGCACGGCGGAAGGCTTTGTCTATCTGGCCCTGATTACCGATAAGTATTCGCGCAAGATCGTCGGCCATCACGGGGGGGACACGTTGGAAACCGAAGGCTGTCTTCAGGCCCTGGAGGTGGCTTTGGCGATCTTACCGGCGGGGGCGCGACCGATTCACCACTCCGATTGCGGCTCCCAGTATTGTTCTCACCGTTATGTGAATCGGCTGGCCGAGCTCCACTTGGGCGTCAGCATGACGGAGACCGACCACTGCGCCGAGAACGCCCTGGCCGAACGGGTCAACGGCATTCTGAAGCAGGAGTATGGGCTGGGCGCAACGTTTCAGACCAAGGCCGATGCGCTGCGGGCCGCTGCCCAAGCCATCCGGCTCTACAATACCCGGCGGCCCCACAGCGCGCTCAAGTACCAAGTTCCCGACCAGGTGCATCAGTTCGGCCTCAATTAGCCGCCAGCAAGCTCAGGTTCCGAACGGCTTCTCCCCCCGACACCCCCCTCCTGCGGGCTGGTCAGCCCCCGGGGCCCCAGGCGCTACGACCTGAGCTGCGAACTGGAGTTCAAAGCCCAGCTCAGGTCGGCGCTACCCCAGTGGCCGACCAGCCCGTCGCGCCGCTTCGCGGACAGTCATGAGTGGGACTTCCGCTTCGCGGAAGTGACAAATTTAAACCAGGACTTGACCGTGGGAAAGTGGGAAGGTGGAAAAGTGCGAAGGTGCGAAGGTAGCAAGGTGTGGCGCGAGGCGGTCCGGGGTCAGCGCTCCGAGGTCGTAGGTCAGAGGTCGGACCTCTCGTCCCGTAATCATGTAGTCCCGCCGTCTCTGGTTTCCTCCTGGCCCCTTTCTCGCCCCCTGCTTGAAGGCGAATGCGGGGGCGTCGCTTCCCGCGCCATCTCCGCCCGCGCGAGCACGGTGTAGATAAGCCAGAGGGAGCGTTACGTTGCAGGGGTCTGTTTCACCCCGCGCGGTGGGGTTAATTGCGCCGTTTCGCAATTCGAATCGGTCGGGTGGGCTTCCTTGCTTCTTCCAAGAGAAACATCTCGGTAGTGATTGGCGGCGACTCCAAGCCGGTTTCCCTCAGGACCGAAAGCGGAATCTCCAGACCCTCCAACTGGCGCGGTTCGACCTTCAGAGCGCCACCCCCGTAGGATTTGCCGGCGAAGGCCAGATTTTCCAGAGTCGCGGGATGGTTCAACGCGCGCCAGAGCCGCCGGACGGTGTCGGTACGCGAATCCCACGGGTACACGCACAGAAACCCCGTCAATGGGACGACCCGCGCTTCGTTCAGAATGAAGCGGCAGTCTCTGCGACCGAGATAGGCGAACAAGATTGGCGGCGGTGTCCGCCGC
>JARKQH010000009.1 GCA_029974925.1 Verrucomicrobiota bacterium
CAACAATTATCACATGTTCAACACCGGGCTGGTGGGCCGGGCGTTCTACGGCGACGGTGTGCGCGCCGCGGTCCTCGTGCCCGAGGCGCCGGAACTGAACCTGGCGGCCAAACGAGGCTTTAGCATTGAAGGCTGGATCAAACCCGAGAACCTGACCACCGGGCTGCTGGGATTGGGTGTCCTGGTAATGAAGGACGGATTTGAAAACGCGGTTCCACAATTGGGCGTCGGCGCCGGGACGAATGTGTCGGGGTGGCTCGTGGACAGCGGGGATATTGATGTTCTTTCTTCGCCTCCTTATCCGAGCTGGGCCGATTCTGGAGCCAACTTCATTGACCTGAACGGTTACACTCCGGGTTCGATTTCGACCAATATTATCACCGTGCCTGGACGGTCCTATCGCCTGAGTTTCGCTTACGCGAGGAACCCGGACACGCTCATTCCGGGTTTCGTGGCGCGGGCGGCGGTTTCCATCAGCGGCCAGCCCGACCTGGTAATCAATTACGATTTTACCAATAGCGTTGGGAACCTTGCTTGGGCCCACACCTCGCATGTTTTTACAGCGTCCAGTCCCGTCACCACCTTGCGCTTTGCCAGCCTGAACTCCGGCAATGGGGGGATGTTTATTGACAGTGTTGAAGTTGCCGAAGCCTACTATGTCGAGCCCCATGCCGCCCCCTTGGCGGAATGGTATCAACCGGCGCTGGATGCCACCAACGAGCCGCTGCAGGGCGTGCAGTTCTGGGTGGGGGGCGTGGACCGCACCAATTTCTTCCCCGGCGCCCTGGCGGCGGTGATCTGGAACACCAACGGTTTGTCCTACCCTGTGCTCAGCGCCACCAATGCCATCACCAACGGCGGCTGGCAGCACGTGGCCATGACGTTCGACAACGCCACCAAGCTGCTCAATCTGTACGCCAATGGCAACCTGCTGGTCAGCCAGGTGGCCGGACCTGCGGATGCCGTGGCACGCACCCTCGGCAACTTCCACCTGGGCTATCATCCTGGCAGCGTTACCAATCTCGCGGCGTTCCGCGGTGGCATGGATGAGTTTGGTCTGTATGACCGGCCCTTGTCACCTTGCGAGGTGGCGGCCATCCATCTGGCCGGCAAGGGCGGGAAGTATTCCACCAATGTGCTGAGCTGTCCGATCACCAATTCAATCGAGCTGATTACCGCCACCGGCAGCACGCTGTACCACTTCACCAACGGCCTGACCTGGACCAACGGGCCGCGATGGGAAACGGTGGCCATTGACTTTGCGAATCCGTTGCTTTCGGCGTTCACCAACGGGCCGGGCACCAACCTCAGCTCCGTGATCGTGCGGCCGCGCGATCCGAACGTGGCGCTGGATGACTTCGTGCTGTCCGCGGTATCAACCAATTACATCAATGGTCTCCTGCACTTTACCGAGGACACCAACGTGGCGCGGATTCCGATCAAGTTCGCTCCCTGGCCGTTTACGCTGACGAATTTCCCTCCGACCCTCGTGTTCTCCAACGATTTCGAGAACGCCACGCAAGGCGTGTACCAGGCCGGCAGCCTGATTCGCGGCGGCACCAACAGCGAGACGGTTGGCGTTCGCCATTGGACGGTGGTCTCCGGCCCGGTCTCGGTGATCAGCAACAGCGCCATGGACATGTCGGCCACCAACTGGCTGGCCTTGTCGCGAGGCGCCATTGCGTGCGAGCTGCCCACCGTGCCCGGCCGCCGTTACCAACTGACCTATTCGTTGCGCGGTCCGGGGGCGGTTGGCTGGTGGAATGGCGACATTGAGCCCCTCAGCGGCCGGGCGCAGGACCTTATCGGGGGGAACCACGGCGCTTTTATCGCCCGGAGCACAAACCATGCGACGCGGCTGGTGGGCACTCGATCGCTTTACTTCAACGGCTGGGAGACCAACGGCATTGCCAGCAAACTTGAACTCGACGATCCCGATAATCTGCGCTTGACGAACCAGTTCACCATCGAAGGCTGGATCCGGCCCATCCGGCAGACCAATTATTTCGGCCCCGAGCAGATTTTCTTCCGCGGCGATTCGCGCGCGTGCCTGGATCCCTTCTATCTGGCGCTGGACCCGGTCAACGAGGAAACCCGGGACCTCCGGTTCCATATCGAAAATGGCACCAGCCGGGTTTGCGGCGTGGAGGTCTTCACGACCAATGCGCCCATTTCGATTGACCGCTGGCAGCATGTGGCGGCGGTCTTCGAGCCCTGCGTTGCGATTCCCGAGCCACCTTTTGTGACGAACCAGTTGCGCCTTTATGTTGACGGCCGGTTGGTGGCAACCAACTCCACGGGCATCTTCCCCTTCAGAGACCTGGACCCGGCCTTCAGTCCCGGCGTCAGCATCGGCAATCGCAGCCGCTATGATGTCTCGCAGCCGTTCCGCGGTTTTATGGACGAGCTCACGATTTACGGCCGGGCGCTGACGGAAGCCGAGATTCAGGCCATTCATGCCGCGGCGGGCGCCGGGAAGGCCGACCTGTCCCTGCCGCCGGCCCAAAGCCTGGCCAAAGTTCGCGTTCTGCTTGATAACGTGCAGATGGAGGTGGGGTATGGTGACAACGCGAAATGGACCGCCCGAACCATCACCTTTACCGCCAATCGCACCAACATGGTGCTCAACCTCGAGGGCTTGCTGCCCGGCACCCTCCTCAATGACATTGCGCTTACGGAGATTCCCGCCGAACTGTCGTATCTGCCGGAGGAGTCGCTCGAGGCGCTCATTGGCGAGGAGGCCTACGGTTTGTGGACCCTCGAAATTCTCGACACGCGCGCCGGGGCGACGAACAACGCCCCCGAGCTGGTCCAATGGCAGCTTGATTTCCGGCTGGTCCCGGGTGTCCAGCCGCAGCCGGTTTTCCTCTCGCACGGCATCCTCTACACCAACACGCTGACCGCGGGTGGCAGCCAGAGCTTCGTGGTTCCCGTGCCGCCGTGGGCTGTGTGGGCCACCAACGTCCTGCAGTTTGCCACCAACCGGGTGAACGGAGGAGCCATGCCGTTGAGTGTCTTTTTCGACACCAACGGCTTCCCGACCAATCTGACGGGACCACCCTTGATTGGCCCAGGTTCATCCGGCGTCAGTGTGCTTGCGACCAACCCGGTGACCCCGCCGTTTATCGCAAGCGGTCAGACGTATTACCTGACGGTAACCAACCCCAATCCGCTGGCGGCCACGTTCGCCGTGGGCGTGTGGTTCGACATTACCTCGCTGACCAATTGCCTCGCCATCACCAACTTCGTCGGCCCGGCGGGGATTCCGCGCTACTTCCAAATTGACGTGCCGACCAACGACGTGCCGCCAGAGGTGCCGCGAGATTTTGTGTTCTGGCTTTCCGGTGTTCAAAGCAACGTGACGGTTGTGCTCAACCAGCATTTGCCGCTGCCGGACCTTTCAAATTACGATTACATCAGCCGCGCCAACAGCACCAATGACCAGGTGCTCATGGTGCTGACCAACACCACTCCCTTCCCGCTGCAGACCAACCGATGGTACATCGGGGTCTTCAACAGCGAGGGGACCAATGTGCCCTTTACCGTTCAGGCGTGTTATTCGGTCTCCACCAATGACCCGGCACTCATCCGCCTTACCAACAATCTCCCGTATGTCGTGGATTGGACCAACCAGTTCGTGGCGCCACCCGGCCCGCCGCGCTGGTTCTTCTATCACTTCCCCATCCAGAGTTACGTGGACGCGGTGCTGTTTGAGCTGTATGACATGTCGGGTGACGTGGACCTGGTGCTGCAGCGGGATCGTCCGTCGGCCATGGCGCCCTATTTCGGTGGCAGTTTCCAACTTGGACTTGAGCCCGAGCAGATTGTGTTGCGCACGAGTTTCGAGCTGCCGGATTTGCGCGGCGACTGGTACCTGGGCGTCTATAACAACGAGCTGACCAATGTCACATACTCGATCCGGGCGCATTTGCAGCGGAACGGCATGCTCACCAGCGTCTTTCCCATCACCCTCAGAGTCACGCCAACCGTGCCGCCGGGCGCGATTGTCCTGCAGTGGAACGCGGTTGAAGGCGAAATCTACGTCATCGAGCGGACCGAGAGAATCCGGCCGGCCAACTGGAAGCCGGTTACCGAGCCCATCGTCGCCACCACGCCCACGCCGGCAATCGAGATTCCCATCCAGGGCACCAGTGGCGGGTTTTACCGCGTGGTGCAGCTTCCGCGCTATGCTCTATTCACCGCCCCGCTGCGGGCGCAGCGCTGGACTGGCAACTTGATCCGCATCTCGTGGCCGACCACGTTCGTCGGCTATACGCTCCAATACTCGATCGGTCTGAATGGCATCTGGCAGAACGCCAACCTGCCGGTCACCATTGAGGGCAACGAGTATGTCGCCTACGAGCCGATTGGCGCTCAGCCCAAGTTCTTCCGGCTGATTCCCTAGGTCTTGCCCGTTGACCAGCCGGAATCGAAGTGGGGTGGAAAAGGGCGCGCCGGGGCCGGTGGGGCGGCTGAATAATGTGGTTGCGATGTTGATCTAAACGGTTGCGACATGCGCTGGCGACTGGCGATCTGGCTGTTGTTGAGCGTCGTGATCTCAGCCGCCGTATGGCGGCTGGGCGAGGCGGCTCTTCGCCTTCGATCGGCCGTCCCCCCAGACGCCGCGCCCACTTTCCTTGCAACGGGTTCCACAGATTCTATCCCGCTTGCTGATTCGCCGATTGGCGCCCCCTCCAAACGGCCGGCCATCGTTGTTCCCTTGAGCAACACCCCGCGTCCGGCAACGGAATTGGTCCGGTCTGACACGGCCATTCTCCTGGCCAACGCGCGAGTTGACACTTCCTTGCCGTTGGAGCTTCCCATTCCCGAGGTCCTGCGGGCCCCGCTCGAACCCGGCGCCTACATTGTTCAGGCGCGGGGGCCGCTGGACGAGGCTTTCCGGGCTGCCTTGGCAAATGCCGGCGCCGCTTTCGTCGCTTACATCCCCAACAACGCCTGCCTGATTCGAGCGTCCTCCACGGCGGCCGCGCGGCTGAGGACCGGCAACCGCGTCCGCGCTCTGCTGCCTTATCATCCCTGGTTCAAGCTGGAGCCTTCCCTGCTGTCATTGGCCGTGGCGGGCTCTCAGGGAATCTCGGAACCCGAGGCTGGCGGGGAGTTGCAGCTCAAGGTGCTGGTGTTTCAGGAGGACCGCCAGGCGGCGGCGCTTGCGCTTCAGGAGGCGGGGGCGGAACTTGTGGGGGAGGAACGCTCGCCTTTTGGTCCGGTGTTCAATGTTCGAGGGCCATCCTCCCGGCTTGCCAGCCTCGCGCGGTTAACCGGGGTTCAGGCCATTGAGCTGCTGCGGAACCGAATACCGGCCAGCGACCTGTGCCGTGCCCGCATCGGGGTCTCGCCGGAACCCGCTGCTCCTGAGGATTATCTCGGGCTGACCGGCACCAACGTGCTGATTAACCTCAACGACACGGGAGTGGATGCAAATCACCCCGATCTCATCGGCCGGGTTTATGCAGACATCCCCGCCAGTGCCCGTGATTCCGACGGCCATGGCACTCACGTCGCGGGCATCATTGCCGGGAGTGGCGCTTCATCGGAATCGGTGACGCAAGCCCCGGGTTCGCCATCTCCGGTGGCTGCCCGCCAGTTTCGGGGTTTGGCTCCGGAGGCGCGCCTGTTTGCCGTGGGGCTGGGTGGAGCGGCGCCCTCGGCCCTGACGGACACTTACCTGCAGGAAACCGCGGCGCGCACCAACGCGTTCATCTCCAACAACAGTTGGCACTACGCCCAATCCGCAGCTTATGACCTTGCCGCTGCGGGCTATGATGCCGCCACTCGCGATGCGCTCCCCTTCCAAACCGGGGAGCAACCGGTGCTGTTTGTTTTTGCCGCGGGCGAGCAGGGCGTCGGCGGCGACGACGGCTCCGGCGGCGCGCCGGGCACGATTCCCTCGCCTGCCACTGCGAAGAACGTGATCACTGTCGGGGCACTCGAACAGAACCGTCTCATCACCAACACGGTGTGTGAAACGCAGCAACCCTGGCTGCCAGCCACCGACAGTTCGAATCAGGTCGCGGCCTTCTCCGGACGCGGCAACGTTGGCCTCGGCACGGAGGGCGACCGGGGGCGCTTCAAGCCGGACCTGGTGGCGCCGGGAACCTTTGTGATTGCCGCGCGCTCGACCGATTGGGATCAGGGGGCCTATTACGATTCCACGAACTTTCCCGGCTGCACGAACACCGCCGCCGTGTTGAGCAACCTGAACGAATCCATCGGCCCCCATTATCGCTATGAATCCGGGACCAGCCAGGCGGCGGCCGCGGTCGCGGGCACCCTCGCCCTGATGCAGGAGTTCTTCGAGCAACGTCTTGGACGAACCAACAGTCCCGCCATGATGAAGGCCCTGCTCATCAACGGCGCCCGGCCGCCGGATCAATCGCCAGGCCATGCCTTGGCCAACGCCACCAATCGCGGAGGCTGGGGCCTGGTCCAGTTGGCTCACAGCCTGCCCGCTTCCTGGACCAATGGCATCGGCCCGCCCGGCCCTTTGCTTTTCTTTGATCAGGAGCCAGACGAACTGCTGGCGACCGGGGCGGCCCGGACGCGGATCGTGGCCGTTGCTGAACCCGCGCGAATGCTGCCCCTCCGCGTCACACTGGTCTGGACGGATCCCCCCGCCAATCCTGTTGCCGGTCTCAAGCTGGTGAACGATCTCGACCTTGTCATCACGAACCTGGAAACAGGTGAAGTCTTTCTCGGCAACCGCTTCCAGGAAACCAACGGGTTTTCCAAACCCGTGCCCTCAGATGCCGGGGCCGCTGCCGATGCCGTCAACAATGTCGAAAACATCTTTCTCGAGCCGCCACTGGGCAGTAATTACTCGGTGACCGTCCGCGGCCATTGCGTCAACGTGAACGCGGTGGCCGCCAATGCAGGCCCGGCCGCGCAAGACTATGCGCTGGTGATTTCCTGCGGGGAGGGCCAGGTGCCAAACGCGCTTAACCTTGTCGAAAGTGCTCCTGGGGAGGAGAGCGAGCCCCGGGTGACGGTCCTGACCAACAACCTTCCTCTTGCCAGGGGATGGGTCGGCACTCATTTGTCCGGCGAGCGAATCGGCGCCCACCCCCTTTTGGCCTCCAATTTCTTTGTGAACCCGGCCACGAGCAATCAGACCATTACGCTCGGGGCTGTCAGCCAGTGGCGGTTTTACGTGTTCACGAACGACACGGCATTCACCAACCTGGCATTTGCCACCTTCGCGTCGTCCACACTCTCGGTGCCTCGGCCGGGCTTGCCTTCGGGGAGCCTGAGCAATCAGCTCCGGTTGGAAGCGGACCTTGACCTTTACGTGTCCCAAGATGCCTCGCTCACGAACCTGGACGTCGCGGCCATCTCCGCCGCTGCCCAATCGCTCGGGCGCGGGGGCTCGGAGAGCATTGTGTTCACCAACGCCCTGCCGGGCCCCTATTACATTGGGGTGAAGTGCGAGACCCAGCAGGGCGCGGAATATGAATTTCTCGCCGTCGCTGGCGAGGAGCCTTTCTGTGAAACCGCCAACAACGGGACGGATTTGCTGCTGCGGGCATTTCCGGTTCCGCGGGAAATCCCTGCCGCGGGTGCGCATTTGCCCGGCCTAACCCGGCTGCTGGCGGTCTGCTTGGAACCGTTTGTCGTGCGGCGGGTGGTGGTTACCAATGTTCTGTCCCACGAGGCAGTGGGCGATCTGCGCGGCACGCTCACTCACGGCAACCATGCGGTGGTTCTCCACAATCACTCAAGCAACGGGCCGGTGGCCTCGCACCCCTTTGTTTTCGACGACTCGCTCGAAGGCGGCCTTCCTTGGGCGCGGCCGTCGGACGGTCCCGGAAGCTTGGCCGATTTTGCCGGAGGGCAGGGGGAGGGACAGTGGTTGTTCAGCATGCTCAGCACGAACCGCGCCGGCACCAACGAGGCGCTTTTCCTCTCACTCAGCAAACAACCGCCTTGGGACCATGGAATGGACCTTGTTTTGGAAGCCGGTGCTTGCCGGGACGATTTTCTGTCCGTCCCTGCCGATGCCGTCAGCCTCGAGGTGACGGCGCAAGTCGTTTCGAATTCCGGGCCGGTAACGCTCGAAGTGCTTGAGCTGGAGGGGGCTGCCGGCGCGGCGCATCGCCTGTCGCTGCTGCCGCCCGAAACCAATCGGGTTCTCCAGGTTTCGAGCCGGAGCAATCCCCCACTGCGGGCCGGCGTTTATCGCCTCCGTTCGTGCAATGGCGGGCCGGAGCCAGTGGTGCTGTCCATGTCAGTCAATATCACACAGGGGGAGCCTCCGTCGCAGCAAACCTGGGTGCGTTCCACCGAATCCCTGCCACTCCTTGACGCGGCGGCCGTTCGTTCAGCGATTGTCGTCACCAACGAAGGGAGCGTCGCCTCCCTTGAGGTGGGCGTCCGGCTCAACCATCCGCGGCTATCGGACTTGGTTTTACACCTCGTGAGTCCGGGGGGCACCCGGCTGTTGTTGATGGAAAACCGGGGCGGCGATTCAACCAACGGCCTGGGGGCGGATGTGACGCTCACCAATATTGTGCCGGTGTCCTCGGCCGGGGGACCGGAAGCCTACACCAACATTCTTGACGTCGGGCAGGTTGCGGGCGTGCTGCACATTGATTACGAGTTTTATTCGCTGCCCGATTCACTTCGTGTCTATTATGAATCCAACCTGGTGTTCGATAGCGGCCTGGTCAGCGGGTCCGGCGAAACAAACATCAGCTTTGGCCCCGGCGCCTCCACCCAGGTGACTCTTGTCGTAAACGAAGGCGACAATTACGACCCCGACACCGCCTGGTACTACACGGTGACTTCAACCCGCCCTGGTTACCGCTACCTGCGCTTTACCGAGGATGCCGCTGCCGCCCTCGGACCGATCAAGTTCGCCGCGCCGCCTCTGGACCGTCTTCCGAACGGTCCCCGGGACGCCCCCGAACCCATCTATTACCTGCCTGAGGAGCCGATGCTCCGCCTCCGGGGTGAGCCTGCCGCCGGGATCTGGCAATTGGAAATTGAGGACACGCGTGCGGGAGTGGATCTGCCCCCCGCCACGTTGTTGAGTTGGGAGCTGGGGTTGAGCCTCCCGCCGGCGGCGCCCCCGCCAATTCCGCTGGCTCATGATGAGCCCGTGACCAATACTGTGGGGCCGGGCCGCTCGATTTCTTACACCGTGTTGGTGCCCGCCTGGGCCGGAGGCGTAACCAACACTCTCCTGTCCGCCTCCGGGCCGGTCAACCTCCTCTTCAACCAACTGGCGCCTCCCTCCGGGACTAACGCCGGCGATTCCGTGCTCCTTGAGGGCATTACCGCCGGACACTCGCTTCTGACCACGAATTCCAATCCGCCGCTTCTGCCAGGCAGCCTCTATTATCTGAGCGTCCAAAATACCGGCGCCGTTTCGGTCTCATTTATCGTCCAGGCATCCTTTCAGGTAACCGCCCTGACCAACCACCTCCCTTGGGCTGGAACGCTCGGGCCGGGGTCTGAGCCTGCGTATTTTTCTTTCGAGGTTGCCTCAAACGCCACGGCTGTTTCCTTCCAGTTGCTGGAGCTGGAGGCCGATCTCGACCTGGTCGTGCAGCGGGGGCTGCCCTTTCCCACTCCCGAAGCCTGCGCCGGGGGCAGCTTCTTCCCCGAGACGCACTCGGAGCAGATATTATTGTTCCCTGGCGGTTCTCCCGTGTCGCTTGCGCCCGGGCGCTGGTATCTCGGCGTTTTTAACCGCAGCCTTAACGCCTCCCGCTACACGGTTGTGGTGGATGAGTATCGCAACGAGTGGCCTGAGATTGTTCCCTTATGGAGCGGGGTTCCGGTGTTCCGGATGGGGGCCGCCCCGGGCCAGGCCGACTACTTCCAGTTCCGCGTCACGACCAACGCGCAACGCATCCAATTTGAGATCCTGGGCGCGACCTCGGATTTGTCTCTTGTTGCCCGGCGCGGCCTGCCTTTGCCCACCCTCGAGAATTACTCGTTCCTCAGTGTCAATCCGGGAACGAATGATGAGCTGATCACCATCTTCAGCGACTCGGCTCCCGTCCGCCTGAGCCCGGGAGACTGGTTCCTCGCCGCCATCAACACCTCCGGCTTTCCGGCGGATTACTCGATTGTCGCCACGGAATTTGCCGCCGCCGCCCGCCGCGGCCTGATTACCAGCGCTGGACTCAGCGGCGACAGCTTCTGCCTGACCTGGGAGTCGGTTCCCGGCGTGCATTATTTCGTCCAGGGTCTCGTCAGCCTTGGGGATGACACTTGGACGACCCTCTCGCCCACGCTCACGGCGACCACCGGCAGCACCACCTGGTGCCAGCCCCTTTCCTCGCCCTACCGCTACTTCCGCGTGCAGGAGGGTTTGGTGCTGGGGGAGGCGGCCACTGTGCCATGGATTCGCCAAATCACCACCTCCGCCGGCGGTACCGTGATCAAGTGGACTGGGCCCACGAATTGTGCCTTTGAGGTCCAATGGACGCCACTTCCTGGCGCGAACGGTTGGACCTCTTTTACGAATCGTCTTGAATCCACCAACGGCTTGTTCGAGTTCCTGGATGATGGTTCCCAGTGCGGTGGACCGGGCGAAAGCCGGTTCTATCGCCTGCGCCAAGTCCCCCAACCTTGAAGCGCTCCAGGCCTCTGCCGGAAGCGTTCCAGTGGGATTTGGCGGGAATTCTGCTTTCCCATACGGGCATTCGCTGTTAAAAGACCCACGATCACTCAGACCAATCCACCAACCAAATGTTTCGAGAAAGGTCAAGACCTATGACACCGTGTGCCGCCATGTCACGAAGGAGTTTTCTCAAGACCACCGCCGCCGGCCTAGCCGCCTCCGGTGCTTTCCCAACCTGGGCAGGCCGCCTCTGGGCGCTGCCGGTTGTGCCCCCGTACCTGCCCACCTCGAAAGTGCGGGTGGCCAAAGTTTATCTTGGGCGCAAACAGGCGAACTGGCCTGTCAAGGAAGTGGACCTCGAGGCCGAAGTGAGGCGGTTCGAGGGGGAACTGGCGAAGCTGGGCCCGGCATTGGCGGACGTCGAGTTCGTGGACGGCGGGGTGATTGGTGATGTCAAAGAGGTGCCGCTGTTGCGCGAGAAATTGGAGGGGGTGGCTGGCATCCTGGCGATTCACCTGACGCTGCACACCGGTCCCACCATCAAGAGCCTGCTCGATTTCAACCTGCCGGTGGTCCTCTTCACGGTGCCTTACAGTGGACACGAATGGCACATCGTGGCCGGCTTGCAGCGCGAGGGGAAACTCATCGAGGTTCTGCCCAGCAGCCAGTACGCGGACCTCGCCGTAGCCATCCGGCCGTTTCGAGCCATCCACCGCCTGCGGGAGGCGCGGGTGCTGCACCTCAGTCAAAAAGAGGCCAACGCGGACTATGTGCGGGCCGTCAGAGCCAGGTTTGGCACGGAAATCGTTTCACTTTTTCCGGACGACCTGGCCAAAGCCTACCAGGCCGCGGACCTCGCCGAGGCCGAGGCGGACGCCAAACGTTGGGTCAAAGAGGCAAGGAAGATCGTTGAGCCCAGCCGCCAGGAGATACTCAAGAGCTCGCTGATGTATGTGGCGATGAAGAACCTGATGGCTGAGCATCGCGCCGCGGCCATCACGATGAACTGCCTGGGCATGGGCCTGATTGACAAAGGCATGGGCTATCCCTGCCTGGGGTTCGTGCGGCTCAACAACCTCGGCCTTGGCGGAATCTGCGAAGCGGACCTCAAGTCCACCATGACACACCTGATTTTCAGCTACCTGGTTGGCCGCCCCGGCTTTGTCACAGACCCGGTCTTTGATCTATCGAACAACACCATCATCCACGCCCACTGCGTCGCCGCCACGCAGATGGAGGGGCCGCAAAGCCGGCCGGCTCCCTACTTCATCCGCAGCCACCTCGAAGACAACGCGGGCGCCTCGCTAATGGTTAAGATGCCCGTGGGCCGCAAGCTCACCATGGCGCGTTTGATCGGCACCGATTTCATGCTCTTCGCGACCGGCGACGCCGTGGACAGCCCCATGGTCGAACGCGGCTGCCGGACCAAACTGACAATGCGGGTGGAGAACATCGAGAAGATGCTGCACAACTGGTCCTGCGGACTGCACCGGGTTGTTTTTTACGGCGACCACACCCGTGACCTGGAACGCTTTTGCCGGTTCAAAGGCATCCGCATTCTGCGGGAAGGGGTGGACGACCTCCAGAATGTCCCCGGTCTGGAGTGGGAAACCCATATTCATGCGTAAAGGATTACGCCTTTGGTGGCTTGGCCGGTTCCATACCGTTCAACGTTTCCTCAATCGCCTGGACGAGCCCGGGCCACGTTGAGGGGTTGAGATTTGCGGCCGGTTGTGCTCTCATAATGATAAGAAAGGAACGACAATGAATAATTTGCGCGGGCGAGCGATGGGCCTGGTGGCCGTGGGGCTGGTTGTGTTGCTGGTGGGAGCCGGATGCTCGACTGTCCCCGTAACGGGCCGGAAGCAGTTGACGCTCCTCTCCGCAGGCGAGGAGATGCAACTGGGCTTGACCAGTTTCGAGCAGCTCAAGAAGGAGACGCCGATCAACAAAGACCCGGCTATCAATGCGTTAGTCCAGCGGGTCGGCAAACGCATCGCCCAGGTGGCCGGTCCGGACATGCCCAACGCGCAATGGGAGTTCGTCGTGTTCGACAGCAAGGAAGCCAATGCCTTTTGTCTGCCCGGGGGGAAAGTTGGCGTTTATACCGGCATCCTGCAAATCACCAAGGATGAAGCCGGCCTGGCCACCGTGATCGGGCACGAAGTGGCGCATGCGGTGGCCCGGCACGGCGGCGAGCGCATCAGCGAGGCCATGTTGATTCAAACCGGCGGGCAGGTGCTCAGTTCGAGCCTTTCGAAAAGCGATCCGGCCTGGCAAAGCATTGCGCAACTGGCCTATGGCGCGGGGACGAAACTGGGGCGGGAACTTCCCCACAGCCGCAGCCAGGAATCCGAGGCAGACCATATCGGGCTGATTTACATGGCGCGGGCCGGCTATGACCCGCAGCAGGCGGTGGCATTCTGGCAGCGGTTCATGGAGTATAACAAGGCTCACGGCGGTGATCAGACCTCTTTCTTTGCGAGCTTTCTCCGCACGCATCCTCTGGACGAGGTCCGCATCCGCCAGTTGCAGCAATGGATGCCCGAGGCGCAAGCCGCATTCGTTCCCTACAAAGGCCAGTAGAGCGGCGGTCCTGAAGATTCACTCACAAACCAGGGCGACTCAAAAAGTCCTTGAAAGGTCTTGCCAGCATCGCTGGCCTCCACTAGGTTTGGACTCACTTTGATTTGAGCCTCGCCGGTCAGGTGACGGTTTGATTCCCCCTGTTGGGTTGGTAGCTCAGTCGGTAGAGCAGCGGCCTTTTAAGCCGTTGGTCCGGGGTTCGAGTCCCCGCCAACCCACCAGATCTTTTTGTTCGGGATTCTGCGTAAACGTCCTAAAATTAACCCCTTACGGGGCATCTGTCGCAGTTTGGGCTCTCACCTTTTTGCCACTGATAACCAGCGGGTCAAAGCAAGTCTGGCAGTACCACAGGGTCTGGGGTGGGAGTGTCAGCGGCAGCGAGAAACCCCGCTCACAGCGGGCCGAGGCTTGTCAGGGCATTGACGAGCTCATCCGTACTCGAATGGAGGAGGTAGAGGGGAGCGCTGCCCAATTCGAAGGTAGGACCTGGCAACTCATTGCCCATGATGTCATAAGCACGAATCGAACGAGGCGGCCTCAAGTGGCCGGTCGTGCCATTCCGTGCCCAGACCACGGCCGCGGCCCCGTTGCGGGTGCGGAAAACGAAGCCGCAGCGTTCTGCCGCAACCAGCCGGTACACACATTTCTCCGGCACGCCGACCAGACCCGTGAAGGCTGCCACCGCGGGCAGCATTTTTCGCGGCGCGCCGCCGTATTCAAAGAGGACGCCGCTGGCGTCCGGCCCGTTGATGGCGCCGCAGGTGCCGGCATGGAAGAAAATCTTGCGCACGCCGTGGGCAAACGCGACCGCGGCGAACTTGACGATGTGCTCGGAGGCGGCTCGTTCGTTGGGCCAGCGGCAGCGGTTCATCGTGGCGTCGCCGACGGTGTGCGGCACACACGCTGGATCGTCATCGGCGTAGCAACCCCATTCCGTGATCCAGACCGGCTTTGACCCGCCCTGGCGCTGCATCAATTCGTTTAGGGCACGGAAGGATTCGTCGAATCCTTCGGCTGGTCGGGCGGCGTCGTAGAGATGCACGTCCAGTGCATCCACGAACTTCAGGCCGCCGCGGGCAATAAAATCATGAGTGAGGCTGGCGGTGAGGTTCGCGCCAATGCCGCCCACTACCCGGGCATTCGGATTGGCGGACTTGATGGCCCTGTGAGCCACCTCGAGCAGACGCAGATAGTCCTCCAGCCCGTAGCCGAACTTTCGGGGCAAGGCATAGTCGGTGTAAATCGGTTCGTTGAGGATCTCGAAGGCCACCGCTTGGTCCATACCGGTTTGGCCGTAATGTTCTGCCACGGCGGCCGCGTAGCGTCCGAAGTCGTCAAGGCGGCTGGGCGCATAGGCGACAGGCAACCGCGTCCGCAAGTAGCGGTTCCCTTCGGCGGCCTTTTCGACTTCATCCTGGCGGGCGGTCGAAGCCCAGCGGGCGGAAGGGAAGGGCAGCAAGATGTCCACCTTGCCCTTGAGTTTCAGCACGCGGAAGATTTGTTCATCCGGCACGCGGAAGTCGAGCGGACCTTCGGCCGGCTGCACGACATTCCACTGGGCCGACCAGTCGCGCCACCACTTCACGCCGGCCTGCTGCGCCAACTCCACCAGGAAATCCCACGGGTAAGCGTGGTTGAAGCCAAAAGGGGAATCGGCGGCGCCAGCCCAAGAGGGGTCCAGCACGGCGCACCGCAGCGTATTGGACTGGTCCTGCGCCAGCCATTCAGCGCGGAAGAATCCCCGCCGCCCTTGGGCGAGGCCGCTCAGGCGGGCGGCGCGGTGTGAATGCGGTTCAAGGGTTTGTTCCACCGATTGGGTGAACACAACCCGGTCAAAGAAGTCCGTGATGCTCAAGCGGCCGGAAAGCGCCTGCGGCTCGTCTGTGTTGTTAAAGGAACGCACCAGGAACTCCACTCCCTTCGCAGGGTCGGAATAAAGGTGGTGGGAGCCTTCCGCCGCCAGAAACGATTCGACCGGCGCGCGCGGCTCGTAATCGGTTGCCCGATCCCCTTGCTCGAGTTGCACGGCGTCAATCCACAACGTCCCCCCCGTCTGTTGCGAGGCTTCCAGGTCGAGTCCGACCGCGATGAACATGAATGGCTGCGCGGCGCTGAAGCTGAACTCGAACCGCTCCCAGTTTCGCCCGGGTTTGACCGCTTTGCGTTGCAATCGGTCGCCGGGGGCGACCGCGGCCAGTTGGGCGACGGCGCCCTCCGCATCGGTCCGCAACCAGGCCGACAGGGTTAGCTTTTCGCCGGGTTTGACCCGGAACCAGCCATGATTGGCCGCCAGCACGCGGCGCACGGGTTGTCTCACTGGCTCATAGTAATCAAAATGAAAGACGGGCAGCGTGTCGGGTGCGAGCGAAATTCGCAGACAATGCCGGCCATGGGGCGAAGGGGTTTCCACCACCGCCCCTTCCAGCCGGTACAGGTTGCCGGCCCAGCCGCTCAAGCCCCAGGTGTAGCTGCCCCAATTGGCGGCGCCGCACTCGAAACTGCTGTTTGGAACGGCGTTCTTGACGCCCGCCGTCACAATTTGTGGAAACCATTGCTGGCCGGCCTCGGACTCGATGAGTTCCACGTCGTCCAGCCAGAGGGTTCCCGTGCTCTTGAACCAGAACTGGAGGCGGCTGTTTTCGGCCGGCAGGTCCTGGCTTGCCTGGAACCGGAACTCGAACCGCTGCCATTCGGAGGTGGGGGTAAAGGCGTCGGCCAGGCCCGCATTGGCCCACCGCCGGGTGTCGGAGAGCCCGATTTCCACCGACCCGGACCTAATGGCCTGGCCCTTGGCCCAGCAAGTCAGCCGGTACCATTGGCCGCGCCGCAAGGCAATTGTTCCAACCTGACAAATCATCGCATGAAAATCCGGGCCGTCACCGGCAAACTCGGTGCAGGCCAGACGGGCGCAGCGTTTTCCATCGCGCCCTTTGTCCAGAGTCAACTCCTGTTTCAGGCGCGCATTGCCGGCCGCCGCCCAAAAGGCGGGCACGGCCGTGTTGGGGCGGACCTCCTCGAAAGAGCCATTGGCAACCCGGTTTGTTGCTTCCACCCCGGGCAGGCTTGTGGCGGAGACCAGGAGCAGTGACAGCCAAACGGGTTGGGCTGCGCTGAACGGTTTCATCTGGAGCCGACTATACAGGCAGGGAGTGAGAATGACAGCCGTCTTTTCACGTGGATTGGGCTCTGCGGCGAGGCGCGACGGGAGTTGAAATCCGCAGGGCAGGGAGGCTAAACTGTTGCTGAATTGAAAAGTCAAACACACCTGCCCGCGCCGGCGGGGCAGCCGGCCGGAACCGAAAGCCCTGAATTGCCGCTGGGACTCGAAGGCCGGGGGGCGCGCGCATCGGCCGCCGCGCCCGAGGACGCCAGCCAGTTCAAGGGGCGTCGTCTTCCGCCGAACGCCACGCCGATGCGCCTTTTGGGGGTGGACTATGTCCACGTGCCTACCACCAACGGGGGCGACCTTTATGTGACCCGCTACGGCCTGCCTTTCCTGGAACACCTGCAGTTGGAGAACTGGCGCGAGGAGTTGTGGTTCGAGAAAAAACGCGAGCGTTTGCGCGGCACCAGCGTCGTTTACCGCATCCCCACCAAGGTGGTCAACGGCCGGTCCATTGACCTGGTCGTGAAATGCTGCCGCGTGGGGGAGGACGTCCCCCTGGACACATTGACCTTCGAGAAGTTCTCGCATGTGGAGTTCAACAGTCCGTATGAGGAGTTTTCGCTGGTGATGGAATTGCGCGATCGCAAGCCCGCCGGCCGCATTCTCACGCACCGCCCCATGGCCATTTACGTTCCGCCGGAGCGGCTGGAACTCTGGCAGACCGGGCGCAGCACCCACCGCATCGAGCGCAAGCAAGCCAAGTTCCGCGATGTGGAGCTGGATATCTTCCGCCAATACGTGCTGATCTATCACTGGGTCAAAGGGGAGTCGGCGGATGCGGCGCTTGCGGTGGCTGTTCAAGGGGGCGAACAGCGCGCTGAGGAGTTAAAACGGTTGACATTGAAAGCCAAGGCGCAGATGGAGCGCAACGGCTTCATGGTGGTGGACCACAAGCCGGCCCATATCATCCTCCGCTGGCGGCGCGACGGCACGCTGTTGCGCGAGCGCTCGGGGGACTACGCCTACGCCCTGATTGATTTTGAGCTCCTCCAGCGCACGCCCGAACATGAGCAGGAAATGCAGTCGTCCCGGCGCGCCCTCTATCTCCGGCACCAACGCGACCGGTTCGAGAATCATCAAGTCGCCGAATACCCGGCCCACCTCAAGCCCACCCGGATTTTGGACGTGGACTATGTCTGGGGTTATGCCGGCAGCACGCATGGGATGCTCTGGGTGGTGGGCAAGGACCCCGACCTGTTCGATTACTTCATTCCGGAACGGTGGCGCCGGACCCCCAGCAAACGCCTCAGTTCGACCAATGAAACCTATTACACGCTAACGAAGGACCGCATCAACCTGGTTTGGAAATTCTCCCGCGTGGGCGAACAGCCCGCGCCGGAGGTTGAGGGGGCCTGTCTAAGCCAGCTCGCCAACGCCAGTTACAACAGCCCCTTTGAGGAGGTGGCCATTGCGTTGGACCTCAAGGCAAAGGGCCTCGATACGGTCTATCCCCGGGCCATTTACATGTCGGGGCTGGAATCCATCCGCTCGGAACTTTATGTGCTGGACAACCGTCCCTACCAATCGCATCGAAATCTCTTGACGCCTGACGGCTGGCCCGTGCTCCGCTCCAACCACAATTACCTCACCATCTGGGGATTCTGGAACGGGCTGGACGAAATCCTTGCCAACAAGGACGAAGCCTACTGTCGCGGCATGAATTTGCAGGAAGCCGTTCATAACGGTGTCATTTCGAACCGCGAGGCCAAACAGTTGCTCAAGCGGGAGCAAAAGAAGCTGGCTGCGGCTGGTTACCGTGATCTGTTCCCCAAACCGACCCATTATCTGCTCTCCATCCGGCACTCCGGAAGTGTCGTCATGGGGGCCGACGGCAAACCGTCGGTGCGCATCTGCAATTTCTCCTTGATCAAGAAACTCCCCGGCAGCAGGGCGGGCTCGTAAAACTCCGTTCGATGGAGGCTGGCCTTAATCATGGGAAAAAGCCGTTGCGGCAAGGCGGAGCCATTGTCCTCGGTGGCGGCCGGGAGGGGGTTGGCTGGCGGTTCAGGGTTTTACCCGACACTGCGGTCCGCATGCGGTGGGTTTTACACGGTTATTCCAAAGACCATTTATGTGCCTCCAGAACCTTCCAGACGGGATGGAATTGACGTCCTCTTCAGCATTGCGGGGCCGGCGCTTTTCCGTAGTTCGAAATCCGATGGGGTGGCTCGGCCTGTTCATTCTCTGGTTGCCGGCCATGGCGGTGTTCCCGGCTGGTGCCGCCGAAGCAATCCCCTCCCAGAAGCCCAACTTTGTCCTCATGGTGTCCGACGACATGGGCTATGCGGATTTGGGAGTCCAAGGCGGCAGGGACATCCCCACCCCCAACCTGGACGCGCTGGCGCGGGGCGGTGTCCGTTTCACTCAGGCCTATGTCAGCGCCCCGCTTTGCAGTCCCATGCGCGCGGGCCTCATGACCGGCGTCTATCCGCAGCGCTTCGGACACGAATTCAACTGTGAAAGTTATGAATGGGGGATGTCCCGCGAACATCCGACCATCGCGGAACGGCTCAAACCCTTGGGCTATCGAACGGCTCTCGTGGGCAAATGGCATTTGGGATTCGCCGAGCCGCATCGGCCGCTGGCCCGTGGCTTTGACGAGTTCTACGGCTGGTTGAATTATGCGCGGCCTTTTTACCCCGACCGGCCGGCGGGGCGAAAGGAGAACGAATGGATGCGCAACAACGAGATCGTGGTCGAGAAGGAATACCAAACCGATGCCATCGCTCGCGAAGCCGTGGACTTTATCCGCCGGTCCCAAAAGGAACCGTTCTTCCTCTATGTTGCCTTTGGGGCGGTTCACGATCCCATCCAACCACGCCGGGACACCCTCGACAACCTGGGCGGCATTCCGGACCCCAAACGTCGCGCCATGGCCGGGATGCTGGTGCCCCTGGACGAAGCGGTCGGGAGGATCGTTGGTGCGCTGCGCCAACACGGGCTGGAGCGGCATACGCTGGTGGTGTTCATCAACGACAATGGGGCGGACCCGGGCCGGGCCTCGAGCAATGGCAACCTGCGCGGGTTCAAACGCTCGACTTACGAGGGCGGCATCCGGGTACCCTTCTTTATGGCCTGGCCGGGGCGGCTGGCCGCCGGCACCGTCTTTGACCGGCCGGTCATCCAGTTGGACATTCATCCCACCCTTGCCGCCGCCGCTGGCTTGAATCCCGGGCCGACATGGAAGCTGGATGGGGTCAACCTCTGGCCGTTTCTCGACGGGCGCAACGCCGGGCGTCCGCACCAAACGCTGTATTGGCGGATTGACCAGCGAATGGCCATTCGGGACGGGGATTGGAAGCTGGTGCGGACGGCGGACTATGCCCCCGGAACACGACCGCGCATGCGAACCTACGCTGCGGACCTGTCAGACGCCGAGCTGTACGATCTGGCAAAGGATCCGGACGAGAAACATGATTTGGCTCGCGATCCCGTCCATGCCCAACGGGTCGCGGCTTTGAAGGCCCAATGGCAGGCGTGGAGCCGCGAGTTGCGCGAGCCGTTTCCAGGGCCGAAATAATCCACCGCGGATTTCCAACGCGCTCAAATGAGCATTTCGACGCGGGGGGGTCCCATGGATTTTAGGCTTTTCCCCGAAGTTCGACTTTGAACTTTGGCCGCGGTTTCCTTATACACCCCGGGTGCCTGAGCCATTTGCACAATTGATCAATGCCCGGACCCGTTGCTGCGCGGTGCTGGGGCATCCGATTGGCCATTCGGCCTCGCCGGCCATGCAGAATGCCGGGATGGCGGCACTGGGTTTGAACTGGCGCTACCTGGCCTTCGATGTTCGGCCCGAGGACCTGCGTTGGGCCATCGAGGGGGCGCGTCGCATGCATTTCATCGGCTTGAACCTCACCGTCCCCCACAAGATCCTGGCCCTCGAATGGATGGATCACCTGGACGCCTCAGCCCGAGCTTGGGGGGCGGTCAACACGATCCGCTTTGAAGGACGCGCGCCGGGCGGAGACTGGCGCCCGCTGCGGGATTTTCAAGAGCCTCCCGCCGAGGTGCGCTCTCACGGCTTCAACACGGATGCCGAGGCCATCACCCGTGCCATTCGTGAGGACTTGGGGCTCGAAGTGGCCGGGCTGCGCGTGCTGTTGCTGGGCGCGGGCGGCGCCGGCCGAACGGCGGCTCTAAAGCTGGCGGCGGACGGCGTGAAGCAATTGTTTCTGGTCAATCGCACCGAGTCCAAGGCGGTCGAACTCGCCGCCGAAATTCATCAACGCCATCCCGAGACGGGGGTGTGCGTGGGGTACCCGCCTGGTGCGGTGGACCTGGTAATCAACGCCACCTCGCTCGGACTCGGCCCGGCGGACCCCCCGCCGGTGGATGCCTCCCGGTTCGATTTGAGCTCGGCAGGCGCGGTGTTCGACATGATTTATCGTCCCGCCGAAACGCCGCTTCTCAAGGCCGCCCGGGCCGGCGGCTGCCGCGCCGTCAATGGCCTCGGGATGTTGCTTTATCAAGGTGTCAAGGCGCTCGAATTGTGGACCGGCCTGCCGGCGCCGGTGGAGGTCATGCGCCGGGCGCTGCACGAGAGCATTTATGGTTGAACCCATCTTCGAGCCGAAATACTGGGCGGCGGTTCCGTTTCATTTCTGGTCGGTGGTTTTTTTTGTTTTCGGTTCGATGGTGGGCAGCTTTCTCAATGTCTGCATCCACCGCATGCCGCTGGGGCAGAGCATTGTCTCGCCGCCTTCGCATTGCCCCCACTGCCATTATGCGATTCCCTGGTATCTCAACATTCCCCTGGTGACCTGGATTTATCTCCGGGCTCGCTGCCGCAACTGCGGCGCGCCCATCTCCGCCAGATATTTTCTCGTCGAGTTGCTGGCCGCCCTGCTGTTCCTCGCCTGCTGGCTGTCTTTTGGCCCCCACTCGGCTGCGCTGGCGCTGATTTACTCGTTTTTCCTGGCGGCCTTGGTTGCGGCCACCTTCATTGACCTCGAGCATTTCATCATTCCCGATGAAATCACCCTCGGCGGCGCGGCGGCCGGCTTCGTGTGCTCCTTTCTGGTTCCCTCGCTGCACGGTGAAGCGGACGTGGTCGGCGGGATGAAGGCCAGCGTGCTGGGCATGAGTGTTGGCGCGGGCCTGGTGTACGCCATCCTGCGCCTCGGCAAGGTTTTCTTTGGCCGGCAACGGCTCGAACTCAAGGGGGAGACCCGGGTCGTGTTCACCGAAACCGCCCTGGTTCTGCCGGACCGCAGTGTTGCCTACGAAGACATCTTTTACCGGGATTCGGACACGATTGGCCTGCGCGCGCGCCGGGTTGAGATGGTGGACCGGTGTTACCAGGAAGTGATGGTGCGTCTCAGCCCCACCGTGTTGCGGATTGGCGAGGATCAGTTCAACCCGGAGCAGGTGCCGTATCTGGAGGCGCTCTGCAACGAAGTGGTGTTGCCGCGCGAGGCCATGGGCTTGGGCGATGTCAAGTTCATGGCCGCGATTGGAGCGTTCCTGGGGTGGAAGGCCGTGGTGTTCTCGCTGCTGGTCAGTTCCATGATCGGCGCGGTGGTCGGGCTCGGTTTGGTCGCCCTCCGCCGCCGCGAGTTTTCCTCCCGGCTGCCTTACGGCCCGTA